>JAUIHG010000283.1 GCA_030432405.1 Bacteroidia bacterium | reverse complement strand
CGATCAGCGCGGCAACACTGCGCGAGGACCACCGGCTCGTGGAAACCGGTCAGGCCAAAGGCAAAATCGTGGTGGAGGGGTTTTAGGACAAAAGGGCATCAGATCCTGACACGGGCCGTCCGGGGCACCGCCGTCCCGGACAACCATTATTTTCCCACTGGGAAGGGTCAGTCCGCTACCCCCGGCCGCCGGTCTGATGCCAGCCACCGCTCATGCGCGCCCCGTCCGCTCCAAACGCCAGCAGCAGCATCTTCCAGGCCCGGTACCAGCGGATGCGCACCACCCCCACGAAACACAGCAGCCGGTCGCCCAGGCCGCTGAGATACTCCGTCATGGCAATGGTGGGGATCTCCGCCAGGGGCGAGGCCGCCAGAGCCCCGGCCCGCAACAGCCATTTCAGACGCGGAACGATGCCCGCCGGCACGACCTCAAAATCATGTGCGATATGCCGGTCCCATTTGCGTGTCAGATCGGCGAAATTCTCCCGGGCGGGCGTGTGAATGGCAATCTCCGGTACATACTCAATACGGAAACCTTTCGCCGTGGCGCGCTGGCCCCAGTCCATGTCCTCTGCCACGTTTATACCCGCGAAGGGGCCGACCTTTCCAAAGACCTCGCGCCGCACGGCCATGTTGCAGGTCGCCGCATAGTTGTCCCGCTCGATGAAGAGCTTCATACGGTAGCCGTAAACGCTCTCAAACGCCTCCACCATGGTCAGGCCTGCCGGATCCACCGGCGCAATGCGCACCTGACCGCCCAGGGCGTCCGCGGCATCCCCCCGTCTAAAATACCCCGCAATCCCCGAAAACCAGCCCGGATCGGCGGTACAGTCGCTGTCGATAAAGGCAAGAATTTCGCCTCCTGCCAGCCCGGCCCCATGGCTGCGGGCAGGCCCAGGTCCAGGCTCCCTCTCGACCTCGAGGCGAACCCCCTCAAACTCCGCGCACACCGCGGCCGGAGGTTCCGGCGACCCGTTATCCACAACGATCACCTCGAAAGTCACACCATCCCCGCGCTGCGCCTCCAGCGATGCCAGGCAGGCACGCAGGTTTTCGGGCTGGTTGAGGTGGGGAATGACCACACTGATCGCCGGTTCTTCCAAGCCCATGTCCCACACGTCCTTTTTGCAAACCGGGCCCCGCACCGTGCCCGGTCCCGTCCCAGCAGATAAACCAGGGTTCTCTCCCGTTTCAAACCGAAACATGCACCGGAGCCGATTCCCGCAACGCCCCAAACCCCGGAAACGCCCCTGCGGTTCCAGCCCGTGAAAGAAAAACATCCCCAAAACCATGGATTCGCCCGAACGGGAACCGCATTTCGAAGCAGGGAAAGCTTTCACATCATGGGGTTAGCCCAATGCTTCCCTCGACCCTCCTGAACAAAAACCGCCCGCAAAACAGCCGATTTGCAACACCTGCATAAATTCCTGGCAGACAACGGCGGTACCTGACAATTTTACCCAAAATTTCCTTGAATTTAAGGATAAATAATGGCTTAATGACCGTGATGAGAGGGGTAACTCATCCAACAAACTGATGGCGTTGCCATGGAGGCTTCCCGGAGGCGTTCAGACAGGACACAGGGGCTTTCCAGCCCACTGGATCCTGAGGCCGCAGCTGAGATGCCAGTGTTCGTATATCCGGTTTGTTGTGTGCAGGGACGATTTTAGGTAGATTAAATGACACATATCGCGGAATTGGATACCGGTCTCGCCGTACCAGGATATGGAGCCCGGAAGTACTCGGGAACACCAGCTGAATTCAGGTCGCTCATTCTCAGGGACGCGCGCAGACGGCAGCGCAGACTGTCCTGGCGGATCAAATCGGTGATGGACAGGATTGGTGCCCTGATACTTCTCATCACTTTCTCCCCGATCCTTTTGATGACCGCCCTTGGCATCCGGACCAGTTCCCCTGGCCCGATCTTTTTCCGCCAGCCCCGCTACGGCCTCGGCGGCGAGATTGTTGTGGTCACCAAATTCCGCACAATGCGGGTTGAGGGAACCGACCTGTCCGGCCGTCGACAGGCGACGCGTGACGATGACCGGATCACCCGGTTCGGCCGCTTCCTGCGCCGGACCTGCCTTGATGAACTGCCCCAGCTCTGGGACGTTCTGTGCGGCCGCATGTCGCTGGTGGGACCGCGCCCCCACGCACTGGTACTCGAGGTCGAGGGCCAGGACATTGAGGAGTTGATCCCCCACTACCATGAGCGTCACCGGGTCCGTCCCGGCGTCACGGGACTTGCCCAGGTCAACGGCAACCGCGGCCCGGTCGAAAACGCGGCAATGGCCCATGAACGGGTCCGGTTCGATCTGGAATACATCCGCAAACATTCGCTGCTCATGGATATCCGCATCCTATTCAGGACGCTGGTCGTGCCTTTCCAGAAGGACGGCTCCTTCTAGGAATCACCACCATATCCAGTTACGACACGGCCTTTCCGGCAGCACCCGGGAAGGCCTTTTTCTTTTGGGCCGCACCCTCCCCGCCAGGTCAACGCGGCATTAACCACGAAATCCTAACATGATTGCCGCTGTCATTCGCGGGCCTGTAACATCAGACCCGCGCAACACATTGCCGGAAAGATAACGGGCCTGCCATGACCGGACGCATGAAAACACTCAGCATGGCTCTTGCCATCACCGCCGGAGCCATCCTGCTGCAGGGGCCGTCAGAGGCCACGGCAGCCCCCCTGAAGGGGCATGGCACCACCTGGGAGACCTCCTCGCCATCAAAAGGCGGGAAAAGCGCTCCCTTTGGCAAAACCACGTCCCGGACGAAACAGGGCTGGTCCAGCGAGAACGGCTATCTTGATCTCAACGACATGCTGATCGACCCCAAAGGACGCCCGGACAGCGGCCTGCAGGGCCGCCAGGCAGGCAAACGGGGCACATCCCCGGCGACCATGCTGCCGGTTCCCCTGCCCGCCTCCCTGCCCCTGCTCGTGGGCGGTCTCGCTTTGATCGGTGCGGTCAGGCACCGCCGGAAATCCCGGGGCTGAGCACGGCGGCTGACGTTCACTGCAGGCCCTGTCATGCCGGCCCATCCGGCTTTTGTCATTCCGACACCAGCCTCCGCCACGATGAACACAACCGGAGGCGGATTTTCCAGACCAGAGGGCAGATACGGATCCAACCTGTTGCGCTCCTCCGACTTCCATCTCTACGCCCGTCTCAGCCGCCGTCACAGGGTCAGTCAACGGCCCGCGAGTGCCCCATAAAACACCCTTCAACTGCCGTCATACGATTAACCAAGGCAGTTTATTACAATTGATCGAAAAGACGAACAGACTGTACAACATCACCAGTTCGTTACCGGTTGAGGACGGCAACGGCTGACAAAAACGGCCTCTGAGGGGGGGCCGACACAGCTCA
>JAUIHG010000282.1 GCA_030432405.1 Bacteroidia bacterium | reverse complement strand
ATGCCCGCAGGCTTGAACACGTTGTTGAGCATGTGGAAAGTGCGATCGAGTGGCCTACTGGAACGCTGGGTGGAGGTTGATCCGTATGGAAGGGCCGTAAACAGGTTTCCGGTGCGATAGCCGGCAGGTGTTTCCATGCCACGATGCCGGGCTTCCGGAGCGGTTATGCAGTGTTGTAGTGTGGTGTTCAAACCCATCACCCGGACAGATAATTCCCGGGCCGGATTTGAACGGCATGGAAGTTAACCAGAAGTTGGCAGGATCGTGGCGCACTTATCCCCACAGGTGCCCTGATGTTGGGACATGCAGGTTGGGGCATATCCCCTTCTGCTCACAGGTATTGTCGGTTGAGGATCAACGCTCGGTCCGGTAGGAGCTCGTTCCGTCCTCCAGGGTCCATGTGATCGCCTTGTAGGCGAAATGCACGACTTCCTCGACCATCGTGGATCCCGGCAGGCGCACATTGCCCTTCTTGAGTTGGGTTTGCAGTGAAACGACCTGAACCTGTTCGAGGGTAATGCGCAACTCTTCAACCTCTTTGTCGTCTTCGGTGCGGTAAACCACCAGATCGACCTTGGGCAGCACCTGGTTGCGGTCCAGGGCTTCCAGCAGCACGGCCGTGGATTCGCCGACGGATTTGCTGACGATCAATTCACCCAGGGTGGAGGCCTGGACATCCGGGTCCGAATTCCCTTGCCAGCTGAAGGTGCCAACCAGGATGTGATCGGGTTTGCCCTTGGGCGCAGAGGACCCACCCGGCAAGGTACGTCCCGGTGCATACTCCACAATCAGGTAAGCGCCGATGTTCTGGTTGAGTCCACCGGAGAGGATGTTGCGCCGGACCACCTGGTCGGTGCGCGGTTGGGCCTGGGCTTCCGGGGCGCCAAACATGCAGGAGATGGCAAGCAGCGCAAGGCTCAGCAAGCTTCGGCCGATGGGCCAGTGGCGCAGGACAGTCGATTGGATCAGGGACATGTAGGGAAATCTAAAGTGAGGACCTGGTGTAGAGGACCAGACGTGGGATGCAGCCTCCAAATCTAGCCGAATTGGCGCATAGCCCATAGCCTTTGCGCCAGGTGGGCGCCGCCCATACCCGCAGGTTGTGGCCCCTTTGGGGAATGCCTAATTTGGTCGCCCGAGCACGCAAGAGCTGCGGGAGCATCAGGGACGGATGCCCGGTCTGCCGGCGCTGGTCCTGTGCTTTTCCCGAAACCCATAGCCCGGGCGGACGCCACACGTTTAGGTAACCTAACAGCGTTTTCGCACGGGACCTGACTCGCCGGATCGAGGATGGACCTCAGCCGCAGCGGCTTTGCCGCGGCGGATTCCGGCCTGCCGGCCTCACGCCGGACCAGGCTGGACGGAGGATATCCGAACCCGAGCGGAGGTTCCGAATCCTTTTTTCTTCGAGGTTTACTGACAACCCGGGGATGTTCGTCCGGGCTTCTTTCCGCCCCCCGCAACCGCGGTTCCTTCCTTCCTTACCGTCTTCATCCGGCGCTTTTGGGCGCTCCACAAACGCCTTCGGACTGCGGCCATGCTCAAACGGATGTTTCAAGCCCTGCTCTACCGCTTGCTGCAGCCGGGCATGGCACTGCTGCTCAAAACCGGTATTCGCCCAAACCACCTCACCTTCCTGGGCCTCGTGTGCAACGGCATCGCCCTGTATGCCTTTTCCAATGGGCAAGACGGCAATGCCACCAGCCTTTACAGGGCCCAATGGATCGGAGCCACCTGGGTCCTGGCCGGAGGCTTGTTCGATATCCTCGATGGACGCCTGGCTCGGTTGGGCGGCTATTCCACGGCTGCTGGTGCCTTTTTTGATTCGGTTCTGGACCGCTATGCCGAGTTGCTGATGTTTGCCGGCTACGGCCTTCTGGCCCTGTCATGGGGCCGTACCGAAGCGCTGTTGCCCGTTTTTGCTGCTGCCGGGGCCTCCCTGATGGTTTCCTATTCCCGTGCCCGGCTGGAGGGCCTGGGCGGCGAAGGCTCCGTGGGCCTTTTCCAGCGGGCCGAACGCATTGTGCTGCTCAACCTGGCGGCCATTGTAGGCGCCATCCTGGGCCTGCAAGGCGCCTTCGGACCTTCCTGGGCCAACGCGGACAAGGCCTGGCGCTTGGTTATGGAGCCTGCGCTTTGGGTCATCGCCGCAGGCGCCACCTTTACTGCGGCACAACGTTTGTGGCACGGCATGCGCGTGCTTTCCCGTTGAGCGGACCGGTCCGAAGGGCCGGCGGCTCACGGACCCCTCCCGGGCAGCACCGCTCGCCTACATTTGCCGCGCAATTCCCCATACCCCCATGGCCCGCTCCCTGTTTTCCGCCCATGCTCCGGTTCCCTGCCATCCGGACCAAACGCCTTCGCCGGAAGGCGAAAAACCCGCCCCGGCCACCGGTCGCGTCCCGGACCTCAAGCCCGCCGAAGGCAAGCTCGGTGTCCTGCTGCCGGGCATGGGCGCGGTGGCCACCACGTTTATGGCCGGCGTGATGGCCGCCCGGCGTGGCCTGGGCAAGCCCATCGGTGCCCTGACGCAACTCGGCACCATCCGCCTGGGGCAGCGCACCGAAGACCGGCGCCCGTTGATCAAGGATTTTGTGCCGCTTTCGTCCATGGACGACCTGGTTTTTGGCACCTGGGACCTGTTTGAGGAGGATGCCTACGCGGCCGCCAGCCATGCGCGCGTATTGCGCGAAGACCTGTTGGCCTCTGTGCGGGAGGAACTCGAGGCCGTGCGGCCCATGCCCGCCGTTTTTGACCGCAAATACGTGGTGCGCCTGGACGGCCCGCACACCAAACCCGGTTCCAGCAAACGGGCCTGGGCCAATGGCCTGATGGAGGACATCGCGCGTTTCCGGCAAGATCACGGGTGTGCGCGACTGGTGATGATCTGGTGCGGCTCCACGGAAATCTACCTGGAGCACGATCCGGTCTACGAGAGCCTGGAGGCTTTTGAACAGGCCATTGATGCCGACCATCCGGCCATTGCACCAAGCATGCTCTACGCCTATGCCGCCATCCAAAGCGGGGTGCCGTACGCCAACGGTGCGCCCAACCTTTCCGCGGACATTCCGGCTTTGGTGGAATTGGCGCGGCACAAAAACGTACCCATTGCCGGCAAGGACTTCAAGACCGGTCAGACCTTCATGAAAACCATCCTGGCCCCGGCGTTGAAGGCGCGCAGCCTGGGGATCGAAGGCTGGTTCTCGACCAACATCCTGGGCAACCGCGACGGGGAGGTGCTCGACGATCCGGCCAGTTTCAAAACCAAGGAGGTTTCCAAATTGGGGGTCCTGGAACAGATCCTGGAGCCAGAGCGCCACCCGGACCTTTACGGCGACCTCTACCACAAAGTCCGCATCAACTACTATCCGCCACGCGGCGACAACA
>JAUIHG010000281.1 GCA_030432405.1 Bacteroidia bacterium | reverse complement strand
GGCCTGGACGACGAGGAAGCCGTCCAGCTCATCGTCAACGGCTATTGCAAGGAAATTTTCCGCCAGCTGCCCATGGAGTTCGCCGCTGAGGCGCAAAAGCTCCTGGAAATCAGCCTGGAAGGCAGTGTTGGTTGATCCCCTGCAAGATTTCATTTTCCCCTTTCCACAGCGACTTTTTCAAGCCTGACCCCATGCTTTCGATCCAAAACCTGTCGGCCTCCATTGAAGAGAAGGCCATCCTCAAATCCCTGAGCCTGGACATCGGCCCGGGGGAGGTGCACGCCATCATGGGCCCCAACGGCTCCGGCAAAAGCACCCTGGCCTCGACCCTGGCCGGCCGGGACGGTTACGACGTAACCGGCGGTAGCGTGGACTTCCTGGGCCACGATTTGCTGGATATGGATCCGGATGCGCGGGCGCGCGAAGGCCTCTTTTTGGCCTTCCAGTATCCCGTCGAAATCCCCGGGGTGAGCGTCAGCAATTTCCTGAAGGCTGCACTGAATGCCGTGCGCAAACACCGCGGACAGGAGCCCCTGGATGCCGCGGAGTTCCTCAAGCTGCTCAAGGAGCAGATGGCGCTGCTGGAAATGGACCGCCAGTTCATCGGCCGGGGCCTGAACGAAGGCTTTTCGGGCGGCGAGAAAAAGCGCAACGAAATCCTGCAGATGGCCCTGTTGCAGCCGCGCCTGGCCATTCTGGACGAAACCGATTCCGGTCTGGACATCGACGCGCTCAAAGTGGTCGCCAAAGGCGTCAATGCCTTGCGCAGCCCGGAGCGGAGCTTTTTGGTCATCACCCACTACCAGCGCCTGCTGGACTACATCGTGCCGGACTTTGTGCACGTGCTCTGGGACGGCCGGATTGTCAAAAGCGGCGGCAAGGACCTGGCCCACGAACTGGAAGCCAAAGGATACGATTGGCTCAAGGAAGAAATGGTGGACGCCTGATTCCGGTCTGCAACCCTTTTGACCGCCCCCCCCCTTTCCGCAACCGAACGACCGATACCGAACGCCACGCAGCATACCGCATGAGTTCCCAAGCACCTACGGCAGACCCCAAGCGCCTCGAATCCGCTCCATATCGGGCGGCCTTTGAACGTCTGGAAGCCGGCATGAACGGCCTTGAAGGCAGTTTTTTCCACGAGCGCCGCCAGCAGGGCCAACAGGCCCTCGAACAGCTCGGCCTGCCTGGCCGTAAAACCGAGGATTGGAAGTACACGCCTACCGGCGAACTCGGCCGACTGGACCTGGAGCCGGCCAACACCGTTGCGGAAGCCCAACTGCCGGTTTTGCCCGCATGGGTGCAGGGCATGGACGCCTACCGCATGGTCTTCGCCAACGGGCGCTTTGTAGAGGCTTTGAGTGTGCTCCCGCAACAGTCCGGCGTGCAGGCCGAAGCCCTTTCCAGCGCCATGGAGCGCGATGCGGATGCGGTGGCCACGTGGTTCGACAGCCTCACACGCCTGGAGGCCATGCCCTATGCCGCGCTGAACAGCGCCCTGTACCAGGATGGGGCATGCATTCGTGTGGACCGCGGTGTTGCGGTGGACAAACCGGTCGTGCTGCTGGATTATTGCGCTGGACTGGGCGAACAGGGCCTGGTGCTCCCGCGCCATTTGCTGGTCGCCGAGGCCGGCAGTTCCTTGCGGGTCCTGCATGTGCCCATGCAGGACGAAGGCATCCAGCGCCTCAATGGCGTCGTGGAAGCCTTTGTGGAACGCGATGCCCGTGTGGAATACGAATTGCTGCAGGACGGCCATGCCGACACCCATCAGGTTCAAACGGTGGAAGCACGGGTCTGTGAGGGCGCGCGTTTTGATGCCCGCAGCTACCAATTGGGTGGTGCCCTGGTCCGCAACGACATCAACGTCCGCTTTGCGGGCGAACACGCCGAAGCCGACCTGCGTGGTTTTTACCTGGCGCTGGACCGCGACCTGCTGGACCACCACCTGATCCTGGATCACGCGGTGCCGAATTGCTACTCCAACCAGCTGTACAAAGGCGTGGCCGACGGCCACGGCACCACGGTGTTCAACGGCAAAATCTTCGTGCGCAAGGATGCCCAGAAAACCAACGCCTATCAGAGCAACAAAAACCTGTTGCTTTCGCCGAAGGCGACGGTCAACACCAAACCGCAGCTGGAGATTTTTGCCGATGATGTGCGCTGCAGCCACGGCGCCACCAGCGGGCAGCTGAACCCCGAAGCCCTCTTTTACCTCCAGGCGCGCGGCATTCCCGCCGCCGAAGCACGGACCATGTTGCTGCGGGCCTTTGCGGCCGAAGCCCTCGAGGGCAGGCCGGAAGACGCGTTCCGCGAACGGGTTTTGACACGGCTCAACGAACGGTTGTCCTGATGGTGGAACTGCCCCAAATGGAAATCTCGAACGACCGTTCGGTCCAAAACAGCGGGCAGCAGGCCTTTGATCCATCGGCCTTTCGCGCGCAGTTTCCCTTGCTGGAACGGCAGTTGGACGGGGGCAAGGCACTGGTCTATCTGGATAACGCTGCCACGGCCCAGAAACCGGCTTTGGTTCTCGATGCCTTGCAGGGCTATTACCGCGGCTACAACAGCAACATCCACCGCGGTGCCCACCAACTGGCTGCCGAGGCCACGGATGCTTATGAGGCGGCACGCGCCAGTGCGGCGCGCTTTTTGAACGCGCCGGATCCGCGCTGCATCAATTTCACCAAGGGCACCACGGAAGGCATCAATGTGGTGGCTTCCGGGCTGGCGGCAGGTGGACCCAACGGCCTGCAACCCGGCGATGAAGTGCTGGTCTCCGTCATGGAGCACCACGCCAATATCGTGCCCTGGCAGATGGCCTGTATGCGCAGCGGCGCCACCCTCAAGGTATTGCCCATGGCCGCCGGTCCAGGAGAGCCTTCGGCCGGTCCGGCCACGGCCGAACTCGACCTGGAAGCCGCACGCGCCCTGTTCACCGAACGCACCAAAGTGCTGGCGTTGGTGATGACCTCCAACGGCCTGGGCAGCGTCAATCCAGTAGCCGAACTGGTGGCAATGGCCCGCGGGGTGGGGGCACAGGTGCTGCTCGATGCGGCACAGGCCGCCGTGCACGAGCCGCTGGACGTGCAGGCCCTGGACCCGGATTACCTGGTCTTCAGCCTGCACAAGGTCTACGGCCCAACGGGCGTGGGCATCCTGTATGGCAAGGCCGAACGCCTGGAAGCGCTGCCGCCCTACCAGGGCGGTGGGGAGATGATCCGCCAAGTCCGTTTTGAGGCCACCACCTACAACGACCTGCCCTACAAGTTTGAAGCCGGCACCCCGAACATTGCGGGTGGCGTTGCGGCCGGCACTGCCCTGGAGTTTCTCATGGACCAGGACCGCGCCGGTATGGCTGCGCACGAACAGGCCCTGCTTGAGCGCCTGG
>JAUIHG010000057.1 GCA_030432405.1 Bacteroidia bacterium | reverse complement strand
CGGCATGTCTGCCTATCTGGACGTGTTCAACAAGAACGGCACCTACCTGGGCGGCACCAATGTTATTGGAGACGGACAGGAAAAGAGTTTTACGGTGGACTGTTATGCCGCCGATACCATCTACCTGCGCTTGCAACGCCATAGCGGCTGTGGCAGCTACCGCATCACCTACAATCAGACCAAGGAGAGCTGGCCGGACGATGCCGAGCCGAACAACAGTTTGGCAGAGGCGCGGAGCCTGGGTCGAGGCGATACCGCCATGGGCCATATGGGCTATGGAAGCGCCAGTGTGGCGGCGGACGTCTGGGATTGGTACCGGGGAGCCATCAGTGTGGAAGGCAGCTTCACGATAACCGGATACATGGACGGCATGTCTGCCTATCTGGACGTGTTCAATAAGAACGGCACCTACCTGGGCGGCACCAATGTCATTGGAGACGGACAGGAAAAGAGTTTTACGGTGGACTGTTATGCCGCCGATACCATTTACCTGCGCTTGCAACGCCATAGCGGCTGCGGCAGCTACCGCATCACCTACCAGCAAACGCCGCTCGGCGCCAGTCCGGATGCCGAACCCAACAACAGCATTGCCACCGCGACGCCCATCACGGTCAATAGCGCGGTGAACGGAACCCTGGGCTACGGCAGCGCCAGCGTTGTGGCAGACAACAGCGACTATTATGCCATGACGGTCACCGACAGCACTACGCTTGACCTCAAAGCGCCCCTCAGCAATACCTTGAATGCACGGTGGTATCTCTACACCGCCTCGGGAACCTACATCACCGGTGGGTTTTCCGCCTCTGATACCGCTCGGCTGGAGTACCTGCTCAGCCCTGCCGATTACATCCTGCGTCTGGAGCGGGTCAGCGGTTGTGGTGCTTACAGCTTCTCCCCGGTGCAAAACACCTGTCCGACACCCAGTGGCCTCGGTATTGGCCCCCTGGCCTCGGTGGCCGCGATGCTCCAATGGGTTCCCGAGGCCGAAGCGGAATCCTACGTGGTGGAGACCCGTCCATTGGGCAGTGGAGGATGGGCTTCGTCGGTCACGACGAAAAACAAGTTCCCCTTCTTCTGGCTGACCCGTTGCACCGACTACGAATTCCGCGTCCAAAACGTTTGCGCCGAATCCAGCAGTTTCTTTTCTGCTCCGCACGCATTCCAAACGCGTTGCGCACCAGTCTGCCCGCGGCCCAAGGAAGACACCCTGCTGGCCGTCACCGACAGCAGTGCCACGATTGCCTGGCGGGCCAGCCGACTGGACATCAGCTATGAGGTGTTCTACCGCATTGCTGGAACGATCGATCTGGATACGGTGGTCACGACGGATACCTTCGCCCTGTTGGGCGAACTCCTCCCGGACACCACCTATGAGTACGCCATCCGTGCCCTGTGTTACGACAACGGTGTTTCGCCGTTCACCCGACCGGATACGGTGCATACCGGGGGCGGCATGGTCCTGCGTACGCTGCCCAGCACGATGGTGCTCGACGCTTTTCCCAATCCGGCGGTCGGCTACATCGACGTGCAGTTGGGCACAGCACTCGACGCAGAGGCCACCATCCTGATGTCCGACCTGGCCGGCCGCACGCGCCTGATGCATGCTCTGCCTGCCGGCGAAAACCACACCCGATTGGATCTGCGGGAGCTGCCCTCCGGAAGCTACCTGTTGCAGCTGCGCAACAGCCAGGGCCAGGTATGGCGCAAAACCATACAGATCATGCGTTAACAAGTGCTTCGAAAGTGAACCGGACCTGACGCGACCTGTTTCATGACTACGAGCCGGCTTCAGCCCTTACCGGCGGAGCCGGCTCTTTTGTTCACCAATGCACATCGTCATGAAAAGCGTCATCACCTGCGACATGGAAGGCCGCATCGAGACGTTCAATCGAGGCGCCGAACAGATGTTTGGCTATACCGCTGATGACGTCATCGGCAAGGAGCGCGTCAGCGTATTTTCTCCGGGAGAAATCGTCCTGCAGAATGTGCCCGTTTGGCTGGACGAGGCCAGCAAAACGGGCGAACACATCGCCAAAACGCGGTTCGTCCGAAAGGACGGAACATCCTTTAATGCCCGCATCCGCGTGACCCCCACCTTCGCCAACGGCAAGGATCAGGGACAGACCGGCTATTGCGGGGTCACCGAGGTCATTGAAGAGCCGGTTGAGGTACCCATCCGTTGGACAACCAAGTTGATCAAGGGCCTGGCCATCACACGCATGCCCTTCATTTCCGCGGTCCTCATGCCGGTGCTTATTGCCGGAGCGTACGTGTACCGGTTTGTGCTTGAAGATCCTGCTGCGTTTTCCTGGACGTTGTTTGGTTTGGCGGCGCTTGGTGTGGTGCTGCTGCACCTGGGCAGCAACGTAATGAAAGATTACTTTGACGTCAAGGACGGCACCGATGGAGCCAACAACGACTACTTTCTGCAGTTTTCAGGCGGCAGCCGGGCCATTGAACTGGGGCTGATCAGTCTGGAAGGCTCCAAGCGGCTTGGCCTCAGCCTGATTGCGGCCGGCGCTGCCATCGGCCTTTTCCTCACTGCGGTGACCGGATGGATCACGCTTGCCATCGGTTTGGCCGGTGCAGCCATCGGCTATTGGTACACCGCACCACCGGTACGGTTGGTGGCCCGGCGCGGTCTGGGTGAACTGGGCATTGCCCTGGCTTTCGGCCCGCTTGTTACTGCTGGCGTGGTGCATGTGCTGACCGGTACGCTCTCCCCCATGGCTTTTTTGATCGGCCTTCCGGTAGGGTTGTTGACCGCCAACATCTTGTTGATCAACGAGTTCCCCGATGCCGCATCCGATGCCACAACCGGCAAAAACCACCTGGTGGTGACCTTCGGCAAACGCGTGTCGGCCTGGATATACTTTGCCGTCCTGGTGGTGGTTTTCGGCCTCCACCTTGCTATTGCCGGCTTGCTGCCCGGAACCAATACCTGGCTTGCCCTGGTGGCCATGCTCAGCCTCATCGCAGGCCTGCTGATCCACCGCAACGTGTTGCGCTATATGGACAGCAGGAAACTGGTCCAAAGCAACAAAAACACCATTGCGCTCAGCGCCCTGACGGGACTGCTGACGGCCGTGGCCCTGCTGCTTCCATGAGTTGACCGTACATGGCCTTTTGCTCAGGTTGGGTTTTAGCGGACAAGCTCCAGCAAATCCTCGGTCCATCCAATGCGCGGCGTTTCGACAATGCGCCCCACTTCTTTTCCGTTTTGGAGGACAATCAGGGTTGGCACATATTCTACCGAACGTTCTGAAACAGCTTTGGCCGGTTTGGTTTTGGATTCATCCACGCAGATCATGCTCCAGCGCGTATTGTCCGTTTCCCCAATCGGAAAATGGGCAGTTTCCAGTTCGGCCAACAGCAACGGAACATGGTCCCGGCTGTCTTCGCACCAGGTGCCCAAAAACAAGATCAGGGAAGTATGGTCCAAGGCCTCGGCCAGGGCGTTGCTGCGTTCCCCGTCGTGGAGCAGTTCCGGTTCCTGGAAATGCCGCTTGAAGGCAGGGGCATGCAGGTCCGCCCGGCTGCACGGGCCGACCAGAACGGTGTCTGTGGAAGATTGGGCGTGTAGCTTCCCTGCACCAAATACGGTGCATGCAAACAGCAATAAAATGGTCTTGTTGGGCATTGGTGCGTCCGTTTGGCCGTTATGAAACTGGTCCAAAATGGCCACATTCCAACCACCATACAGCATTGGAGCATAGATTGGTCGCCTCAACGGGCCACCCGCATGCTAAAACACTGCTTATGCCATTCGAACTGAATGCCGATTCCGATGCCGCCCAGGCCACCAACGTGTTTGGAGAGGCTTTGGTGGCCTGTTCCACCGATCCGCTGACCGGCTTTTACCGGGATGGCTGTTGCCATACCGGACCGGAAGATGCTGGGCGGCACCTGGTTTGTGCGGTGATGACCGCCGAATTCCTGGCCTTCAGCAAGGCCGAGGGCAACGATCTGAGCACAGCCCGGCCGGAATGGTCTTTTCCGGGCCTGAAGCCCGGCGACCGCTGGTGCTTGTGCGCCCTGCGCTGGAAAGAAGCCTTTGACGCAGGAATGGCGCCCCAGGTGGTGCTTGAAGCCACCAACGAAAAGGTGTTGCGCCATGTGCGCATGGAAGACCTGGTGGCGCATGCCTGGAAATCTATGGTTCAGGAATAGTGCAGCAGCATTACGGTGTTGTGGCTGCGTGCACAAAAGGCAGTGTCGCTTCACCTTCTAACTTGATCATCAAGATGCCAAAAGGCATTTCGTTTAGGGGGATGTGCAATTTGTCTTCGCCGGCAGGCACAACCAGCTCTTTCAACACTCGTCCAGAGGCATCCAATACCGAAGCGGTGCGTGCCTCCGTGGTTGAATTGGTCATGTACAGATTGGTCCATGAGCCTGCCGGATTTGGCCGCAAGCGTGGGGTGGCCAACGCTGCATCCAACCGTACAAAAGGCAAAGGCCAAGAGGCTATGGCACTGAACGGGCTCGGGCTTAGCGGTGATAAGCTGCACGTGCAGCGCACGCGCCAATCCAGGAAAGGGGGAATGGTTGAGTCGATGGGAACCCAATCGGGCAACCGTTTTTTGGGTGCAACAAGGCTGCTTGGTTCAAAGCCGACGACGGCTTTCGAGAACACATCCGATGGCACCGCATTGCGGTAGGATATCTGCACTTGGCAGGCTGCTGATGCCGGAGTCGGCGTCCAGCCGAACGTCAGGGTGCTGGCTGTTTCCGATAAGGTAAGGCTATGGGGCGCCACACTTGGCGAACAGGCCGATCCGGTAGCACCTGCCGCGATGGGCGTGTTGGGGTCGGATTCGTAGGCAAAATCATGGATGGTTATTCCGGCATAACTGGGGTCCACGACGCACCGTACCCATCCATAGTGAGGGCCATCCACAAGGTCAAACCGAGCGCCGATGAATTTGTTGGTGCCGGGTTGCCATTGACCACTGGAAATGAGGAATGTTCCGCTGGCAATGTAGATGCCCATGGTTTCAAATACGGGAGCAAACGATTGGCCAGGTGCTCCAATGCTTGCACCAGCGTCCAGGGCGGGCATTTGGTTCCGGAACAAGGAAGGAATGTATTCCCGCAAGGGATTGCCGTAGGCAACAGCTGAGCCTTTCAAGTACGAGGTGAACGCGGAAAACCGGTGGTCAATGCTCAGATCCGTTGTTCCATCCGCATTGAAATCAACATCAAAAACATCGTTGGAAAAGCTGTTGTTCGGATCCACGTTGGTATACACGATGGTGGCTTGCGCAGCAGCATTGGTCAGCAAAAACGCACCGGATAAAAGGGTGTAGCGCTGGAGTTTATCAGGACAATTCATCGGGCGTTGGGCATGATTGTTGAATAATGTGTTTTCCTAATATACGGTGTGGGGCTCGTAGCGTCAAAAGCTTGTTCGCTGGCGATCAGCACCTGTCGTATCCCTCCACCCCTTTCTGCGTATACACAAGAGGTGCAAGAACCTCTTCTGCGGCTAACTGCATTTCGGGCTGACCAGACCTGACCAATTCACGTACTTTGCAGCGTGGAAAGCAGGCTTTTGGGCTTGGCGCTGCACTGAACCAACGCTTAGTTGCCGTTTTTGCGCTACCGCGCGAAGCCTTCGCCGAAGGCGACAGCACCACCAATCCCGTCAACCGCCAGACCATGGGCCTCGGGCTGTACCACCTCAAGATCAAGCTTCAGGACCGCTACCTGATTCCGATCATGCGCCGCCACCGCAAGCTGGCGGACCTGTATTACTTCCTGTTTTCAAGCGAGTTCTCGCGCGAGCACCAGAAGGTCATGCACGGGCGCTACCGCCACGTGCGGGCCCGGGCGCTCAACCAGCCCAACGCCTTTCACCTGCGCCGCGAGGTGCACCGGATCGAAAAAGGCCTGGTCATGCGCAAGCGCCGTCCGGTCTTTGCCACCGATTACATCCACGACGTAGTGCACAACTACCGCCTGTTCCGGGAGAAGCCGGAAGCCGGCGAAGGCGACGCCGAACTGATGCACTGGACCCGCGACGTGCTCACGGACTATTTCAGCAAGGTCGACAGCAGCCACCCGGCCGTGGCCCAATCCAAGGCCGAGTTTGACCGCATCAATGCGGAGCCCCAGCGCAATCCGGCCACCAACGGCCAGTTGGGTCTGGCCTGGGACGACCGGACCTGGTCGCCCTATTCCCGGGCTGAAGCAGCAGCCAGCCGGATCGACTATCCGGATTTTCTGGCCCTGGCCCGCCGCCGGCGTTCGGTGCGCTGGTTTTTGGACAAGCCGGTGCCCCGGGAATTAATCGAACAAGCGGTGGCCGCCGCTGCCTTGAGCCCTTCGGCCTGCAACCGCCAGCCCTTCCGTTTCCACGCCTACGACCGCGCAGAACTCAAGGACAAAATCGGCAGCATTCCGATGGGCATTCGGGGCATCTACGACAACGTGCCCGTGTTTGTCGTGGTGGTGGGCAAATTGAGTGCTTACCTCTCCGAACGCGACCGCCACGTGATGTACATCGATGGGGGGTTGGCCTCCATGGCCTTCCTGTTTGCGGTGGAGACCCTCGGCCTGGCAGCCTTCCCGATCAACTGGCCCGACATCGAGGAACTGGAACAGAAAATGGAGCGCGCCATGGACCTGGAAGAAGACGAGCGTCCGATGATGCTCATTGGCATGGGCTATCCCGAAGATGCCGGGGGCATTCCCTTTAGCCAGAAAAAGCCGGTGTCGGAACTGCTCCGGTTCAATTGATTTTGCATTTGCCGGTCCCTGGAACAAGCGTTCCGAAACCCTGGGGATTGCATTCTTTTGCCTTTCATGCCATCGAACAACTACCTCCTGGTCGGCGCCAATTTCATCAACAAGGGTGCCGAGGCCATGGCCAAAACCGTGCAACAGCGCTTGGTCCAGGCCAATCCGGACGCCCGTTGTTTCATCATCGTCACCGAGGCACAAGCGCCTGTGGCGAAGGCACAAGGCTTCGAGCCGCTCTATAACCCGGCCCCCGGCGTGGCCGAGAAGCTCCTCAAAAAAGGCACCGGCCTGATCCAACGCAGGGTCTTGGGGCGGCAAACGCCCTTTGCAGACCTCACGCCCCTGGGCGCCATGGACCGGGCCCTGCCCGACCTGGCATTGGGCATCGACATTTCCGGTTTTGCCTACCACGATGGCCGCGGCTTCCAGCAGCCCCTGGAGACCATCAAGGCCATCGAATTCTGCCGCGGCAAGGGCGCAGACTACGTCATCATGCCCCAAGCCTGGGGACCCTTTACCGATCCGGCCACGGCCGAAAACACCCAGCGCATGCTGGGCCTGGCCGAAGCCTTCCACATCCGGGACCGGGTTTCCCGGGGCTATATGGAGCAGTTGCTCGGCAAGCCCGAAGGCAGCCTGCCCGTGGTGCCGGACATCGCATTTGGCATGCAGACGCCACCGGCGCGGTTGGGGGAGGAGCTGCTGTCGGGCTATGGGTTCGCGCGGAGCGCAGACCGGCCCCTGGTGGCCATCAGCCCCAACATGCGGGTGTACGAAAAAACCGGCGCCGGCGACGCGGGCAATGCTTACGTGCAAGCCCTGGTGGCCCTGGCCCGGCATTTGATGACCGCCCACCGGGCGCAATTGGTCCTGGTGCCCAACGAGATCATGGTGCACGACGGGTTCCCGGACGACCGCCGCCTCTGCCGCCTGCTGCATGAGGCCATCGTGGGGCAGGGCACGGATGCGCTGCTGGCCGATGCGGCGGATCAGGCATCGGACATCGCGCTGATCGACCGCTACCACTCTGCCGAGGACATCAAAGCCACCATCGGTTTGGCCGATGTGTTGGTGGCTTCGCGTTTCCACAGTTTGATTTTTGCGCTCAGCCAGGGCGTGCCCAGTCTGGCCATTTCCTGGAGCCATAAATACCGCGAGCTCATGGACCTCTTCGGGATGGCCGATTTTGTTTTTGAGGAAAACGCCATTGATCCGGAGGCCTTGAAACGCAAAACAGACGCCCTGTTGGGCGAACGCAGCGCCTGGCACAGCCGCATTTCCGATACCCTGGTCGGGATTCGGGAGCGCATTGAAGCGCCGCTTTCCTTGTTGCAGTAGACCAGCGGCTATATGCAGCAGGTCACGATGTAGGCGCTTGTGCGGATGGGCCTTGCAGGGCAAACGGGCGGTATATGGCACTTCCCACACGGCCCCGAGTGGTGCCGAAACGGTATGTGCGCCGGCATTTGGCAGCAAGCTGGACCATAGCCAGGGTCACAGTCTGCTTCCTGAAGTCCGGTGGGATGGGCATGCAGCGTTTACCTTGATCGGGAAGAAAAACGCTCAACAAATGCAACACCCCATGCACCAACCGCAGCTTCCAGGCACCGAATCCCAACCGCACGATTACACCCGACAGGAATTGGACGACCTGTTTGGCGGCGTTTCCCACCCCGCGCTGGGTGGTGTTTTGATTGCCATTTTGATGTTGGCCATGGCGGCCATTTGAAATCTGGAGGCTGTTTTCGCCTTTCAGGCGAACAGGCTCTGCAGCTTCATGGCCACCCCCATGTCTCCGTCAATGCGGATGCGGCCTCCCATGACCGCTTCCATGGCATTGAGTTTGCCGGCAATCAGGGCATCGAAGTCTTCCCGGCTCATGTTGACCGTGCAATCGGCCTCGGCGTCGCGCTCGGCCACGGCGTTGGCATCCCCGGTGCCGTCGATGTAGACCGGGCCGGAGTCCAGGGCAAACTTCAGGGTTTTGCCCAAGGGCTTTTTCCCGCTGAAGCGTTGCTGCAGGTGGTCTGCAAGGGAGGACTCGGCGTGCGTTGTGTTTTCTGGAACAGACGTTCGGTTACTGCTGGTCCCGGGTAGGGCGGCGCTCTGGTAGTTCACATCATCGATGACCATTTTGGCGATGATCTCCCGCATGATTTCCGATGAGCCACCCCCGATGGTGCCGATGCGGCTGTCGCGCCACATGCGCCCGATCTTGTATTCCTCCATGTAGCCGTAGCCGCCAAAGAACTGGAGGCATTGGTACATCACCTTGTCGGACAGTTCGGAGGCCAGCAGTTTGGCCATGGAGCACTCCTTCACGGCATATTCGCCGTCGTTGTGCAGCTGCGCACAATGCCAGACAAAGGTTTTGGTGGATTCGATTTCGGCGGCCATTTGCGCCACGCGGTGTCGAAGCACCTGGAACTTGTTGATGGTGCGCCCGAAGGCTTCGCGTTCGCCCATGTATTGCAGGGCGTAGGACAACGCATGCTCGCTGCCGGCATAGCCCATGATGGCACCGATGAGGCGTTCCAATTGCAGGCCGCCCATGAGGTAATAAAACCCCTGGCCTTCTTGCCCGAGCAGGTGGTCTGCCGGGACGCGGACGTTGTCAAAGCGCAGTTCGGCGGTATCGGATGCATGCCAGCCCACCTTTTTAAGGGAAGTGGCGCTGACGCCTTCGGCCTGGCGCGGAATAACAATCAGGCTTACCCCTGCCGCACCCTTTTCAGGGGCGGTCTTGACCACGGTGACGATGTAGTCCCCATACACGGCATTGGTGATGAAGGTCTTTGAGCCGTTGATGACGTAGTGGTCGCCTTCCCGTTTGGCCGTTGTCCGGATGGCAGCGGCATCCGAACCCGCACCCGGTTCCGTGATGCCGATGGAGGTAATGGTTTCGCCTTTGGCGACCCCGGGAAGGATTTTCTTTTTGAGCGCTTCCGTTCCGTGTTTGAGGATGTAGGGGCTGGACATGTACTGCACCACAGCGGGGTTGACGGCAAAGCCGCCGCTCCAGCATTTGCTGATTTCCTCGGCAAAAACCACATCGTAGAAAAAGTCCAGGTTGCTGCCGCCATATTCCTCTGGAAAGGCCAGGCCCAGAAAGCCCATGTCCCCCATTTTTTTCCAGATGTCGCGCGGCGTTTTGCCGTCTTCTTCCCATTGGTCGATGTGCGGAACCACTTCGCGGTCCAGAAAGTCGCGCAGGCTTTGGCGGAACAGGTCGTGCTCTTGGTTGAAGGGCGTGCGGGGCATGGTATGGGAATTTGAAGGAAGCTTCACGAAGCCTCCCAGAAGATGGGTTTTGTTTCGTTTTGCCACAGCTCCAGCCGGGCGCCATAGGTGTCCTGGATCGCCTTCCGGCGAACCTTCATGGTGGGCGTCAGGAGCTGGTTCTCGACCGTCCATTCCAGGTCGGTTAAGACCATGGCGGACAATTTTTCGTGCGGTGCCGCATTGGCATTGCAGCGATCCAGCGTTTTTTGAAGGGCCTCTTCCAAAGCGGCCGGGTCCATGGAACGGCCCAGTTCGGAGCAATTGGCCAGGGCGATCGGCTGCCTGAGGCCCAGGCCGCACACACAGACCTGCTCCAGCAGCGGGGTTTCGGCCAAGCGCTCCTCGATGGGGGCGGGAGCCACAAACTCGCCTTTGGCGGTTTTGAAGGCATCGCCGATTCGGCCTTCGACCGTCAAGAAACCGTCCGCGCTCAGGGTGCCGCGGTCGCCGGTGTGGTACCAGCCGTCGCGGAGCACTTGGGCCGTGAGCTCGGGATCGCGGTAGTAGCCCTCGGTTACCCAGGGCACCTGGACCTGGATTTCGCCGGAATCGGCGTCAATGCGCGCCTTGAACAGCGGATTGATCCGGCCCACACTGCCAGAGCGGATGTCGTCAGCAGGCATGGCCGAAGCGGCACCCATGAGTTCGGTGGAGCCGTAGACTTCGCGCAGGTGGATGCTCAGGCGCGCGTACCAGTCCTTGAGCGCGTCGGGGGTCATGGAAGCCCCGGTCAATACGGTGATGGCCCGCGAGAGGCCCAGGCTTTTTTTGAGTTTGCGGATCAGCAAACTGCGGATGACCGGGATGCGCAGGAGCAAATCCAATCTTTTTTGCGGCAGGCGTTGCAGGATGGCATGCTGGAATTTGGTCCAGATGCGCGGGACGGCCAAAAAGAGGTGGGGCTGGGTGTCCTGAAGGTTTTTGGGAAAACGTTCCAGGCTTTCGCCGAAGGAAATGGTGCCGCCGTAGAGCAGGGCTAAAAACTCGATGGCCAGGCGTTCGGCCACGTGGTTGAGCGGCAAAAAGGAAAAAAACCAGGGGTTGTTGACCTGGCCCACGTCCAGCAGGTTTTGCTGTCGTTCGGCCTGCAGCTGCTGGCTCACCTTGGCCCAGCTGTGCATCGCGCCTTTCGGTTTGCCGGTGGTGCCCGACGTGAACAGGATGGTCCAGATGCTGTCCAGCGGGGGGTGCGGTTCGCCAGTCAAGGGCCTATGCAGGGTGGTCAGCGCTTCCCAATCCTCCAGGATCTTGGGGCCCCGGATGTCGGCATTGCCCGCGTAGTGCGGGAAGCGGATGGAGGGCAATTCGGGCATGGGCGCGAGCGTCTTTTGATCCCAGGCGTCCAGCTTGCCGAGGAAAAGCAGGTCCACATCGCCGGCCTGCAATACTTCCCGAATCTGCGCCGGCGTGAGGTTGGGGTAAAGCGGCACAGATACTGCGCCAGCCATCATGATGGCCAGGTCGGCCAGGATCCAGTGCCGGCAATTTTTGGAAAGGATGCCCACGTGTTTGCCCTGCACGCCGCGTTCGATGAGGGCAGCGGCCATGCGCCGGGCTTCCTGGCCGGCTTCGGCATAGGTCTGTACAAACCAGTCCTCGCCCGCCGGTTGGCGCAAAAACACCCGCTCCGGGGTCTCGCGCTCCCAACGGTAGAAGCAGGTCAAGGGACTGTCATGGGTGGGCATCCTGCGGATTATTCGAAGGTCATGATGTCGCCGGACAGACGTCGGCCCCCGTCCACGTAAAGGGTTTCGCCGGTGGTGAAGGCGGCCATCGGCGAGGCCAAAAAGAGCGTGGCCCAGGCCACTTCGTCCACGCTGCCAAAGCGGCCAAAGGGAATGGCTTTGCGGGCGCGGTCCACAAAGTCCGGTGGGTACTGGCCAAGGCCGCTGGAGTCGATCACACCGGGCGCCACATTGTTGATGCGGATGTTGTAGCGGGCCCATTCAATGGCCAGCGACATGCTCAGATTTTCAACGCCCGCCCGCGCGGCTCCGGTATGGGCCATGCCGGGAAAGCCCCGGAAAATGTCGGCGATGATGTTGACCACCACGCCGCTTTTGGAAGGAATGAAAAATCGTTTGGCCATGGCCTGGGTCATCAGGAAAGTCCCGTTGAGGTTGTTGTTGACCACGGCGTTCCAGCCCTTTTCGGAAATGGCTTCGGCGTAGCTGGGGAATTGGCCGCCGGCGTTGTTGACCAGCAGGTCCAGGCCGCCGAGCTTGGCCGCGGCCGTATCGGCGAGGTTTTCGATGGCGGCGCTGTCGCGGATGTCGCAGGGCTGGGCATGGCATTCGCCGAAGGCGGAAAGCGTACCGGCCGCTTCCAAGAGGGCTTCTTCCTTGCGCGAGGCGATCAGCACGCGGGCGCCGTGTTCCAACAGCCGCTGGGCGATGGCGTAGCCGATGCCGCTGCGTCCACCGGTGACCAGGGCACGGGTGCCTTTGAACAAGTCGGGTGCAAACATGGGGCAGGTTGGGGCGTTGGATCAGGCCTTGGCGGCGCTGGGGTTGTTTTCGTTTTTGCGCAACGGAATGCGCAGCATCTCCCGGGCTTCAGCAATGCTGGCAATCTCGGCCCCCATCATGCGGGCCAGGGTCACGCCCGCTTCCACACAGGCCCCATTGCTGGTGGCCATTTCGCCGGTAGGCAAATAGAAATTGTCCTCAAGGCCCACCCGGAAATGGCCTTTCATGGTGGTGGCCACGGCGGCCAGTTGCCACTGTTTGCGGCCGATGCCGATGACCTGCCAATGGGCGCCCCGGGGCACCTGGCTGATTTGGTGCATGAGGTTTTCGGTGCTTGCGGGAATGCCGCCGAGCACGCCCATCACCAGGCTGTAGACCGCATTATCCGGCACCAGGCCCATGTCGCGCAGGGGCTCGGCATTGCGGATGTGGCCCGTGTCAAAGCATTCCATTTCCGGCGTGGTGCCGGCTTCGTTCATGGCGGTGACCACCTCCTGCATGGTGTCGAAGGAGTTTTCAAACACCGCGTTCCAATAAAAGCGTTTGGCCTTTTTGGAATAGATGGCATAGTTCATCGAGCCCATGTTGAAGGCCGCCATGTCCGGCTTCAGGGCGCCCACGTGGGCCACGCGCTCTGCGGTGGAAATGCCGATGGCCCCGGTGCTGTAGTTGATGATGACCTCCGGACAACGAGCACGCACTTCCTCGTGGATGGCGCGAAAGACCTCCGGCCGCCAGCTCGGGCTGCCGTCGTCTTCCCGGGCGTGGATGTGCACGATGGCCGCACCCGCGTCTGCTGCGCGCTTGGCTTCCTCGGCAATCTCCACAGGCGTGTAGGGAATGTGCGGGCATTGCTGCCGGTTGGCGGCAACGCCGGTGAGGGCTGCGGAAAGGACCAGTTTGTGGGGCATGGGCTTGGCGGCTTGTCAGGGGTGGTGCGGTGGTTCAGGGTTCATCCGTTTCAAAACGCAGCAGCAGCGCGCCGGCTTCAATGTTTTCGCCTTCGGCGACCAGCACTTCGGCAACGGTCCCGCTGGCCGTGGCGTACACGGTATTTTCCATTTTCATGGACAGCAGCACAACAAGGGGCGCACCGGCCTCTACAGCTTGGCTGGACTGGACCAGGACCTGTTGCACCTGGCTGGGCATGGGGGCGGTATAGCCGCCATCGGCTGCGTCGGCATCGCTGAGGGGAAAGCGTTCGATTTCTTCCAGCGCAAAGGCGCCGTGTTCGGGATGTTGGAGCCAGCAGCGTTCGCCCTGGTCCAGGTTGCCGCCCGCGTCTTTGGCCTGGCGGTGGATGGCCCACTGGCTTTGGCGGCCGTCTATGGCCAGGCGAAGGGAGCCGGCATCGGCGTGCAGGATCTTCGCCTCCACCGTGTGGCCTTCCATTTTGGCTGTTGCAGAACGTTCGTTCCACTCCAGCTCCACGGCTATGGTTTGTGTGCCGTCGCTCCAGCGCTCAGGAACTGGGCCATACGGGTTGTTGGTCCAGCCTTTGGGCAATGCGGGCAGGATGGCGCGGCGTTGGCTGCGCTGCCAGGCGCCGTGCACGCTGGCGGCCAGGGCAGCTGCCTGGAGGGGGGGAAGCAGCGTTTGGCCATGCGCATCGATTTCGTTTTGGTTTTCGCCAGGCATGGCGACGGCCTCTTCCGGTTTGGCCAGTTGGGGGTGGCGGTCCAGGAAATGCGTATCGTATGCCCCGGCCTGAAACTCTGGATGCTCCACGACCCGCCGTAGAAAATCGCGGTTGGTGGTGGTGCCCAGGCAAGTCAGGTGCCTAAGCGCGTAAGCCATGCGGCGATGGGCGGTGGCCCGATCCGGTGCATGCACCAACAGTTTGGCGATCATCGGGTCGTAGTGCACCGAAATTTCCGAGCCGCTTTCCACCGCGCTGTCCGCGCGAAGGCCTTCCACGGCCGGGATTTCCCAGCGCTGCACGGTCCCGGTAGCCGGCATGAAATCGCGGGCCGGGTCTTCGGCGTACAGCCGGCATTGGATGGCGTAGCCTTCCGCCTGCACCGCCGATTGTTTCAGCGGCAAAGCGCGGCCTTCGGCTACGGCAATTTGCCATTCCACGAGGTCCAGTCCGGTGACCAGTTCGGTGACCGGGTGCTCGACCTGCAGCCGCGTATTGACTTCCAGAAAATAGAAGGAAGCCGCGTCGCCATGGCCTTCGAGCATGAACTCGACCGTGCCGGCGTTGTGGTAGTTCAGGGCACGCGCCGCTTGTACGGCCGCTTCGCCCATGCGTTTGCGTACGGCCGGCGTCAGCGCCGGCGAAGGGCTTTCCTCGATGACCTTTTGGTAGCGCCGCTGGATGGTGCATTCGCGTTCCAGCAGATGCAGCGTGTGGCCGTGCTGGTCGCCGAATATTTGAAATTCAACATGGCGGCCAGAGGCGATGTATTTTTCCAGCAGCAGTTCGTCTTCGCCGAAGGCGGAAGCAGCTTCCCGTTTGGCGGCTGCAATGGCATCAGCAAGTTTGTCCGCCGATTCCACAATGCGCATGCCTTTGCCGCCTCCGCCGGCGGCCGCCTTGACCAGAAGCGGGAAACCGATGCGCTCCGCTTCGGTGTGCAGCCGTGCTTCGGACTGGTCCTCGCCGCGGTAGCCGGGCACCACCGGGACGCCGTGTTCTTCCATGATGGCCTTGGCGCGGCTCTTGGAACCCATGGCCTCAATCGCCTCCGGCGAAGGCCCGACAAAGCGCAAACCCACTTCCGTACAGGCCCGCGCAAAGCCGGCGTTTTCGCTCAAAAAACCATAACCGGGATGCACGGCATCCGCGCCGCTGTTGCGGGCAGCTGCCAACAGGACCTCGACGTTCAAATAACTTTCCGAAGGCGCTGCCGGGCCGAGGTGCAGGGCTTCGTCCGCTGCACGGACAAAGGGGGCATCCGCATCGGCGTCCGAATACACGGCCACCGTGGCGATGCCCAGCCGGCGGCAGGTTCGGGCAATGCGGATGGCAATCTCCCCGCGGTTGGCGATGAGCAGCTTGCGGATGGGCTGTATGGTTGGGCTTTTCGACATGAGCGCAAAAACGGTTGCGTGGCCTTACATGCGGAAGACGCCGTAGCTGCGGGCGCCGCGGATGGCTTGTTGGTTGAAGACGGCCAGGCACATGGCCAACACGTTGCGGGTTTGACGCGGATCGATCACCCCTTCGTCCCAGAGCTGTCCGGTGCCGTACCAGGCGCTGGATTTTTCGTCGTTTTCTTTTGTGATCATGGCCTTGATCATGGCAAACTGCTGCTCGTCAAACGGCACGCCTTCCCGCTCGGCCTTGGCGCGTTGGATGATTTCCATCACGCCCGCAATCTGTTCGGAGCCCATCACGCTGACGCGCGAATTCGGGTAGGAAAACAGAAAGCGCGGCTGGTAGGAGCGGCCGTTCATGGCGTAGTTGCCCGCCCCGTAAGAAGCGGCCATGTTGATGGTCACCGTGGGCACCTCCGAATTGCTCACCGCATTGATCATGTGCGCACCGTGCTTGATCATGCCGCCCTGCTCATACTCCTTACCCACCATGAAGCCGGTGATGTTTTGCAGGTAGACCAGGGGGGTGTCGTTGCGGTTGACCAGTTGGATGAACTGGGTGGCCTTGTTGGCCGATTCGGAAAACAACACGCCGTTGTTGGCCAGGATGCCCACGGGATAGCCGTGGATTTCGGCCCAGCCGCAGACCAGGGTGTTGCCGTATTCGGGTTTGAATTCGAGGAAACGGGAACCGTCCACCACGCGGGCAATCACTTCCCGCGCATCAAAAGGTTTTTTTATGTCCGCCTGCACGATGCCCAGCAACTCGTCCGGATCGTGCTGCGGGGCGTCTATTGGACCGTTCGGTTCAAAATGGGGCTCGGACGCCTTGAGCGTTCCGATGATGTCCCGGGCCAAGCGGATGCCTTCGCGTTCGTCGCGGGCCAGGTAATCGCTGACCCCGCTGACGCGCGAATGCATGGCCGCGCCGCCGAGCTCCTCTTCGGTGGCGATTTCGTTGGTGGCCATCTTCAGCAGGGGAGGCCCGGCCAGGAATACCTTGGCTTTGTCTTCCACCAGAATGGCGTGGTCCGACATGCCCGGCACATAGGCCCCGCCTGCCGTGGCGTTTCCAAACACCACCGATACCGTGGTCAGCCCGGCCTTGGAGCGGCGTGTCATTTCCCGGAAATGCGAACCAGCCAGGTTGAACATCTGGTATTGGTCGGGCAGGTTGGCACCGCCGCTTTCCACCAATTGCACGCAGGGCAGGCCGTTTTCCAACGTAATCTCGTTGATGCGCACGTTTTTGAACGCCGACGCATAATCCACCGAACCGCCCTTGTGGGTGCCGATGCTGGCGCTGACCATGGTCAGGCGTCCGCGTACCAGGCCGATGCCGGCAATGACCGTGCCGCCTGGCCCAAAACCGCCACGGATGCCGAGCCCGGCCAGCGGCAGTAGTTCCAGAAAAGGGCTGTCTTTGTCCAGCAACAAGCGCACCCGTTCGCTGGCCAGGAGTTGGTCGTTCGCGCGGGCACGCGCGATCCGCTTTTCGTTGCCCTGGAAGCGGCTTTCTTCCAATTTGCCGTTCAGCTCGGCCACGAGGGCTTCCATGGCTTCCCGGTTTTGCCGGTAGGCCTCGGAGCGGGTATTGATGCGGGTGGGCAGGACGTGCATGGCGGCTGCGTGCGGTTAAAAGGGGGAAAGGGCTTCGTCCGGATCAAAGGGCTCGCCGAGTTCGTGCAGATAGTCTTCGCCGAAAAATCGGCGAAAGGCCTGGATGCCTTTGTCCGTCAAATGGGGCAGGAGCATGCTCCAGATCAGTTTTTCGCCGTCCATGGCGGCGCGTTTTCCCGTGGCCACCTGCTGCGAAAGCCAGTAAAACGACACCATCCAGGTGCTGTGGGCCAGGTTGCGGTACAGGCCGGGGTGGGGTTCCGGGCGCATGTTGCCGCTGCGGATGGAAAAGGCAATGGAGGCCAGGAGGCTGTCCAGGGTATTCTGGGTTAGTTGGCGGAAGCGCTGGCGGACCGGCGGCAGGACCAGCACCTTGGGGTCTGAAAACACAAAGGCGTAGCGATTCTGGAACCAGAAGTACAGTTGCACTTCGTTGTGCAGGTTCTCAAACGAAGGCAGTTGGACCGAGCGGTTGCGTTCGGCTTCGATCTGCGCCCACATGCCCTCACACAGCGCTTCGAGCAGCGCGTCTTTGTCTTTGAAGTGGTAGGCCAGGTTGCCCCGGCTCATGCCCAGCACTTTGGCCAGTTTGTTGTAGGAGACCGCGTCAAAGCCTTTTTCATTGAATACCTGGCAGGCACCTTCCAGGATGCGATCGGCCGTGGAGGCTTTACCCGCTTGGTGTTCCGAACCGGTAGTGGAACCCTCACCTCGGGCAGCGCCTGGGCGTGGACTCAGGGCACCTTTGCTGCGGTATGTTGGACGGGTAGAGGACATAGACGAAGCCCAAGTATACAGGCATTAGTCGAAAGTGTCTAAATAATTTGATGAACTTGTCAAAGTTGTGGCGTTGTAGGTCAAAGTCAGGACCCAGGCCCAAGCGAACGCTTGCGCGTTCAACGGCAGCGGATACGCATCGTAACGGTATCATGATCCTGGTTTAAAGAGGCATAAAGTATTTTGTGGTATGAATGCATTGACTGTAGCACGGATGGGCTTTTTGCGGAGCATCTTGTTTTTGGTCGCCTGCAGCTTCGGCTTCGCCGCACAGGCACAACTGACCGTGGATGCCGGACCAGACAGCGTCTATTGCAGCTCTGGTGCCGTGTTGGGCGGAAGCCCTACGGTCAGCGGTGGAACGCCACCCTATGTGTACAGCTGGACCACGCGCATTCCCTATGCGGCGGGTATCCAGTATGCGGCTTCGGCTTTAGACGACAGCACATCGGCCAACCCTGAGGTGCTGGACATTGCATCGGATACCACGGCGTTGTTTTTTGTCACCGTTATGGATGCAGGCGGACAAGTAGCCAGCGACTCTGTCTTTGTGGGCATCAGTAAGGTCACGGCGGTGACGGCGGATTGCATCTATTGGATTGAACCTGGAGAAAGCGCCACGCTGTGGCTGGGGGCCACAAGCAACTTTTTCACCACACCTCAGGGGCTCCTTTGGTCTCCGAGCACCGGTTTTGACCCGACCAATCCGAGTCCCACGGTGATGCCTTGGGAAAGCACGGAGTATACAGCAAGCTATTCGGACGATGTCGGATGTCCCTTGACTTGGACGTGCACCGTCGAGTTGTTGATGGGGTTGGGCCATCCTGAC
>JAUIHG010000056.1 GCA_030432405.1 Bacteroidia bacterium | reverse complement strand
CTGGCCCGGACGGTCCTTGGCCTGCGCGAGCGCGATTCGGCTCCAGCCCAAAGCATCGACGCGGACCTGGACCTGTCCGAAATCCCGCCCAAGCCCACCTTGCAGCAACCCGACGCATGAGCAATCCCTCTGTGCAACCCACGCCGGTGGGCGTGATTGGCGCCGGTTCCTTCGGCACGGCCGTGGCCAACCTGCTGGCCGAAAACGGTCCGGTGCTGCTGTACACGCGCCGCAAGGGTCTGGCCGGGCGCATCAACGCCGAGCGCCGCTGCGCCGAACAACAGCTCCACCCTGCCGTGGAGGCCACCGAAGACCTGGATCAGGTGGCGCGCGATTGCTACCTGCTCTTTCCCGTGGTCCCTTCGGAGGCCTTTGCGCCCATGCTGGAACAGCTCGCCCCGATGCTGCGTCCGGACCACTTGATTGTGCACGGCACCAAAGGCCTGCATGTGGCCGAAGCGCCGGAAAAGTGGTCGGCGGATACCAAGCTGGACCGCAGCCAGGTACTGACCATGACCGAGCTGGTGGGCCAGCGCACGGTGGTCCTGCGCCACGGTTGCCTGCATGGCCCCAACCTGGCCCGTGAAATCGCCGAAGGCATGCCGGCGGGGGCTGTATTGGCCAGCCGCTTTGACGAAGTCATCAATGCCGGCAAAAGCCGCCTGCGCAGCGACCGATTCCAGGTCTATGGCTCCTACGATGTGCACGGCATTGAGCTGGCCGGGGTGCTCAAAAACATCCTCGCGCTCGGGTCGGGCATGGTCCGCGGTCTGGAACTCGGTGAAAATGCCCGTGCCCTATACTTAACCCGCGGACTGAGCGAACTCATCCACCTGGGCCAAATCCTGGACATCGATCCACGCGCCTTCCTAGGCCTGGCGGGCATCGGCGACATCATCGCCACCTGTGCCAGCCCCCTGAGCCGCAACTACACGGTGGGCTTCCGCACCGCCAAGGGCGAAGCCCTTGACCAGATCCTCGCCGATATGGAGGAACCCGCCGAAGGCGTACAAACCCTGCGCATCGCCCTGGGCCTGGCCAACCGCTACGGGGTGGCCGTTCCCATCACCGGCATGCTCTACCGCATCCTCTTTGAAGGAGCGCCTGCCGGCGAAAGCCTCCAGCGCCTGATGCGCTACCGCATCAACCGCGACGTGGACTTCATGTGAGCGCCAGGAGCATGGTGTAGATTGGAGGATGAACAACACGATTCGCCCGAACGGGCGTTCCAAAACGCCGGCACCCGGACCTTGGATACGGCATCAGGCATCGCTTCAGGCCTTGTTCCTGTTGTGCGCTGCACTTATTGCTGCTTCCCCCGTCATGGCCCAATCCGAAAAAGCCCCCTCCAATCCTCCGGCAGGCCTGGACACGGCATACGACGCCGCGTTGGCCGAACGCCTGGGCGCGGATGCCTACGGCATGCGCCAATACGTCATGGCATTCCTCCATGCCGGACCCAACCGCGACGGTACGCCTGAAGAGCGGGCGGCTTTGCAAAAGGCACACCTTGAAAACATCCGCCGCCTGGCCGGCGAAGGCAAACTCGCGCTGGCCGGTCCTTTTCTGGATCAGGAAGCTGTACGCGGCATCTACATTTTTGCCACAGCGGATGTGGAGGAGGCACGCGCCTGGACGGAGACAGACCCCGCCATTCAAGCCGGATCCCTGCGCATGGAACTACGCCCCTGGTATGGCAGTGCGGCGCTGATGGAGGTCAATGCCATCCACGCCCGCATCAAAGCGCAATCGCCCTGAGGTTGAACGCCGGCCTCTGATGTTATGTACAACGCCGAGCCCAAAACATACCACAATACATGCTACTCAATACAACGCTGCATGGTATTCCAACGGGGGCCTGAGAATACGTAGTTTTGTCGCGCATTTGCCTCGCTGCCCTCGCCAAGTATTGCCATGTCTACTCCTTCGTCCAACCCGCCGTCCAATCCTGCCCAACAAGACCTGCAGTTTCAACGCTACGATGCGTTTTCCCGCATTGAGCCCGAGGTGAAAAACCGGCTTGCGGAGTTTCTGTTGAAGCACCTGGACCAATACGGCGACCCCCTGCCGCAGATCAAAAGCGCCATCGAATACGCCGTCAAGGAAAGACCCTCTTTTGGCGGTTTTGTGCTGGAGGGCCGCTACGACGGCAAGACGGCCGGTGTGGTGGTGATCAACGGCACGGGCATGGGCGGATACATTCCGGAGAACATCCTGGTATACATCGCCGTGGATGCCTCCCTGCGCGGCAAGGGCATCGGCCGGCGGATGATGGAAGAAAGCCTGAAACAAGCCGATGGCGACGTGGCCCTGCACGTAGAGGCCAACAATCCCGCCAAACGCCTCTATGAACGGGTCGGTTTTACCAACCCGTACCTGGAAATGCGCTACAAAGCGAAGGCCTGACGGCCAACGCATTCGCCGGCAAGCGGAGCTTGCGGCATCACCCAAACACCCGGTTTGGCGTACCTAGAACTCAAGCCCTCCTCCCTCATCCACAACTTCCAGCACCTGGATCAGCGGCTGGGCCATTACGGCAAAGAATGGGGGGTGGTCACCAAAATGCTGTGCGGGCATCCCGAATACCTCGAAGAGGTCCTCAAGCTCAAGCCGAAGGCCGTTTTCGATTCCCGGCTCAGCAACCTGGCCGCCGTCAAGCGCATCGACGCTGATGTGGAAACGGTCTACATCAAGCCCGTGCCGCGGCGCAGCATTTCCAAACTGCTCGACTGCGCAGACGTCAGCTTCAATACCGAGATCGGCACCATTGAAGCCATCAACGCCCAGGCGGGCGAACGCGGGACCACCCACCAGGTGGTCATCATGATCGAAATGGGCGACCTGCGGGAAGGGGTGCTGCGCGAAGACCTCGTGGAGTTTTACTCCCGCGTGTTTGCCCTGGAGCATATCCACGTGCGCGGCATTGGCACCAACCTGAACTGCATGAACGGCATCATGCCGTCCAACGACAAGCTGATCCAGCTCAGCCTCTACCAGCAGTTGCTGGAGGCGCGCTTTGACCGCCGTATTCCCTGGGTCACCGCCGGTACCAGCGTCACACTGGCCCTTTTGAGCAAGAATCAGGTTCCGGCCGGCGTCAACCATTTCCGTGTTGGCGAGACCCTGTATTTCGGCAAGAACCTCTTCAGCGGGAAGACCTTTTCCAGTATGAAAGACGATGTGTTCCGCTTCAAGGCGGAGGTCATCGAAATCCAGGAAAAGCCGATGGTGGCCGAAGGCATCCAGGGCCACAACGTTGCCGGTGAAACGCCGGTCTTTGAAGTGGACGATATGGGCCGCACAAGCCACCGGGCCATCCTGGACGTGGGCCTGCTGGACATTGCCGTGGACAACCTCAAGCCGGTCAACGCCAATTTCGACATCATAGGCGCCAGCTCCGACATGCTGGTGGTGGACACCGGGGACCACGGGCGACGCATCAAGGTAGGCGATTTCATTCCCTTTAAGGTGGATTACATGGGTGTGCTGTCCCTGATGAATTCCCGCTACATCGACAAACGCATCGCTTCCTGATATGGATGGACTTGGCATCCATCCCATCGACGCGGGCATTTTTGTGGTCTACTTCCTGGGCATCCTGGGGGTAGGCGCTTGGTATTACCGCAGCAACAAGGATCTTGAAGATTATTTTGTAGGCGGCCGCGGGATGAGCGCATCGCACATCGGCCTGTCCGTAGTGGCCACCGATGTGGGCGGCGGCTTTTCCATCGGGCTTGGCGGGCTGGGCTTTACCATGGGCCTGTCCGGCTCCTGGCTCCTGTTCACCGGCCTGATCGGGGCCTGGTTAAGCGCCGTTTTCCTGATCCCGAGAATCTTTGACCGCGCCCGCTCCGAGCGCTGGACCACCTTTCCGCAGATGTTCCGCCATGCTTTTTCGCCACGCGTGGCGCTTTTGGCCGGCGTGGTGTCCGCCATTGGCTATCTGGGCTTCACCGCCAGCCAATTGCTGGCCGGAGCCAAACTGGCTTCAGCCACCTTCGAAGCCCTCAACCTCAGCACGGCGTTGTGGGTCATGGGGGGCATTGCGGTGGTCTACACGGTGGCCGGTGGCCTGAAAGCCGTCATCTACACGGACACGATCCAATGGATCATCCTTTTGGCCGGATTGATCTTCGTGGGCCTGCCGTTTGCCTACCATGCGGTTGGCGGGATGCCCGCCATCCGCAAAAGCGTGGCCCCGGAAATGCTGCGCCTCAACAACGTGGGCGGCATCACGCTGCTGAACTGGGCGGTTACGGTCATCCCCATCTGGTTTGTGGGCATGACGCTATACCAGCGCATCTATGCCTGCCGGGACCGGCAAACCGCACGGAGGGCCTGGTATATCGCGGGCTTTTTTGAGTACCCGGTCATGGCCTTTCTCGGCGTGGGCCTGGGCCTGCTTTCGCGCGTAGCGCTGGACCAGGGCATTCTCGGACCCGAAACCGCCGCTACGCTGGATCCCGAACAAGGGCTGCCCCTGCTGCTGCGCACCGTCCTCCCGGTCGGTTTTTTGGGCCTCGTGCTGTCGGCCTATTTCAGCGCCATCCTCTCCACGGCCGACTCCTGCCTGATGGCCGCCTCGGGCAATGTGGTCTCCGACCTGATGGGCCGCGGCAGCCACCACGATGCGGCAGGCACGCTGCGCCTTTCACAGATCGCCACAGCCGCCATCGGCCTGGTGGCGCTGTTTTTGGCCAGTGCCATGACCAATGTGCTGGAGCTCATGCTCCTCTCCTATGGTTTCATGGTTTCCGGTCTGCTGGTACCGGTGTTGGCGGCGCTGTTCCAGCGAAGGCCCAACGCCAACGCCGCCTTTGCCGCCATTTGGGTGGGGGGCTTCAGCAACCTGGCCTGCACCCTGGCAGCCCAGGGCTGGTGGCCCGTGGATGCCTTCAACGCGGCCTTGCGCCTGCCCCTGGGGCTGGATCCGAACCTCATCGGCCTGAGCGCCAGTGCCCTGGCTTTTGCCCTGGTGGATCAGCTTCAAAAGCCCCCGCAGGTGCCTTCGGCGGCTACGGAGCAATGAGGCGTCAAGCTGCCCACATCAGCAGCCCCAATCAGCAGTAAAAAAGAGCTGTCCACAACGGACCGCTGAACACATCCGGTGCAGCCATTGCCCCGAGGATTTAACATCTTGCGCCATGCCGCAACGCGCCCTCGACAAACAGACCCTCCAAGCCCTGGAACAATGGCGGAAGGAGCGGCATCAAGCGCCTGAAACCGCCGGCAACGAAGCGGATACCGCCGATGCCTTTGCCGCCTGGGTTCGGGACTGTGGTGCTACTTCTGTTTTGACGGGACTGGGAGGCCATGGCGTGCTGGCCTGCTTTGACTCCGGACAGGCCGGGCCCAATTGGTTGTTCCGTGCCGAACTGGATGCCCTGCCGATCCCCGAGGGACCAGATGCCAAAGAGCGGCCCCACCGCAGCCAGCGGGAAGGTGCCGCGCACTTGTGTGGGCACGACGGACATTTGAGCATCCTCGCCGGTCTGGGTAGACTGCTGCAAAACACCCCGCCTGCCAAAGGCCGCGTCTTTCTTCTGGCGCAACCGGCCGAAGAAACCGGTCAGGGAGCGCGGGCTGTGATGACGGATCCTCAGTGGCCTTTTCAAGCCACCCGCACGACAGCGGTCGCGGCAGCCGCCGGATTGAAAGCGCCTGACGGCGAACAGGGCGACCATGCGTCAAAATCCGATGCACCATTCGGCACGCTGGATGCCTGCATCGCCATCCACAACCTGCCCGAATTGCCGCTGGGCCACGTGTGGTGCCGGGAGGATTCGGCCACGGCCGCAGTGTCCAGCCTGGCCATGCACTGGAAGGGCTACACCGCCCATGCTGCGGAACCGGAAAACGGGCGCAACCCGGCCTTCGCCGTGCAGGCGGCCTTGCAGGAGGCGGCCCGCATGGAACAGCGCGATCCGGAACAGTCCGACTTCCTGCTGGCCGTGCCCGTCCAGGCCAAACTTGCGGTGGATCCCGAGCGCTTTGCCGAGCCTGCCTATGGCACGGCTGCGGGAAGTGCTGCCCTGCACCTGACCTTTCGGGCCTGGACCCAAAAGCGCCTGGAAGCCGCCATGGATGCTTTTGAAGCCGAGGCGGAGGAACAGGCCGAACAGCACGAACTGGCCCTGGACATGGAGCGGGTGGAAGCCTTCGCGGCCTGCCGCAATGCCCCGGCTTTGGTCCGTCGCGTCACCGAGGCGGCCATTGCCCTGGACATGTCCCTGCTGGACGCCCGGCGCCCCTTTCGCTGGGGCGAAGATTTTGGCCTCTTTACCCAGGCCCAGGACGGTGTGTTGATCGGCCTGGGAGCGGGCGAAACCTGCCCTCCCCTGCACCATCCGGAGTACGATTTTCCCGACGCATTGATGCCGGTGGCCCTGGCCCTGTACGCCAAGCTGCTGGAGCAGGCCGGCCTCTAATCCACCATAACCCCTCGTATTCATTGCCCATGCAACGCGGTTCCTGGATCGAAATCAGCGCCAGCGCTCTGGCCCACAACCACACCTTCCTGGAACAACACCTCTCTCCGGCGCGCATTGCCTGGGTGGTCAAAGGCAACGCCTACGGGCACGGCATCGAACAGATCATCCCCCTGGCCGAACGGCAGGGGGCCGACTATTTTGCCGTGTTCACCGCCCGGGAAGCCGAACGGCTGCTCAAGGTGGCCCGCGCCAAACCGCGTGTGCTGATCATGGGTCAAATCGAAGACGATGAATTGGAATGGGCGGTCCAAAATGGGGTCGAGTGCTATGTTTTTGATACCGACCGCTTGCAAGCTGCCCTGTTGGCGGCGCATAAAGTCGGCAAAGCGGCCAAGCTGCACCTGGAGCTGGAAACCGGCATGAACCGGACGGGCATGGACCGCAAGGCCTTGCGCACCGCGCTGGGCTATCTGGAACAGCAACGGGAACAGGTTGAGCTGGTGGGCCTGTGCACGCATTATGCCGGAGCGGAAAGCGTCAACAATTACCTGCGTGTTCAAAAGCAATACAAGCTGTTCCGGCGCTATTGCGTGCGCCTGGAAGAGGCTGGCTGGCCCTTTGAATTCCGCCACGGCGCCTGTTCGGCAGCAGCCATGCGCTACCCGAAATCCCGCATGGATCTGGTGCGTGTGGGCATTCTGCAATACGGCTTCTTTCCCAGCCAGGAGGTGTACATCGAATACCGTCAAAAGCACCGCGAAAACCCCAATCCGCTGCGGCGCCTGATCAGCTGGAAAACCCGCATCATGGACGTCAAGCAGGTCAAGGCCGGAGAATTCATCGGCTATGGCACCAGCTACCTGGCCAACGACCCCATGCTGGTGGCCAGCCTGCCGGTGGGATACGCGCAGGGCTACGCGCGCGGGTTGAGCAACGTTGGGCGGGTCCTGGTGCGCGGCCAGCGCGTGCCGGTGGTGGGCACGGTCAACATGAACATGATGATGATCGACGTGAGCAACGTGTTGGGCGCTCAACGCGGGGATGAGGTGGTGCTCATCGGCAGCCAGGGCGAGCAGGAAATCAGCGTGTCCTCCTTTGGCGAGTTTTCCGACTTGCTCAACTATGAACTCCTCACCCGCCTGCCGGAAGATATTCCCCGGCACGTAGTGGACTAAGGTTCACCCAGGAACCGCCTGTTCTGGCATCACGCGCTCTGCGTTGGCCTGCGCTTATTGCGCCCACTTGATGGTGCAGCCGATGGCCTTCACCTGTGCCGGATCGGGCTTGCGTTCGGCTTGCAAGGCCTCGATGGCATCGCGCACCCAGTGTTCCTCGACCTGCTCGGGTTCGTAAGGCGCATCGTCAATGGCGCCGATGAAGGCCACGCGGGCACGGCCTTCGTTGTTCTTCTGCAACACGTACACGTGCGGCGTGCGCGTGGCCCCAAAACGGCGGGCAATGTCCTGGCTTTCGTCGTGCAGGTAAGGGAAGGTGTAGTCCTTTGTGGCAGCCCGTTCCACCATAGCCTGAAAGGAGTCGCCGGGCTTGCGCTGGGCATCGTTCGGATTGATGGCAATCACCGGATAGCCTTTTGCTGCAAATTCGGCATCCAGCTCAATGATGCGCTGCTCATAGGCCACCGCATAGGGGCAGGTATTGCAGGTGAAAATCAAAATGAAGCCTTTGGCATCGGGGTAATCGGCCAGGGAAACCATATCGCCGCTCACGTTTTTGAGCGAAAAATCCTCCACCAGATCGCCGATGCCGTAGCCGGCGTTTTCGCCTTTGGCGAAAACCGCCCCATGATCCTCCGCATGCGCTGCGGATGTGGGTCCGCCGGCAAAAGACGACAACAAGGCGACGGCTGGGAGCAACAGCAGGGCCAAAACGGCCAGGATGGAGCGGTTGGAGGTGCGGGAAAGGATCATGGAAAGGGGGCTGGGGTTGGAAAACGGGAAAAGCGTGCGTTTCGGAAAGTTATCGCAAGATCTGCTGCGGGCCAATGGCCAGAGGGGGCTGGATTGAACTTCCGGGCCTGCCTTCCCGTTGATTTTTAGCACGCAAGCTGCATACACACGCTTAAACCAACGCGAGATGACCAAAGACCACGGCCCTTCCATCAAAAACGACGAACAATACGAAGCCCTGCGCGATCAGGGATACAGCAAGGAAAAAGCCGCACGCATCGCCAATGCCGATGCCCAAAAAGCAGGCCTGAAGGGCGGCAAACACCCGCCCTATGAGCAGTGGTCCAAAGACGACTTGTACAGCAAGGCACAGGAAATCGGCATCGACGGCCGGTCGGACATGGACAAGTCGGAGTTGATCCACGCGCTGCGCAACCATTGACACCGGCGTATCATGCACGCTTTTGAGGCAGGCTTGCAGGCGTGCCGCCGTTAGCGGGATTCCCGAAACGTCCCGTACAGGCTTTCGAGCTGGGCTGCGTCCAATTCCCCTTCGTGGAAGACCACCGGTTCTGCATCCGCGCCACGGATCAAGGTGGCGGGAATGGAGCCCGACCAATCCGTATGCACGCGGTCGATGTACCGGTGCGGCTTGGCCTCGTCCAAATGCAGCACTTCGGCCTCCGGAGCCCTGGGCCCGTCCAGAAAGGCGTCAAGGCTTTGCGCTGCGCGCGAAGGCGCATCGACGGAAACAAAGATCAATTTCAACGGCGGAGCATCGGCCGGGCCGTCTGTCCTGGTTCGTTCCGCAAAGGCATCCAGTACCGGCATTTCCGCAATGCAGGGCGCGCACCAGGTGGCCCAGAAATTCAGCAGGTAGATGCTGTCTTCGCCGGAGGCGAGGCGCGTTTCCAGGGCATCCAGGGAAACGCTGCGGTAGGGCAAGGTGTCGATCCCCCGCGCCACGGCACGCGAATCCGCAGGAAGGGGCGCATCCTCCTTGTGGTCGGAGCTCTGGGGAGCACTGGACGGTGTGCCGCTGCCGCAGGCAGCAAGCAGTGCAATCAGGGGCATTCCAACAAGAACGCCCAACGGGAAATGGGATGGAATACAACGCATGGCCGGAAAGATCGGTCCAAGCAGGACGAGCCCGGACGGCAGCGCAGCTCAGCGCGCCAGAAAAGGCCGCAGGTCCCCGATGGTCTGTTCGGTACGGCGCACCCGACCATCCTGGGTGGTGTGGTACTTGGTATCGAAAAACAGCGTGTTGGGGTAGACGTAATCGGCCGGATTGTTGACCATCTCAATGCCCTGCAGGCGGTTGCGCAAGTCTTCGCGCGTCACGCGCGCCACCTCGGCGTCAAACTTGGCCTCGGCAATGGCCGGATAGACCAGATACGCCTCAGCCCCTACGGCAGCCGCCTTTTCGGCGAAGGCATTGGTGATGCGGATGAAGTCTTCCGAGGGCAATTTGCCCGCATTGCGGTCCATGTGCTTGTCGTCGGCCTTGTAGCGCGACTCCAGCGTCAAGGGGGTCCAGATATCGCCATAGCGGTCAAAGACCTTGCGCTTGTACGCGTTGCCGGCCGACATGCCCGCCAGCTTGCCGAGGGTGGTTTTGACTTTGAGCTGCACGATTTCCGCTGTGGCTGTGGCGCGGAATTTGAGCTGTTGGTAGGCATTGCCCTGGTGGACATACTGAAAGCCCTGCGGGAAAACGTCCAGCGATTGGTAGATGATCGGACCGGCATCGGAGATGGGGTCGTACATCTGGGAGTATTCCGGGAAAATCAAAAACACATCGCCCTGGGACGGATAGTCCATGATCTGGTTGATCATGTATTCGTAGCGCAAGCCCGCGTGGATGGCCATGTTGACCACGGGCAGGCCAAAGGCGTCTTCCATCATGCCGCTGTGGATGCCGAAGGCCACATTGGAACCGCCCACAAGCACCATTTTCGGCTGGCCGCTGGCCTGCAGGCTGTCGATGCGCGCCTGCTTGTCGTTGAGTCCGGCAAGGTACGCCTGCTGATTGGCGGGAATGACCTTCAGGATGGCCAGGCACAATACCGCCACCACCCCAAGCACCACTCCCAATCGAATCAAAAGCTTGATCATGTCCTACGCGCTTGCCGGATCAGAATTGGAAGTAGATGAATTCGCCCTGGGTGGAGAACTTCCCGAACAGCACGATGAGCATGGTGCCGGCCACATAAACGCTCCAGCGCAGGGGCATGGGCAGGCCGGTGATGCGTTTGTGCATGCTCATGCCCCCCTCTTGCAACAGGTGCACGCCTTCCATGATGCCGATGGTGCCGATGGCCACCAGGACCTCCAGCATGCCGAAGCTCTGCAGGCTCTGGCTCAAGCCTTTCATGCCTGACGGCGAAAGCCCGGCAAAGGATTTGAGCACGACCATGGCGTCGCCCAGGGTTTCGGCCCGGAAAAAGACCCAGGCCACAATCACGAGGTGGAAGACCACCACCACTTCCACAAGGCGGCGCAGGGCACCCAGCTTGCCCAGACCGGTGCCGTTCCAGAAGGCTTTTCGCCAGGAGGCGGTCCAGATGCCCAGCACCAACAGGCCGCCGTGAATGGCACCCCAGATCACAAAGGTCCAGGCCGCGCCGTGCCAGAGGCCGGAGATCAAAAAGGTGATGAACAGGTTGTACCACCAGCGCCACTTGACGGCGCGGTTGCCGCCCAGCGGGATATAGACGTAATCCCGGAACCAGGTGGACAGGGAGATGTGCCAGCGCTGCCAGAATTCGCGGATGGAATCCGCAAAATAGGGCCGGCGGAAGTTCATCATCAGGCGGTAGCCCATAATCAGGGCCGAGCCGATGGCGATGTCGGAATAGCCGGAAAAATCGCAGTAGATCTGGAAGGCAAAGGCGTAGGTGCCCACCAGGTTGGTGAGGCCTTCGCCGGCGTCCGGCGCTTCATAGACCTTGTTGACGTAGTCGGCCAGGCGGTCGGCGATGACCACTTTCTTGAAAAAGCCCCAGAGCATGAGCATGAGGCCTTCGCGGACGCGGTTGTAGTCAAACTGGAAATGCTGGCGGAACTGCGGCAACAGGTGCGGGGCCCGTTCGATCGGCCCGGCCACCAATTGCGGGAAAAAGGACACATAGACGGCAAAAATTCCCAGGTGCCGTTCCGGCTTCAGTTTGCCGTTGTACACATCGATCGTGTAGCTGAGCGTCTGGAAGGTGTAAAACGAAATGCCTACCGGCAGGAGCACCTGCAGTTCGGGCAACTGCACAAACAGGTTGAACTGGTCGGAGACCGCGTTGACGTTGTCCCGGAAAAAGTTGAAGTACTTGAAGCCAAAGAGGATGCCCAGGTTGGTCAGCAGGCTCAAATACAGGTAGGGCCGCCGTCTTTTCTTGTCCGCAATGCCGGCCATGCGGCCTGCGGCAAAGTAGTCGATGAGCGTGGAGAGGATGATCAGGAGGATGTACTCCACCTTCCAGCTCATGTAGAAATAGTAACTGGCCGCCAGCAGCAACACCCAGCGGTACTTGTACGGCAGGGCGAAGTACAGGAAGATGACCAGCGGGAAAAACAGCAGGAACTCAAACGAGTTGAAAAGCATCTCCCTGGAATTGGATCTTGGCGGTGTATGGCTCGGGGCTGCCCGGTCCTTCGGCCCGGGCGAAAACAGAACCCCTGCCGCGGCTTACAGGAAGCCTTACGGATGGGCTCCATCAAGGTTCGGCAGGCCGACGGGTCCCGCCAAAACCGCCACAAGATAGGGCTTTGAAAGACAGGGAAATGGCCTGCTTGATGGACCAAAGGCAGCCCCGGACAGCGGGGTGCTCAGGCCCTTTCGGAGCCGGCCGGAACTGGCCGGGACCACCTGGGGCTGGCTTCTGCTTACCCGGCCTTGGCTGGGCAGGACTTGGCAGGGTTGGGTTGACTGTACTGGGGCCGGCCTAGGCGGCCGAATCGCGGCCGGGCTGGAGCAGGCGGCGTTCGGCTTCGAATTCGCCGGAGGCGATCCGGTCCACCAATTCCCGGATGGCCACCACCATGTGTACGATGGTGTGGTCGGGAAGGTCCGGATGCGGGGGCTCGATGTTCCAGAAGGTCATGCGGGGCATGGCCTCGGGATAGTCCCCCACCAGACTGGGGGCGTGCTCGAGGTGGTGCATGCCCACGATCAGGGAGGCCCGCGCAATGGCTTCGCCGGTCAGGCGAACGGGAAAATGCAGGTCCCGGTCGTAGGGCACGCCCAGCATGTCCAGCCCGGCCATTACATGGCGGGATACGGGGCCGAAGTGCAGGCGGCGGTCCGGCTGCAGGCCCCGGGAATCCGCGTCCCAATGCAGGCCGGCACGCCGGGCAGCATGGCGGAAAAAGACTTCAGCAAAGCGGCTGCGGAAATAATGAAAGCTGTCCACAAACAGCACCTGGGGCTGGACGCGGGCCCCGCGTGGGGTAAAGGCAGACGGGGGAATGTGGGAATAGGCCATGGGCGTTGGGGGCGTCAGGTGTTCAGGCAATGCGCTGGGCCGGTGGCTTGGACAGGTTTTGAGGGCCGGATTGGCGGCGCTGCTCGGCCAGGCGCTCGCGGTACAATTCGCGTTCGCGCAGCAACTGCGCAGAGGCTACCTGGCCCAGGCTGGCCAGAATGGTTTCGCGCGTGCTTTCAGGCTCCTCCTGGTCCAAAGCATCATCCCAGGCTGGAGTGCCGGTCTTGCTGGCTGGTTTTTGGTCCCGAGCAGCCTGCTCTTCGTAGCGCCAGATGGACCACTGCCCCTGGTCGTACTCCAGGGCGGTGAGGTTTTCCACCCAGTCGCCGGAATTCAGGTATCGGATCGGCGCGCGGTTTTTCCGGCTGCTGTTGATGTGCCGCATTTGCGGTTGGTGGATGTGGCCGCAAACCACCACGTCCACCCCACGGGTCATGCCCAATTCGGCTGCCGCCTGTTCAAAGTCGTGCACAAAGCGCACCGCGCGCTTGACCGAATGCTTGACGCGTTTGCTGAAGGATACACGGGGCCGCCCCAGGCGAACCAGCAGGCGGTTCATCAGGCGGTTGATGCGGATGAGCCACTCGTAGCTTTTGCCACCGAGTTTGGCCAGCCAGCGGGCGTGCTTGATGGACACATCAAAGGCATCGCCGTGGAAGAACAGCACACGCTCCTGGCCAACGGTCAGTTCCAACTGGTCCAGGAGATGGAATCCGCCCAATTGCAGGTCGCTGAAGCGGCGGAAGACATCGTCGTGGTTTCCCGTGATGTAAAAAACCGGAACGCCCTTGGAGGCAAACCGCGCAATCTGCCGCAACACATCCAGGTGTTCGGGTGGGAAATAGCCTTTGCGGAAAGCCCAGCAGTCCACGATGTCCCCGTTGAGGACCAGAACCTTGGGCCGAATGGACTTGAGGTATTCCAGACACTCCGCAGCGTGACAGCCGTAGGTGCCCAGGTGGATGTCGCTCAATACGGCCAGGTCTACGCTTCGGCGGGACATGGACCAAAGCTATTGCCGTGTTTTGCCCCGGCCATTAAGACCGAATCAATTGTACGTCAAGCCTTTGTAAACCATACGTTAAGCCCAATATGCATGGGTGCCGGCCGTGCCGACACTGCGGTCCAAAACGTCCTTTTTCCGTTGCACGGCAGGGCCGTTCAGGCCCCCAATTGGTCGAGGATCCACTGCCGCTCCATGGCCAGAATTTCGGAACGATCGGTTTCGTTGTGCAGTTCGTGGAAAGCCCCGGCCCGGCTCTCGAAACGCACCCGATCAGGATGGGAAGCGTTCGCCGTTTCGGCGAAGGCCTTGCTGGCGTCATGATCGGTGATCCGGTCTCCGCTGCCGTGCAACACCAGGGCCGGACAGGGCAGCTGCCCGGCGTGCTCCAGCGCCCAGGCACCACCTTCGTGCAGCGCAAAAAAGGCGCCTGCCGTAATCCGGTTGTGCGTCAGGGGGTCCGCTTGATAGGCCCGGCCAACGCTTTTGTCCCGGCTCAGCTCGTCCGGGTCGAGCTTGTTGGGCTCCGAAAAAGAAGGCCAGATGCCCTGGACCTTCCCCGCCAGCCAGACCTTGAACGCCGGCGGCTTGAAGGCCAGGCGGAACCAGGAGGAAGACAGGATGGCGCCGGCTACATCCGGCCGATCGCGCAGCAGGTAATTGGCGGCAATGCCCCCACCCATGCTCTGCCCGAAAAAAAACAGCGGTTGGCCGGGCATGCGCTCCTCCCATTCGGCCTGCATGGCCCGGCAGGTGTCGAGGTACTCCTCCAGGCCCGCGGCGTGCCCGCGCTTGCCCGGCGAACGCCCGTGCCCCACGTGGTCCAGACCAAAGACGGCGATGCCTTCGCGGTTCATCCAATCGGCCATGTGGGCATAGCGGCCCACATGTTCCGCCTGCCCGTGCACGAGGGCCAGACCGGCCTTGCATCGGCCGCCTTCCGGCATCCAAAACAGGCCTTTGAGGCGGTGCCGCCCAGCCTGCCGCTCGAAGGGGCTGCCTTCGCGGTGGAGCACCGCGGCATCATCCGGTTGCGCTTGCTTCATGCCGCAAATTAGGGCATGCGCGAAAAGGGCTAATATTGGCTGCAAAGCCGCTTGCATGAAATCCTTCTTCCGCTTTTTGGGCGCCCTTGTGGGGCTGTTGGTGCTCGGGTTTATCGGGCTGTTGGTCTTCGGCACCGTGACCGACTGGAAACCCGAACCGGAAATCCAGGGGACCGCCCTTTCGGGCGAAGCCCGCCGCGACACGCCCGTGGATTCCACGCTCCGCGTGGCCATCTGGAACATCGGCTACGGCGGCCTGGGTGCCCGCATGGACTTTTTCATGGACGGCGGCAAATACGTCCAGGCGCCGGAGGAATGGCAAAACGAGCACTTGGCCGGCATCCTGTCCACCACGGCATCCAAACTCAAATCGGCGGACTTCATCCTGCTGCAGGAGGTGGACCGCGACGCCAAACGCAGCTACGGTATTGACCAGGCCGAGTCCCTGGCCGGTCAATTGCCCGACCACGAAGGGGTCTTTGCTTCCAATTTCAAGGTCAGGTTCATTCCCGTTCCGTTTGACCCCTTCCCCTTTGTGCGGCCCATGGGCCGCGTGCACGGTGGCCTGGCCTCCTACAGCCGCTACCCGGCCAGTTCGGCGGTACGCCACGATTTTCCGGGTGCTTACGGCTGGCCCACGCGCATCTACCACCTGGACCGTTGCTTTTTGGCCCAGCGCTTCGCCGCACCCGGCGGCGCGGAACTGGTGGTGGTCAATACCCACAACAGCGCCTATGACGACGGCAGCCTGAAGGCCGAGGAAATGCGGGCTTTGAAAGCTTTCGCCGAAGGCGAATACCAAAAGGGGAATTACGTGCTGGTGGGCGGAGACTGGAACCAATGCCCGCCGGATTTTGACCCCAAGACGTTCAAGAAATCCGAGTCGGCCTACGATCAGCAAAACATCCCGGGCGATTACCTCCCCGGCTGGATCTGGGCCTATGATCCGGGCACGCCGACCAACCGCAAGGTGGCCGCACCGTACAACGCGGACAGCACCTTCACCACCGTCATCGATTTTTTCCTCCTCTCCCCCAACATCGAAGCATTGAACACCCGGGGCGTGGATTTGGATTTTGCATATTCCGACCACCAGCCCGTTCTGCTGGACCTGCGGCTACGGTAAAGGAAGGCACGCCAAATGGCTGAATCCCGCTACATCCTGGCCCTGGACCAGGGCACTACCTCGTCGCGCTCCATCCTCTTTGATGGGAACGGCCACGCCGTGGCCACAGCACAGCAGGAGTTTGCCCAGCATTTTCCCCAGCCCGGCTGGGTTGAGCACGAGCCGCTCGATATCTGGGAAAGCCAATACCGCACTGCGCAAGAAGTTTTGGAGCAACACGGCGTGCGGCCGGAGCAGATTGAAGCCATCGGCATCACCAACCAGCGCGAAACGGCCCTGGCCTGGGACCGGGAAAGCGGGGAGCCGATCGGACGCGCCATCGTCTGGCAGGACCGCCGCACGGCCGACCGCTGTGCGGAATGGAAACAACAACAGCACGACGGCCAGCCACTGGAACGATGGTTCCAAAACCGCACCGGTCTTTTTTTGGACCCCTACTTCTCCGGCTCCAAATGGGCCTGGATGTGGGAGCACCGTCCCGCCCTGCGGGCGAAAGCCGAATCCGGAAGGCTCTGCCTGGGCACCGTCGACAGCTGGTTGCTCTTCAAACTCAGCGGCGGCCGCCTGCATGCTACCGATGCCAGCAACGCCAGCCGCACACTCCTGTACAACATCGAACAGGGGGCCTGGTCGGCCGAATGCATCGAAGCGCTCGGGCTACCGGCCGAGCCCATCCTGCAAGCCCTGCCGGAAGTCCGGGACTCCAGCGGAGATTTTGGAACGAGCGATCCGGCATTGTTCAGCGGGCATGCCCTGCCCATCCGCGGGGTGGCCGGCGACCAGCAGGCCGCGCTCTTTGGCCAGGCCTGTTTTGAGCCGGGCATGGCCAAAAACACCTATGGTACAGGTTGCTTTCTGCTGTGGCAGACCGGCACCGAGCGCCGGCATTCGGAAGCGGGCCTGATCAGCACGGTGGCCTGGCAGATCGATGGCAAACGCCACTACGCCCTGGAAGGCGGCGTTTTTGTGGCCGGAGCCGCCATACAGTGGCTGCGCGATGGGCTGCAGCTCATCGCATCCGCGGAAGAAAGCGCCGAACTGGCCAAAAGCATCCCCGACACGGGGGGCGTGGTGGTGGTACCCGCCTTCGCCGGACTCGGCGCCCCCCATTGGGATCCGTACGCACGTGGCGGCATTTTTGGGCTGACCCGCGGCAGCGGCAAAGCCGAACTGGTCCGTGCCACGCTCGAGTCCCTGGCCTACCAAACCCAGGACTTGGTCGGCGCCATGCGCCGGGACGCCGGCAGCGCCCTGCGCGAGCTGCGCGTGGACGGCGGTGCTGCGGCCAACACCTTCCTCATGCAGTTCCAAGCCGATTTGCTGGACCTGCCCCTCCTGCGGCCCGCATTTCTGGAAACCACCGCAGCAGGTGCGGCTTATCTCGCCGGTTTGGCGAACGGCTTTTACACCATGGAGGCCATTCGAGCGGCCGTATCCGGTACATCGGACCTTCCTTCGGGCGCACACACTGCGCCTGCGCAAGCGCGCCATGGCAATGCCGCACAGCGCTTTGAGCCCGCCATGCCCGTGTCCAAACGCAAGGCCCTGCTTGAGCAATGGAACAAGGCCGTGGAACGCTGCAAAGGCTGGGCGCCTGCCGGCGAAGCCGAGCCGCGGGACTAGTGCAGCAGAAGGCGTCTATTTTTACCCCGACCGATTGACTGCCCATCCGATATCCTTTTGCCCTCCGCCGAACCACAACCTCCTAAGAAGCCCCGCAAGGAAGCTTCCGAAGCCGCCAAGGACTCCGCTTCAAAAACCCCGCTGTATGCCCGGCTTTCACCGGCCATCGGCAGTTCCCTGCGCAATTGGCTGGCCAACCTGCTGGCCTTTGGACCGCCCAGTTGGCGCTACCTGCCCCGGACCTTTTTTGTGACCCTGGTCAGCGTGGTGGGCATTCCCTTCCGCTGGTACGAGAGTTTTGTGCTGCGCGAAAAGCTGAAGGCTACCAAGCTCAAGGAGGATCCGGTTTTCATTATCGGCCACTGGCGCACCGGCACCACCTTTTTGCACAACCTGATGACCAAGGACCCGCAGTTCGGGTTCATCACCATGCATCAGGCCCTCTTCCCCCGCTCCTTCATGAGCACGGGCTTTTTCCGCTGGTTCCTCAAGGTGGCCATGCCGGCCACCCGGCCCATGGACAACATGAAACTGGCCGTGGACATGCCCCAAGAAGACGAACTGGCCCTGAGCAACTGGGGCCGTTTCAGCTTTTACAACGGCTGGCATTTTCCCTGGCGCATCATGGACTTCTACCGCCGATGGGTGGAGTTTGACGGCATTTCCGATGCAGGCCGCGCCGCCTGGTGGCGCGAATTCAACCGCGTGCTGATCCGGGCCACGCTCAACCACGGCGGCAAACGCCTGGTGCTCAAGAATCCACCCCATACGGCGCGCATCATCGAAATCCTGAAGCGCTACCCCAATGCGCGCTTCATCCACATCTACCGCAACCCCTACGTGGTCTACCTGTCCACGCGCCACCTGTACAAAACCGCCATTCCCCCCTTCAACGTGCAGCACTATCCCGAAATCAAAATGGAACGGGATTTCCTGCAGGTGTATCGGCGCATGATGTTGCGCTTCTTTGAATTGGAAAAAATCGTGCCTTCAGACCGCCTGCACCACATCCGCTACGAGGATTTTGTAGAAAACCCCATACCCATGCTCCAGGAGGCTTATGCCAAACTGGACATCGGCGGCTGGGAAGCTGCCGCACCCAAGCTGGAGGCCTACCTTTCCACCCTGGGCGGTTACCGTAAAAACCGCTACAACATGCGGCAGGAAGACATCGATACGGTCAAGCGCCACTGGGGCTTTGCCATCGACCGTTGGGGCTACGAGGTTCCGGATTGATCGGTCCAAAAAGCCTGTACCACACGCCTGCTGCCTGCCCAAACCACCCGGCTGGGACTCGGCCATATGCCAAAG
>JAUIHG010000280.1 GCA_030432405.1 Bacteroidia bacterium | reverse complement strand
CGAGGGCTCAAAAACCGCACGCGGCTGGAAGGGGTCGACCTCGATGGCCGTGAGGGGAATCTCGTTCACCCCCTGCATGGGCGCAGCGGCCGTGGCGCGTTTGGGCGCCTCGCCGGAATCCATGTCGCGCAGCAGCGCGCGGATGCCTTGGCCCAGGGCTTCTTTTTTATTGCTCACAGGTTGTGGATGCTCGTGGTGGCTCGGGTTTCGGAACGCTTGTTCCAGTTTGGGGGCTTCCGATGGAAGTGGGCTTGGAACGAACGTTCCGGATTTAGGGGAGTCCCCGACGGACCCTTCCATGGTGCTGCTCACCCGCCATGTTCTTCAGAAGGGTTTTCGCCGGAGGCGAAGGCCGCCTCCAGGTCTTCTTCGGTGATGTCCAGCTGGCGCTCGGCTTCCGGAATGGCGGTAGCGTCGTGCTTGTGGAGGATCTCCCGCGCCAGTTCCAGATACTGCATGGCACCCTTGGATTCGGCATCGTACAGCACGGCCGGTTTGCCAACGCTGGGCGCTTCGCCCAGGCGGGTGTTGCGGTGCACGATGGTGCCAAAAACCAACTCCTGGAAATGACGGCGCACTTCATCCACCACCTGGTTGGAGAGCCGCAACCGGGTATCGTACATGGTCATCAGGATGCCTTCGATGACCAGGTTCTCGTTCAACCGGTTCTGGATGATGTTGATGTTGTTGAGCAGCTTGCCCATGCCTTCCAGGGCAAAGTATTCGCACTGCAGGGCGATAATGACCGCGTCTGCAGCCGCCAGGGCGTTGACCGTGATCAGGCCAAGCGAAGGCGGGCAATCGATGATCACGTAGTCGTATTGCTCGCGGACTTCTTCCAGCACATGCCGCATGCGCAGTTCGCGCTGGGGGTGGTTGATCAGCTCAATTTCGGCGGCCACCAGGTCGAGGTGAGCGGGGACAAGGTCCAGATGGGGCAGGGCCGTTTGAAGGATGGTTTCGCCAATGGGCGTTTCCCGGACCAGCCCGTCGTAAATGCTGGCGCGCACGTGCCGCGGATCAAAACCCACCCCGGAGGTGCTGTTGGCCTGGGGATCGGTGTCCAGCAACAGGGTTTTGTATTCCAGCACCGCCAGGCTGGCGGCGAGGTTGATGGCGGTGGTCGTTTTGCCGACCCCGCCTTTTTGATTGGCGATGGCGATGACGCGTCCCATAGGGCGGTGGATTGCAGGGGTTGGGGAGGGGGATCGTGGGGCAATAGGCTCAGTCCAGGTCCAGGCGTTCGCCAATGGCGGGCAGGTGGAGTTCCACGTCCAGGTCCGCAAAGGCCTTGCGGGCCTGATCCAGATCGATTTCGATGGGAGGAAAGGTGTTGTAGTGCACGCCGATGGCCTTGCGGACGCCCGCATAGCTGGCGGCCAGAGCGGCGTCGGCGGCGCCCATGGTGAAGTTGTCGCCGATGGGAAGGATGGCCCAGTCCAGCTCGTGCTGTTCGCCGAGCAGGCGGAAATCCCGGGTCAGCGCCGTGTCCCCGGCGTACCAGAGCCCAAAACCCTGACGCTCCAGGACAAAGCCGCTGGCCGGCCCTCCATAGGCCCCGTCCGGCATGGCGCTGGAATGCAAGGCCGTGACGCATTTCAGGCGGCCGAATGGAAAATCGAAGCCTCCGCCCAGGTTCATGCCATGGCCTTTCTCCACGCCTTTTTTACCGAACCATTCGACCACTTCGTACGGTGCAATGAGGGTGGCCTTGCCCTTGTCCAGGATATGCTGTGCATCGGCAACATGATCCTGGTGGCCATGGCTGATCACAACGTAGTCCGGATCGAGCGTGTCGATATCGATGTCCGAGGCCCTGGGATTGGGGCTGATGAAGGGATCGAAAAGCAACTCCGGTCCGCTGGCCTTTGGGTCGAGCTGGAGGCCGAAACAGGAGTGGCCGAAATAATGGAAATGCATGGCTGCAGGATGCGCTTGGGGGATTCGGTTAAAGATAGCGCCATGCTGCGCCGGGGCCTGCCCGCAGCGCCCGGAATTACCCACAGACAGCGGCAGCGTGTGGAAAAGGATTCGCCTCCGGCGAAAGCCCCACAACCGGCAAACGGCGCATTGGCGCGACCTTCGCGGCATGATCGAAGTGCTCTGCGGAACCCACCGGCCCGGCAACAACACCCTTAAGGTGGTCCACGTTTACGCCGAACTGCTCGGTGAGCTTGGCCTGGACCACGCCATCCTGGACCTGGCTGACCTGCCTGCCGATGCCTTTGGCCCGCGCGCTGAACGGCATCCGGCCATCCAGGCCTGGCAGGAGCAACGCGTCGGCCCGGCCAGCGGTGTGGTGGTGGTCAGCCCGGAATACAACGGTTCCATGCCCGGGGTGCTCAAGGCCCTGCTCGATGCCATGGATCCGGCGGTTTGGAAGCGCAAGCCGGTGCTGCTCAGCGGCATTGCCACCGGTCGGGCGGGCAACCTTCGGGGCATGGACCACCTGAGCAACGTCTTTTTGCACATGGGGGCCTGGGTGCATCCCGACAAGCTGCCCATCAGCCGGCTGGGCACGCTGTGGGAAGGCCAGGGCGAGCGCCCGGGCCTCGAAGCCGCCACCCGAAGCCGAATGGCCCAACAAGTAGCGGCGTTTCAAGCCGATTTCCTGGACGGCCTGGCCTGACGGCAATTCCCCAGCCTGAGGATTGACGGACAAACCGCCCCCTGCAGGTCCGCACGCAAACCCACAAAGCCTTGTTTCCCATGTCCGATGCTCCGATTGCCCGTCCTTTGCCGGCCCCATGGTATTCCGGCTTCCTGAGGATGTTTCCCGCCATGGCCGCCTTGCTCGTGCTCTCCGCCTGCGGCGGCGAAAACAGCTCCGATACACCGGCGCAGGCGCCCAACCGGTTCCGGCTCAACCTCAGCGCGGAGGTCAGTTCGCTTGACCCGGCCTTTGCCGACAACCAGGCCAATACCTGGGCGGTGGTGCAGCTCTACAACGGCTTGCGGCGCCGGGGGGATGGGCTTCGCCTGGAAGGCGACCTGGCCAAATCCTGGACAAGTACCGAGGATGGGCTTTCGCACACGTTCATGCTCCGCACCGATGTGCCTTTCCACGACGATCCCTGCTTTGCGGGCCAGCCGCGGAACATGACCGCCGATGATGTGGCCTTCAGCCTGCGCCGCCTGTTGGATCCGGCCCTTGGGGCAGACGGGTTTTGGGTGTTCAACGGCATTGTGGATCCCGAAAGCGGCTTTGTGGTGCACAACGACTCCACGCTGGAGATCCGGCTCATGCAGCCTTTTCAGCCCTTTTTGAGCCGTCTGGCCATGCCCTATTGTTCGGTAGTGGCGCCCGAGGCCGTTGCGCAGTATGGCGACGGATTCCGCAACCATCCGGTGGGCACCGGGCCCTTCCGGCTGATGGATTGGAAGGAGGGGGAGCGCTTGTTGCTGCAGCGCCACGAGGGCTATTCCCGCACCGACGACCAGGG
>JAUIHG010000055.1 GCA_030432405.1 Bacteroidia bacterium | reverse complement strand
AAAACGCAAATCGCCTGCCGGCGAAACCCGAAGGCCCTGGAGGCTGTCCCCGATGTACGCGCCACCCCGCACGTCCAGGCCAAAGGCAGGATTGACGCCGATGCCCAAACGGCCCTCCAAGCGTGCATGGCCTGTTTGCGGATTCAGCCAAAAGGCGGATAGTCCGGCATTGTCCCGGAATTCATAGCGGCTGTCTGTGGCGTTGAAGTACAATCCCAATGCCGGAGCCCCGGTATAGGTAAAGGCATAGCTGTCGGGCCCTACACTGACCGGGCCGCTAACCTGCCCGACGGACAGGATGGGCAGGCAGCATGCCATGGCCATGATGGCCAAACGGAGCGGCTTGATCCGTGCAGCGTTCAGGAGCAGGAGGGGGGCGATAAGTGGGGCTTGGGCAAGGCGCATGGGGCTTGGCTTTGCCATGAAGCTCTTAAGCACCAGAACCTGTTGCCAGGGCCGATGTATGGTTGCCGTTGCCCAAGGATGCTTTACGCCTATTCCTTTCCCTTGCCCCAACCCAACCGTTCCAGAAACGGGTTCCGGCGGCCGCGGCTGACGTTGAGTTGTGTTCCATTGAGCAGCAGGACATAGCCTCCATCACCCCGAACATAGCGATCGACTTGTTCCAGATTGACCATGTGCGAATGGTGAATGCGGAAGAAGCCGCGGGCCTCGAGTTCATCCTCCAACTGTTTGAGCGGTTTGGAAAGCAACAAGGCAGGTCCTTCTATGGGATGCATGCGCGTGTAGTTTCCATCGGCTTCTGCATGGCTCAGCATGCTGGGATCCACAAACTGAAGGCCTTCAAACGTCGGCAGCGCCCAACGCTCCACACCTCGGCGTTGGCGTTCCCAGGCTTGCAGCAAGGTTTCTATCCGCGGATCGTTCGCAGCGTGTGCCGCTTTGCCAGGCTGCGCATGGTCGCGCTGCTCCGGTTTGGATGTTGCTTGCGCGTCCAGGTACGCTCCAGCGCGTTCCACAGCCTGTTGCAGTTCATCTTCGTCCACCGGTTTGAGCAGATAATCCAGCGCAGCAACGCGGATCGCCTGAATGGCGAATGCGTCGTGTGCCGTGGCAAAAATCACGGCAGGTGGTGTGGCATTTGCGGCCTTCAAAGCAGCCAGCAACCCGAAGCCGCTCAAGGTCGGCATTTGAATATCGATGAAAAGGAGGTCGTATTCCAAGTCGGGCAGAGCCTCCAGGGCCTTTTCCGGTTCATCGTACTCGGCCAGGATATTCAAAGGCCGGGTGCTGGACAAATGCTCCAAATGAAAGCGGAGCATGCTGCTCGCCTTGGGCTCGTCGTCAACAAGAACGATCCGTAATGGCGCTGGAGTAGGTGTGGCGCTCATGGTAGGATGGATATGGGGTTGGCATTGTTCAGTGGTGGCAGATCCTGTGCACTGCCGGATAATGGCCAAAACTCCAGGACAACTCGGGTTCCCAGTGCGCGCCCATCGGCATGCAGGTCTTCAATGTGGACGGAGGTGCGGATGCCACAGATCCGTTCGGCCAGGTCAAGGCGTTGCGCATTGATTTGCATGCCCAGGGATTGATGACGCCGGCTGGTGTCGCTTTGGGCTTGCTGTTGTTGGGCCGCCTGGCGGCCTATGCCGTCGTCTTCCACGGAAACGCGCATGCCCATGTGTTCGCCTTCGCCGGAAAGGCGTTCCGCCCGAATGCGCAGGGTCCCGGTACCTGCCTTGGGCAGCAATCCATGGGCGATGGCATTCTCGACATAGGGTTGAATGATCATGGAGGGAATGCGGAAGTCGGCATCCGCGCCAGGGGGCTGACAGCGGTACTCGATGTTCAGGTCCCGGTCAAAACGCCAGCGTTCCAATTCGGCGTAGAGCAAGACGGCTTGCAGTTCCTGTTCGAGGGTTACGGTCGGGTTGCGCGCGTGCTGCAAAATCAATCGGATCAGACGGCTGAATTTGCCCAGGTAACGGGTGGCCTCGACCGGATCCCGGTGCAGCATGGTATGCTGTATGGAGGTTAGGCAATTGAAAAGAAAATGAGGATGCATTTGCGCCCGCAATGCACTCATCTCGCTGCTGGCCAATCGCCGTTCCCATTCGCTGCGTTGCGCAGCTTCCATCTGGATGCGATGGATGCGCCTGCGGTATGCGGCATAGGCCAGGGCTACCAAAAACAATAGCGCCAGAGCCTGCACATCGCGGCGTTGATACCAGGCTGGAAGCAAGATCAAGGCTTGGTCCAGGGGCTCCAAAACAGGCTGCGCATCATGGTCCAATGCCCGCAATTGCCACCGGTAACGGCCAGGCTTGAGCGCGGCATACAGCACCCGGTGGTTGGGGTCCAAAGGCCGCCACACCGAATCCAATCCGAGAAGCCGGGCCTGATACCGAATCCGGTCGGGTTGTTGGATGCCGCTCAGCCTGGCACCAAGCTCCAGGGCGCCATTGAAGTGCGGTATGCGCCAGGGGACATGGCCCGGGGAGGAGCCGGTGGTGTCCACTTTCGCGCTCCCCGCGCGAAAGGCTTCCCACCGCCATGTGGCTGAACGCGCTGCAGATGAAGCGTTCAACAGGCTGTCCACGTGGGCATAATTGTAGCCGTTGTACAGGCCAAGGTAAAGCGTGCCGCCGGGGCCAATGCTGGTCCTGCGCCAACGCAACCAGCCTTCGTGCAATCCTTCACGGATGCCAAAGCTTTTCCAACGGCGGTTGTTTGTATTCAGGTGTACGATGCCTGCTCCACAGCTGATCCAAATGGATTCGCCGGAGGCGCTTTGATGGGCATGCAACATGAAAACTTCCCGGTGTGGGAAGGGTATGGCTTCAAGGGCCTGGCGGCCCAGCGTTGCGGTACGAATTGCAGTTTTGGAACGATCGGTCTTTTTTCCTGCGCTTTGGCTGGGGTGCTGTTCCAGACGGTCCTGCTGCAATGCTGTCCAGGGAATGTGCCAAAGGCCCTGGTCCAGACTCCCCAGCCAAAAGCCTTCCCGGGTGCCGCAACTGCGATAGACGGTGCCGATGTCCAAGGACACAAAACACAACCAGCTCGAATCGGGATGAGCGCCGAGGATGCCCCCCTCGGCGGCCATCCACCGCCACCCGTTTGGTGCTGCGGCAGGAAGATCACGTACGGCCCCCAATCCCTCGGGTACGGTTGCCAGTCGTTTGTCCAGGGACCAAATCCGCAAAGGGTTGCCTTGCTCATCGCGCCAGTACAACAAGGTGCCGTTTCCGGCAAACCAGAAGCCCTTCTCCGGGTCGCGCGAAGCCATGGTCCCATAGCCCATGCCTGAAACGCGATCGGCGTACCGCCAAGGGACCATGTAGGGGGAGCTGCCGTCCCATTCGAGCAATCCTTGCTTGCTGGACAGCCAATAGCCGCCATTGGGCAAGGGGTGGCATTGGCTCGGATCTGCTGCTTGCCATTGCCCGTCGGGCATACGCACGCGATGCACTTCATCCAACAGGGCACCTGTCCGGCCGTCGAGCACGACCAGTCCGTCTCCTTGGGCGGTGCACAGCAGCAAGCGGTTTTGATGCGGGTCTTCGCAGACAGACCGGATTTCGGCATCGCGTGGATCAATGGCCACACGTGCCCGCCAGGGCATGTACCGGAACTGGTGGTCCTGTGGGTCCATGGCCAGAAGGCCCTGATTGGACGCAAAATAGCGGATGCCGCTACGGGCCTCCAGCATCTGGTAGATGGACAACCGATGAAGGCTGCTGCGTTCCGGTTGCAACCGCAACAGGCGGCCGCTTGCCGTATCCACAGCCACCAGACCATTGGCACGGGTGCCGACCAGTCGCCAGCGGCCTTCCTCCGGCCCAACCCACACGGCGGTGTTGGGTTGCCATTGGCTGCGGTCAGGCTCTACATCCCATTGTTCCCATGTGCCTGTTGCACGGTTCATGCATTGAAGGCCATGTTGGAAGCTCGCCATCCATAAGACCGAGTCCTCCGCCAGCACGCTGCACGCGTGATTGAGGTATCTAAGGCTTTTTGTGCTGTCCGCCGGATTTCGGTAGAGCCGGGCACTGTCGGTTTTGGTGTTGTAGGCCACCACACCCCGATTGCTCGAGGCAAACAAGGTCCATGGATCGAGAGGATCGGGTTGCAAAGCCGTACCGCGCAGGTTGAACCCGGGAGCTTGGATGGCAGATAAAGGATAGGCTTCAGGTGGAGGGCTCTGCACTTCGGTTCCTGTTTTCGCCTCCGGCGAAAACAACGCCATCTCCTGGGTGAAATCAGGGCACCGGATCATGGTGCCGTCTTCAACGGCAGCCCATACGCGCCCATCCGGGGTTTTGCTCAAGGCAACCACGCCGGGCAAATCATCCTGGGCTACCGCCTTTGGAGGTTCCCCGCCAATTGGTGTGGTTCCGGGCCAAATCCGTCGATGGCGTCCAGTTCCGGTATGCACCAAGTACAACCCATCGTTGCGGAAACCAACCCATAGCAGCGGACCATCCGCCTTAATGCTCAATATGGATGCGCTTGGTAAGGGGCGAGCATCTGAAGCATGGGCTACCGGGTGCTCGCCCGGCCCTTTCTGCTCCATGGCGTCGGTTGCAGGAAAAGGGTGTGCATGCACGCCGTCAAACCGATACAGGCCACCTGCGGTAGCCAACCAGATACCGCCATCGTCGGTTTCGGCCAATGCGTAAATCTGATCGCTGAGCAAGCCCTTCTCCGGACCGATGACCTGCAATCGGGACTCGGCAAACCAGGGCCATGGGTCGTCCAACCGAGTCCCATGCACACGCTCCATGGATCTGCCTTGGGCCATGGCTCCGGGAAGGTTTTGACCCAAAACCGCCAGACAGAGGGTCAGCGCAAACAGCCTGGCACCTGAAGGTCCATAGCCTGTATGCTCCTTTGAAGGGACATAACAGCGATTGGGCTGGCCCATGGCATGGCACATATCGATGTCGGCAAAGCGCACAAAGCAAGTTAATGGCTTGCGCCGTGCGTTCCTGTCCCGTTGTACCGTTGACGTTTCCAATGGATGGTTTTCCGCTTTGGTCCACGCCTGACGGCCATGCCATGGGCCGATTTACCTGGCCTGGAGGCTGTAGACCGGGATGTGGGCTTTAGGCCGCTACTTTGCAGCCACAACCGGGCTCCATACCGAGGGCCTGCCAACCGTGTTCCCATGACCACCATTGAAGATTTTCGATTCAACAGCCGCCGCCGCACACCCATCATCCTGCTGGTGATTGCCGTGATCGTGGTGCTGTATGTCATTGCCCGTTCCGTGATCATCCTACAGCCCACCGAACGCGGCGTGGTGTTTAAAAAATTTGCCGGCGGCCTTGACGTGGACGATGTCAAACAGGAGGGCTTGAACTTTGTGGCTCCCTGGAACGACATGATCACCTTCTCCATCGAGGAGCAGCAGATCGAGGAAACCATGGACGTTTTGTCCAAAGACGGTTTGGCCATCACGATTGATGTGTCGTTGCGTTTTCGGCCGCAGCCGGACCGGATCGGCTATTTGTACCGATCGTTCCGTACCAACTACACGTCGAGTTTTATCCGGCCGGAATTGCGTTCGGCCGTAAGGCGGGTCATTGGCCAATACACCCCGGAGGAGCTCTACGCCACCAAACGGCAGGAAATTGAAACGCGGATCGAAACCGATACGCGGGAGACCCTTGCGGCCAACAATGTGGAATTGAAGGCGCTGCTTTTCCGTTCGATCAAACTGCCCAAAACCATCCAGACTTCCATCGAGGAAAAGCTTGCCGCAGAACAGGAAGCCCAGAAGTACAATTACATCATCCAGCGGGAGGAAAAGGAAGCCGAGCGCCGCCGCATCGATGCGGAGGGCAAGGCAGCAGCCAACCGCATCCTGGATCAGTCCCTTACGGATAAAATCCTGCGGGAACGCGGCATTCTGGCCACCGAAGAACTGGCCAAGTCGCCCAACAGCAAGGTGATCGTCATCGGTTCCGGGGCCGATGGCCTGCCCATCATCCTCGGCAACAATTGAGCACCGGGGAAGCGGCCGGGACGACGGCTACACAGCCCCGTACGCTGCACATCCAGCGCCTGAACCTGGACAGTTCCTGGTGGATTGGCTGGGGTGGTGCTGGCCTTGTACTGGATCCATGGCTGATCGGTTCGGAGGTGGACATCGCACGCTGGTTCAACGAGCAGTGGCATGTGCTGGACCCGGTTTCGCCAGAGGATCTGCCGCCCCACGATGCGGTCCTGGTCACCCAATCCTATTCGGACCATTGCCACGAGCAAACCCTCCGTGTGCTCAACCCGTCCTTGCCGCTCTACGGCAGTCCCAAAGCGGTCGCGCGCATGCGCAGGGATCCGCTTTTGGCCCCGCGGGTGCAGTCCATACCGGATGCCCTTTCGGGCGAAACGCTGGCCATGGGCAACCTGCACTGCAGCATGCTCGATCCCAAGCGGCGCATGGATCCGGTGTATTACGGGCTATTGCTGGAGCACGAGGGAGAAGCCCTTGTATATGCCCCGCACGGTTTTGCCCTGGACGCGGCCCTTGCCGAACGCCTGGAAGGCCTGCGCGTCCGCCTTGTGATGAGCACCTGCATCACGTATCGGCTTCCTGGATTGCTGGGTGGAACGGTCAATCCGGGCCTCGATGCAGCGCTGCGTCTGGCCCGGGCTTGCGGCGCTGAAGCGCTGATCGATACGCACGACGAAGACAAGCGGGCCCGCGGTTTGGTCCAGCGGGTGGCGCGTGTGCTGCGGCCTTCGCCGGAGGCGATACGGCAGGCCATGCCGCCCGGGATGCGTTTTCTGCGTACCGAAGGGTACAGGCCACTGGAATTGTCCTGACGCCTGGACTGAGGGCGGTAGCGGCTTTTGCGATGCCCAAAAAGTACGGCGCACACACCATGGGGTGTGCGCGCCGGATCCACAATGCAGAAGCAAATACAGGTTGGGGACTGCTGCCCTGAAGTATTGGAACGAACGGTCCATTGCAGCGGATGCTGATCTGGACCGTTCGTTCCGTTACAAACTCAGAGGAGCTGTAAGGTTCCTGATGCGTCCGCTTGGTCGCCACTATCGAGGTGGTAGAAGTAAGCACCTGCGGGCAATCTATCCAGATCGATTTGGCGTGTGCGCTCTTCGGCACGGAAGCGAATGGCCGGAGCCACCAGGCGGCCCTTGAGGTCGTAGATGCGCAAGACAGCTTCCCCGAGGGATTGGCCTTCGGCCGAAGGCCGGGTCATGTGGAAGACCCCGCTGGAAGGTTGCGGCCAAACACGGAGTTCGGCTGCGGCATTCTGGTTCAGGCGTACCAGCAAGGGCACGATGACCGTGTCCACGCCGCTTTGAATGGATGTGTCGAACGGGCAACCCGCTTTGACGGTCCACACAATGGTGTCGCCGGGCAGGATGCCGTTGGATTGCGTTCGACGGTTGACGGTGCTTCGGAAGATGCCACGGAGGGTGTCGTATTTGGTGGCTTCCACGCGGTAGCCGAAGGCACCCGGGACGCGCTTCCAGGCAAAGCGCACTTCGGTGGGGCCGGTGACCTCGTCCAGGGTGACCTGGGGCGGAATGCATGCTTCATGGGGATCCACGGGCAACAAGCAACCGCCGTTGGATTGCACATTGTCGCCAATGGGGTCACCGGTGCCAGTGGGATAGTTGGTCGGGTTGAAGGCCTGGCCGCCACCCCACCAGTTGTCGCAGGCCAGCAGCGGCGGGTTGCTGCTGTTGTTCTCCACAGCCAGGTTGGTGTGGCCGGTGAAGGCCGAGTAGCTGATCTTGGCCGAAGCACCATTGCGCACGTCCACGCCAATGGCGTTGTTGCGGAAAGCGCAGCCCTCAATGTTGGGATCCGCATCATCGGTTGCCTTGATGGCCGTACCCAGATCCGCAAAGCGGCAGGCAAAGATGTCAGTATTGCCGGCCGTGGAGACCTGCAGGGCGCAGTTGAAAAAGCTGGATGGACTACTGCCAAGGTTTTCAAAGCCGCAGTAGGCCAGATCGTGGTTGAACGAGCCGTCCAAAAGGGCCAGGCTGCCGCCGCCGCTTGCGCCGGTTCCAACGAAGAGGATGGAGTCGTATACCGACCCAACAGCTTGCAGCCCGCCTTCAATGCGCAGGTTGTTGAACGCGGTCGTGATCTCCACGCGCACGCCTGGATCAATGGTCAGAACCGTTCCTGCTTCAGCAGTGGTATTGCCGAGCAGGCGGTAGGTGGTGGCCACCGTGTCGGTCATCACCCAATGGGCATCCCGGTCGATGTCCGGGGTTTGTACCTCGATGAGGGCTACATCGTTGTTTTGGGCAAAGGCCACAAAGGCTTCGCCGTGGCCTTTGATGTCCACGGTACAGTTGCGGAAACGGGTGTGCTCCAAAATGGCTTGGGTTCCGTCCAGATTCAGGCCACAGTCCCAGGCGCTGGATCCACTGATACCCAACTTGTCAAAGGCTGCGTAGCGGAAGACCCCCGTCAGGCTGTCGGCACGGAAGGACACGCTGCCGCCACCATCCGGACCGATGCCGATGAAGCGGATGCTGTCCGTTGCTGTGCCTTCGGCCAAAAGGCCGCCATCCACAATCAGGTCGTGGAATATACTTTCAAAGTGCAGGTCAATCGGCGCGGTCAGGGTAAGGGTTTCGCCGGCAGGCACGATTTGGTCTCCGTTGAGCACCACTACCGCACCAGAAGGGGTGAAGCTGGGCCAGGTGACGCTTTCGTCAATGGAATTGGCAAAGAGGACCACACGGTCCAGACCGTTGTTGTTGTTGGTGATCCCGTTGCTGCCGTCAAAGGCCTTCAGGCGGTCGGCACGGCCACGGATCTCCACGTCGTTGTCGGTGAACTGGCAATTGCTCAAGGTGAGCTGCGCGTCGTCCACCCATACCGCACAGTCGTAGGCGGAGGAGCCAAAATTGCCCAGGGAGTCAAAGGCCATGTAGCTGATTTCGGCCTGGGCCCCGTCGCGCAGGGCCAGGCTGCCGCCTCCGGAGGCTCCGGCAATAAGGCGGATGGGGGCGCTGGGCATCCCGTTGGCCAATAGTGCACCGTCCACCAACAAGTCGATGAACACGCCGTTGAGCTCGATCGTGACGTCCGGTTCGATGTTGAAGACTACACCTGCCGGAATGGTTTGGTCGCTTTCCGTACGGTAATAGGTGCCGGTGGGCGTCAGGTTGGGCAGGGTGGCGTTTTTGGCAATGCTGTTGTTGCGCAGGAACACCAGGTCCAGCTGGTTGTTGCCGCTGGCCGCCGACAAGGCATCCGCCCGGCTGCGGATGTCCACAGTGTTGTTGGTGAAAATGCTGCGGGCCAATTGCAGGTCGGCAGAGTCCACATACAGGGCACAATCGAAGAACGAGGATCCGCTTATGCCCAATTCCTCGAAACGGGCATAGTCGAAAGCGCCGCTGGATCCCTTGCGCAGGGCCACCGAGCCACCTCCGTTGGGCGCGGTGCCCAGAAAGCGCACCCGGTTTCCAGCGCTGCCAACGGCATGCAGATGGCCATCCACAGAAAGGTCTGTGAATACCCCGTCCAATTCCACACCCACACCGGCTTCAATGGTCAGGCTGTCCCCGGCGGCCACTGTTTGGTCGCTGAGCAACCGATAGGTCACCGGATCGGCCGAAGCCTGGGGCCACGTAGTGGTGCCGCTGAGGCTGTTGGGCAGCAGCAGGATCGGGCCGTTTTCAAAACTGTTGTTTGGTGCAAATCCGGAAACGGCGCTGGCCAGTGCACGCACGTCTGCAAGGTTGTTGTTTTGGAACGTACAGTTGGAAATGGCAATAGGCTCTTCCAGGTACAGGGCAGCATCCACAAAGGCCGAGCCACCCGTGGCCAGGCTGTCGAAGGTGACATGGTCCAGTTCGCCGGTGGAGCCGGCGAGAAACAAGACCGAACCTGCACCCGAACCCTCGATGGACTGGATGCGGATGGGAGCGCCGAGCGTGCCGTTGGCATCGAGGTTGCCGTACACGCGGAATTCGGTGAATATGCCATCAATGAAGATCTGGACGCCCGGGTCAATGGTCAGATTGATCCCTGCGGGGACGTCAAAGTCGGCGCTTACCACATAGGGACTGCCGGTGATGTCCAGGGTGGCATCAGCACCCAGCGTTCCGGACAAGGATGTTTGTGCGCCTGCGGAGCAGGGCATCATCAGCCCCAGCGCCACCGCAGCAAGGCCCGCCCATGCGGCCTTTAGTGTGACAAAAGTTTTCATGTGTGTATTGATTTGAAGCTTCTGCAAGTGTGGCGGCAAGGTATGGGAATGCTGGGGTGCTCCGAAGGCAAATTGGGCCAATAATGCCCTGTTCAAGCCGCTTGCGGCAGGCATGAAAAAAGGCGCCCACAGGCGCCTTTTAAGGTTGTAGTATATTGAAAATCAAGAGTATACAGGTGTGTGAGCGTGTTTTCCAAACAGGCTTTTGCCACGTATTTTTGCGCCGGATTCAGGGCTTTCCGCAGGGGCGCATACACCCGGATTCAGGCCGCATTCGGCCTTAGTGCCTTGTCCTGAATACCGGTGCTGGATGGCGGCAACTCCGTTGCTTGGCCGTTGATTTTGGGGTGTCCAAAGCGGTGCCCAAAACGCAACAGCGGCCTTTCGACCCAGCGGTAAGAGGCCTGGGCCAGGGCAAAGGTCCCTGCGATGGCCACTGCATAATAGGCCAGGAAGTAGCCCGGCAAACTGATGTGGTGCAGCCCGATTTTGCTGAAGGCAAAACTGACCGCGTAGACCACGATCATGTGGTACATGTAGATCCCATAGGAGATTTTACCCAGGTGGTCTACCACAGAATGGCTCAACCGGAAGGCGTTGCCTGGATTGGCCGCCGTATTCAGGATCAGCCAGGCAAAAGCCAGGCCCAGGGGCAGGATCAGGACCTGTTCCCAAACAGGTGTTTTGGTATAACCCAGGAAATACGCCAACAACAGACCCATCATGATCCATTGGCCGCCCTTTCGGGCGAACACCGGCCAGGCCATGATCTGCGATTTATGGTGGTAGAGCATCCAGGCTGCCCCAGCACCGATGCCCATGTAATGGAATTGCAGGGTGTGGACAAAGTCCCGGATGTGCACCCCCCAGCCAAAGCCCCCCAGTCCGTTGACCGTATTGACCAAAAGCGAAACAACCGTGATGGCGGCGATCCAAAGCAGCAGGCGCTTCCTGCGCGCATGTTTGAACAGCGGCGCCCACCCCAAATAGAACTGTTCTTCCACGGCAATGGACCAGGTGACATGCAGGATGCCCCCCACATGGTAGAGGCTGGCCAGGAGGTTGGCGCCAAAAAAGGCGTACAACAGCACGGCCTGGCCCATCGGGTATTCAATGGCAAACTCCTGGCCCAGGCGCGGCACCAAGACATTGTAGAACAACAGCCCAAAGGCGACCACAATGAAATACAAAGGCCAGATTCGGAATACACGGCGCCAGTAAAACGCCTTCACACCCACCGTTCCGGTGCGGTCCCGTTCCTGGAGCAGCAGGTAGGTAATCAAAAATCCCGACAGCGTAAAAAAGAAGGAAACCGCCGCAAGGCCTTTGAACAGGATGGGGAACTCCGGCAGACTGGGCAGGCCCACCCGGTCCATATTGCTTTGGATGTGCATCAGCACCACCGCAAAGGCGGCGTAGAAACGCAGGGCATTCAGGCCGGGAAACCAGACCTTCCCCGGCGCTTTAGCCACACGGGCAGTGCCGGACCCCGGTTGTCCGGAAGGGTTTTCGCCGGCAGGCGAAACGCGTGCTGCGGACAATGGCGGCAAGGAACGGGCGGAGGAGGACTGCTCGGACATGGGCACGGGCGGATGACGCTCCGGCATACGGGTGTCCCACCGCTTTCGGTCCACTGGAACGGGGGTATTGCGGCAAATGTCGCCTACAAGGCAACCGAAACATCAAGGTTTCGTTAAATCCGCTTAATCCCGCATGCGTTAGGTCCGAGCAAAGCGTCCAAGCGCATAGGTTGGCACCGATTTGAACGCTCGGCCTCCGGGGATTCCAAACGCGCTACAACCCATACCACGATGCCCATCCTTCCGCTTCCCTTTGATGTCCAGCGGCCCAGCGCCGCCCCCGCCACGCACAGCCGCCGCTCTGCGGCAACACCCTTGCGTATGCACTGGCATCAGGGCGACGGCCGCCTGCGGTGCAGCAGCAGCGAACCCTGGGATCGTCTGCGTTTCCTGGACCCGCAGGGGGGCTTGATTGCCGAATCGCGGGAAGCCCGCGAATGGACGATGGACACCGCGTCGCTTCCCGCCGGACCTTATTGGATTGTCACCGAATGGGCGGGTCAGCGCAGCAGCCGCGCTTTTGTGGTGTAGCGCATCGCAGGCACCGTCAGCTCTTTTTGTGTATGGTGGCCAGCACGGATTCGTCTTCCGTCATCCGGCCTCCGGACAGCAGCATGGCCGTTTCAATCAAGGCCAGGTGGGAATAGGCCTGCGGGAAATTGCCGAGCATGCGCTTGCTCTTGAAGTCCAGGTCTTCGGAGAACAGGCCCAGGTGGTTGCTGCAGGCCAGCAGGTTGTCGAACATGTGAATGGCCTTGTCGCGTTCGCCAATGTGCCACAGCGCTTTGACCATCCAGAAGGTGCAGATGGTGAAACTGGAAGACGGCAATCCGAAATCGTCTTCGTTTTTGTAGCGGTACATCAAGCCGTCGCGGCAGAGTTCCTCGTAGGTAGCCCGTACTGTGGAGACAAACAGGGGATTGCTGGGGTCGGCAAAGCCGTAGTCCAGCATCAAGAGGTTGGCCGCATCCAGATGGCGTGAGCCGTAGGACTGGGTGAAAGCGCCAGCCTCCTTGTTCCACGCCTTTTCCTCGATGTCTTTGCGGATGCGCGCACGGAGTTTGGTCCAGGGCTCCACGTAGCGGCTCTTGTGCAATGCCCGCGCAATTTTCACGCCACGGTCCACCGCCACCCAGCACAGTACTTTGGAAAAGGTGAAGTGCTTGTTTTCGTTTCGGATTTCCCAGATGCCCCGGTCCGGGTCTTCCCAGTTTTCCTCCACGATTCTGACCACCGATCGGGTGATGGTCCACAGGGCCTCGCTGGTTTGCAGCGATACGTCAAAATGCATGAGCTGCTGATAGAACACGTCCATCAGTACCCCATAAATGTCGTTTTGCTTTTGCTCGAAGGCCGCATTGCCGATCCGCACCGGCTTGGACCCTTCATAACCGTCCAGGTGCTCGAGTTGGTGTTCGGTCAATTCGCGTTCCCCGCGAATGCCGTACATAATCTGGATCTTTTCATCCTTGTCCGGCACCACATCCACAATGAAATCCAGGTAGCGGCTGGCCATTCCGGCCTGGCCCACCTGGGCCATGACTTTGACCACCATGGAGGCGTCGCGCAGCCAGCAGAAACGGTAGTCCCAATTGCGTTCTTCGCCGATGGTTTCCGGCAGGGAGGTGGTGGCCGCCGCCAGCACCGCCCCGGTTTTCTCGTAGGAGAGGAGTTTGAGCACCAACGCGCTGCGCGCAATCCGGTCGTTGTATTCGGTGAATTTGCGCGTCCGCCGCGACCAGTTCAGCCAGTAGGTCTTGGTGCGCTGGTACAGCAGGTAGGCGCGGTCGTAATCCTGCGTCAGCAGTTTCTGGTTGTAACTGATCAGGAAAAAGACAGGCCGGTCCAAAACCACTTCGTTGCCGTCCATAACCCGCTCCATGGGCACGTCCGAATACAGGTACAACGAGTCGTAGGGACCGGACTCCGTATTGGCCTTCAGGTAATCCTCAATCGGCTCAAAGTGGGTCTCGTGTTCCGCGTATTCCAGCCGTGGCTGGTAATCCACCTTGAAGCGGGGCTGCCCGCGCAGCGGGCGAACGATGCGCACCAGATCCGGCGGGTAGGTCAGGCCTTCGCCGGGCAGGCGGTAGCGGGGCATGAAATCAATGACCTCAAAGGCGGCCAAACTGCTCTCAAATACCGTCTTGAGGATGTTGGTTCCGCGGATGTAATGTTGGCTGTGGTGGTACCGTTCGTCCACCTCCAAGGCAAAGTGCCCGCCTTTGTTGCGGTCCAGCAAGCGGGCAAAAATGGAGGCGTCGTCGTACTCGGGCAGGCAACACCAATCGATGCTGGCGCGCTCGGAGACCAATGCCGCGCTGCGGCAATTGCCGATGATGCCGTAGTTGAGGTTGTTCATGGAGGGCAAGACAGGAAGGGACCAAAACTACGCATACGCAAAGGGCCCCCGCCGGGTTCATGCCCGTCTACTGCTGTTCCGGTATTCCAGGCGCTGTGCACGCCCCCCTGTGGAAGCTTCCAAAGCCCGAATAGGCGATCTTCCCGCCTGCTTTGCGCATCTTAAAGGCATGGGAAAAGTCATCATTGCTTCCAACCGCTTGCCCCTGAACATCCAGATCACGGAGGATGGCCTGACGGTTACCCCCAGTGTTGGCGGTCTGGCCACCGGGCTCAAACCCGTGCACCAGCAGACCGGCAGCGTCTGGATCGGATGGACCGGCTTGCCCGAAGACGAGGTTCCTCCCGAGCGGCAGCAGCAGATCGACGAACTGTTGGTGTCCGAACAATGCGGCTCGGTCTGGATGGACCACGAGGAGATCGAGCGGGTGTATTACGGATTCAGCAACGAGACCCTCTGGCCCCTGTTCCATTATTTCATGGAGTACGTCCGGTTCGATCCGGAAAACTGGGCAGCCTACAAACGGGTGAACGAGCGTTTTGCCGATGCGATCGCCGAACAGGCGGAACCCGGCGACACCATTTGGATCCACGACTACCAGTTGCTCCTGGTGCCCGCGCTGGTGCGCGAACGCGTGCCGGATGCCGCCATCGGCTTTTTCCTCCACATTCCCTTTCCCTCCTTTGAGGTGTTCCGCACCCTGCCCTGGCGCAGCGAAATCCTGGAAGGCATGCTCGGAGCCGACCTGATCGGTTTTCATACCCACAACTACACGCGGCATTTCCTCAGTTCGGTACGCCGATTGCTGGGCTACGACGTGCAGGAACACCGCGTCCATTTGCCGCGCCGCATTGCCCATGCGGATTCGTTTCCCCTGGGCATCGACTACCAGCACTTCCACCAGACGGCCGTACAGCACGCCGAACGCACCCGGCGGGAGCAGTCCGACATCCAAAAGGCGCTGGACCGTTTCCTGGCGGCCCGCGAGGATTTGCGTTTGGTCTTGTCCATCGATCGCCTGGATTATACCAAGGGAATCGCCAACCGCCTTCGCGCGTTTGAGCGCTTTTTGGAGCGCTATCCCCAATACGTGGGCAACGTCTCGTTGATCATGCTGACGGTGCCTTCCCGCAGCGCGGTTCCCCAATACCAACGCATGAAAAGCGAAGTGGACGAGTTGGTGGGCCGCATCAACGGGGAATATGCCTCCATCGACTGGCACCCGGTGCATTATTTCTACCGATCCCTGCCCTTCGATCAACTGGTGGACCTCTATACCACCTGCGATATCGCGCTGCTTACGCCCATCCGCGACGGCATGAACCTGGTGGCCAAGGAATACATCGCCAGCCGGTACAACAAGCGCGGCGTATTGATCCTTTCGGAGATGGCCGGGGCGGCGAACGAAATGAGCGAAGCCCTGCTGATCAACCCCAACGACGCCGACGACATAGCCGATGCCCTGCACGAGGCGCTGACCATGCCGGAGACCGAGCAGATCGAGCGCAATTTCATTTTGCAGGACCGCCTGGAGCGCTACGACATCAAAAAGTGGTCGCAGGATTTCCGCGATAGCCTCAAAAACGTGCACGCTGCGCAACAGCGCTTCCTGTCCCGCAAGCTCGATCCCTCTGAACTCACGGAGCTGGCCTCCGCCTTCGGCGAAGCCGAATCCCGCATCCTTTTCCTGGACTACGACGGCACCCTGGTTGGATTCCGCAGCCAGCCGGAAAAGGCGGCACCGGACCCCGAACTTTACGCCATGCTGGACCAATTGGCCGGCATGCCCAATACACGCTTGGTGCTGATTTCCGGGCGGGACAAAGGCAGTTTTGACCGCTGGTTTGGCAACAAACCCTACACCCTGGTCTGCGAACACGGCGTGTGGACGCGGCCGGCGGGCGGGGAATGGCAACAGGCCGATGGGCTGGAGACCGATTGGAAGCCTGCCGTGCGCCAGGTGCTGGAGTTGTTCACCGACCGTACGCCCGGCTCGCTGATTGAGGAAAAGGACTACGGTTTGGCCTGGCACTACCGCAAAGCCGACCCGGAACTGGGCACCATGCGCGCAAATGAACTCAAGGACCGCCTGAATTTCTCCCTGTCCGGCCAGAACCTGGAGGTGCTCTATGGGCACAAGGTGGTGGAGGTCAAAAACGCCGGCATCAACAAGGGCCGTGCGGGCATGCGGGTGCTGGAAGATGGCAAGGAGGCGTTTGTGCTGGCCGTTGGGGACGATTGGACCGACGAAACGCTGTTTGAAGCGCTGCCCGATCGGGCCCACACCATCAAGGTGGGCATGCAGAACAGTTTTGCCAAAGCCAATCTGGAGTCGCCGGCCGAAGTTCGGGCCATGCTGCAGGCCCTGACGGGCAGCACGGTGGAGGGGACGGCGTTCGCCGGAGGCGCCTGATGCCCGCATGCGTCAAGCACCCCAGCATTTGTCTAGGCGGGGCGTCCGTTGTATTTTACAGCATCATTTTTCAGGTCCACGCCCCACCTCATGAAGCGTTTTTTCGGCTTTGCGATTGCCCTGTCCACCTTTTTGAGCCTTGGCCTGCATGCGCAGAGCACGGAGGTTCAACTGCATTTCAACCACCAACTCAACGGAGTGCCCATGGTCTACGGCACCTATACCGAGCAGGACGGTTACAGCTGGTTTGCTTCCCGGGTGGCGTACTACGTCTCCCAAATTGAGGTCCTGCACGACGGCGGTACCTGGACGGCGGTGGAGGATACCTGGCTTTTGGTGGATGCCGAAGGCACCGAAACGGTTTCTCTGGGCACCTTTCCCCTGACGCAGGTGGAAGGCCTGCGGTTTTACATTGGCGTGGAACCGGCTTATAACAACGAAGACCCCGCCACCTACCCGGCCGATCATCCGCTGGCCTACCAAACCCCATCCATGCATTGGGGGTGGACATCCGGCTACCGTTTTGCCTGCATGGAAGGCCAGGCCGGCAGCGTCATCGGTCATTTTGAATTCCACGGCCTGGGCAACGCCAATTACCATCAAGTGGAACTGCTCGGCGACGCGGTTGCCGAAAGCGGGGTGCAGGTTTTTTACATCAATGCCGACTATGCCCAGGCCGTCAAGGGATTCAACCTTTCCCTGGGGCCCCTGGAGCACAGCGAAACCGGGCGGGCCGCACAGTTTCTGCAGGCCTTTGCCGATGACGTGTTCAGCCGGGGCAGCGGTCCGCAAGGCCCGGCCAGCAGCATTGCTTCCGCCTCCGGCGAAGGCCTGGAGCTCAACATCCTGGGCCATCCCCTGCAGGCCGGCAGTGCCGTGGCCTACCGCATGCCTCAAGGACAGATCGGCAGCCTGGAGGTGCTGGACGCCATGGGGCGCATCCTTTGGCGTATAGACCTCGAAGCCAACGCAGCCCAGCTGCGCCTGCCCGAGCTGCCCCGTGGCCTGCACCAGCTGGTGCTCCGGTCCGGAGCCGCACGGCTGCAGCGCGGTATTGTCGTGCCCTGAGGCCTGGATTCCGGAGGCCTTCGCGCGCTGCAAGCGCGCCACCAGACCCGCGGCCTTAAACCTGCTGCGGATTCAAGCGTCCATGAACCCGATGCGCGTTGCCATATTCCTGTTGCTGGGCCTGCTGTGCTGCACCAGCGCTTGCGCTCCATCGGGCCAACCGGCACCCGATCCGGGTGCCATGTGGGCGGTTCCGGCGGGATTCCCGGAGCCTCCGCAGCCGGAGGACAACCGTTTTACCCCGCAGCGCTGGATGTTGGGCCGGGCCCTGTTTTACGAGAAGGCGCTATCACGGGACAGCAGCATTGCCTGCGCTTCCTGCCACTATGCGGCGTTTGCGTTCAGCGACATCCATCCGGTGTCCCTTGGCGTTGAAGGCCGGCCCGGAAGCCGCAATACGCCGCCGCTGGCCAACCTGGCCTATCATCCGCATTTCATGCGCGAAGGCGGGCTGGCTACGCTGGAGCAACAGGTGGCCGTGCCCATCCAGGAGCATGCGGAAATGGATTTCAACATGGTGGAGGCTGCCGAACGGCTGGCTGCCGATCCGGCATACCGCCAGGCGGCCCTGGATGCGTATGGCCGCCAACCCGACCCCTTTGTATTGACGCGGGCCTTGGCCGTGTTTGAGCGCAGCCTGTTTTCGGGGGCATCGGCCTACGATGCCTGGACGGCGGGCTATGCCGAATTACCGCCTTCGGCCGAACGCGGCCGGATCCTGTTTTTTTCCGAGCGTACCGGGTGCGCCTCCTGCCATGGCGGCTTTTTGTTCAGCCAGTTTGAGCTGCTCAACAACGGGTTGTACATGGACTATGCGGACCCCGGACTGGAGCGCCTGACCAACAGGCCTGAAGACCGGGGGCGGTTCAAAGTGCCGTCCTTGCGCAATGTGGGCCTGACGGCGCCCTATATGCACGACGGCAGCCTGCCGGATATACAGGCTGTTCTGGCGCATTACAACGCTGGTGGAAAAGAGCATGCCAACCAGGACGCACGTGTCCGTCCGTTGGACCTTTCGCAAGCCGAGCTGGATGATCTTGAAGCCTTTCTGCATAGCTTAACGGATTGGGCTTTTGTTTCGGAACCTGCGTTCCAGAATCCAAAACGTGAAGAATGAATTCCCGAATGATGGCGCTTTTTCTTTCGCGTTTCGCCGGAGGCGGAAAATGGGGTTTGTTGCTGTTGATGGCGGGCGCATGGCTTTTTGGAATTTCCTGTCGGGAAGCGGGTCCGGAGGAAGCGGTTTATGATCCCACGCCCTATGTGTTGGAGGCGCAAGGCTTCCCCCCGCCCACTATTCCTTCGGACAATGCCCTGACCGAGGCCGGCGTTTTGCTGGGCCGTATGCTGTTTCACGATCCCCGCCGGACCGATCACCAGCGTGTAAGAAGGGCGCGCCGTGGTGAGCGGTGTGAGCGAACGGGATCGCAGGCGCTCGATCTGATCCACGCGACCGAAGATGCGCGCCCCGGGGATGTGGTC
>JAUIHG010000054.1 GCA_030432405.1 Bacteroidia bacterium | reverse complement strand
TGCCGCACCTGATGGGGCTCCGGCAGCGGCTGCCGTTTCGGATGCGGAACTTTCGACCACCCAGGACAAGTCCACTGCGCCACAACCGGTTGCACTACCAGCCGCCTGGACCAAACTGCCCGGCATGCCGGCAGCACGTCCGTACCGCATGGCCCTGGAAGGCCATGCACGCCTGATGGCGAAGGGTTTGCTGGACAATCCGCGTTACCTGACCCTGGTTGATTTCAGCCTGCCGTCCACCGAAAAGCGCATGTGGGTCATGGATCTGGATGCCCAGGAGGTGGTCTTCCACACCTACGCGGCCCATGGGGTTGCCTCTGGTGGCACTATGGCCACCGCCTTCAGCGACATTCCCCAAAGCCACCAAAGCAGCCTGGGTTTTTACCTGGCCGCGGAGGCCTATACCGGCAAACACGGCCTCTCCCTGCGCCTGGACGGTATGGAACCGGGCATCAACGGCCATGCCCGCGAACGGGCGATTGTGCTGCACGGCGCAGATTATGCCGAAGCGCAATTCATCCGCAACAACGGCCGCCTGGGCCGCAGCCAGGGTTGCCCCAGTGTACCCCGCGCCTTATCTACGCCCATCATTGAGGCCATCAAAGGCAAGAGCTGTTTGTTTGTCTACGCCGAAAACAGCGATTACTTCAGCCAGACGGCCCTGCTTTCCGATTGGGAGGACGTTGACGGCGCGCTGGCCAGTCTTTGAGCAGCGTGCACTGTGCCGAACCGGTGTAGTCCGGATCTACACTCGAAACCGGCGTAGTCTGGCTGCATGCACTGAGCCGTCGAATTCCGGCGTCACGTTCAGCACCGACCGTTCGCCCTTGTGGGCATTGCGTGGATAACACACCACTGCCGTTACCAGCCCCGGATGGAGTACACTAGGGCAAATGCGTAGCTTGCTACCATGGCCAGCTCCGCATTCCCATCGGCTGCTTCCGAGGCATCGGAAGATCCACCGCCGGCGCACCCAACGCCCCTGGAAACCCAGGATTTTTTCAAGCGCATGCACCGGCCCAGCGCCGGAGCCATCCAATTGGAACCCCTGGGCATGCAGCACCTAGATGCCCTTTCGGACATGGCCTACGCCCAGGACCTTTGGGCCTATCACACCGTGAGGGTCGACAGCCACGATGCCCTGGTGCGTTATGTGGACGACGGCATGGCCGAGCGCCGGGCCATGCGCGCCTATCCCTTTGCCGTACTGGACCGTGAAAAGCAGCAGTATGCCGGGTGTTGCCGCCTGGAGACTTTCGACTGGAAGGACATGAACCTGGATTGCGGCCATGCCTGGTTGGGCAAAGGCCACCGGGGCGGAGGACTGAGTACGGCTATGGCGTTGGCCTTGTTGGGATTTGCCTTTGAAACGTTGGGCATGGAGCGGGTGGCCACCCGTTGCGACGCCCGCAATGCCCATGCCCTGAAGCGCCTCGAGAAACTCGGCATCCACCTGGAAGGCCGTCTGCGCAGCCACTGCTGCAACTGGGACGGTTACCGCCGGGACAGCATCCTTTACAGTGTGTTGCGGCACGAATGGCCGGCGCTCAAAGACCGCTGGACCCGTGAACTCGGCCTGCATACCCAACCTGGCTAAAGCACATCACACCAACCTGAATTGCCGACCAGGGCCAGCCCCCGGTTGGATCCACGCCACCGCTTTGAGGCAAAGCCATGCGCATCCATACCATCAACGCCTTTACGGACCGGCCGTTCAGCGGCAATCCGGCTGCGGTTGTCCTGCCCGAACGGACCCTGCCAGATGCATACATGCAGGATATGGCCGCCGAACTCCGTCTTTCGGAAACGGCTTTTCTGGAGCCCCGGGATCAGCCCGGAACCTGGGGCCTGCGCTGGTTTACCCCCGGCATGGAAGTAGACCTTTGCGGCCACGCCACCTTGGGCGCTGCCCATGTGCTGCTGGAAGAACTGGGTCCGGAATTGGCGCCTGCCGGCGAAGACGAGGCCTACCACTTCATGACCCGTTCGGGCCGACTGCGGGCCTGGGCCAAAGGCAGCCAAATCGCCATGGATCTCCCGGCCGCCGACGTGCTGCCTTCGGAATTGCCGGAAGGCGTGGAAACCGCACTTGGTGTTCAACCGCGGTTCGCCGGAAAGGCGGGCTCCTATTACCTTCTGGAGCTCCGTGATGCCGCCGCAGTGACCGGCTGCGCACCGGATTTTCGCGCCCTTGCTGAGGCGGGTACCTATGGCTTCATCATCACCGCGCCATCGGACGACAGCACCTTCAGCTTTGTATCCCGATTTTTTGCACCCGGCATGGCCGTGCCCGAAGACCCGGTGACCGGTAGTGCCCACTGTGCACTGGGCACGTATTGGGGCGACAAGCTCAAGCTCACCCGCATGCGCGCCTATCAGGCTTCTCCGCGCGGCGGCGTGTTGGAATTGGAGTGGGAAGGCGAGCGCATGCTGCTTTACGGACAGGCGCGCACGGTATGGTCGGGCCAGTGGAGGCCGGAAGCGCCTACCGGAGAAAGCAATACAAAAGCCTGAGGCCTGCCGCTCAGCTGCCCGGTAACCTGGTGTATGGTGGCCGTACGCTAGACCGGTTCCTCCGCACCGGCGGTTTTGAACTCGCTGTTCTCATGAAAGGCCACCCCGGGATGTTTCTCCCGGCTGACGTTCAAGACCCAGGCGGACTCGGCAAAATAGACCCAGTTGCCGTCTTTGTCCTGGGCCACGTCGTTGGATTTGTAGCGCAGGAATGCCTCCAGGTCTTCCTCTTTTTCGGCGGTCAGCCAGCACGCCTTATGGATAGGCAGGTGCACAAACTCGCATTTGGCACCGTACTCGTGTTCCAGCCGGTAGCGGATCACATCAAACTGCAATTCGCCGACCGTGCCGACGATTTTCTTGCTGCCCGGCTCTTTGATGAACAGTTGGGCCACGCCTTCTTCGGTCAATTGCCGGATGCCCTTGTCCAGCTGTTTGGATTTCATCGGGTCGCGGTTGACCACCTCGCGGAAAATCTCCGGTGAGAAAGAGGGAATGCCCCGGTATTGCAGCGCTTCCCCCTCGGTGAGGGTATCGCCGATCTTGAAATTGCCCGTGTCGTAGAGGCCAATCACATCGCCGGGCCAGGCATGGTCCACCACCTCCTTGCTGCGCGCCAAAAAGGCATAGGGGTTGGAGAAGCGCACCTTCTTTTCCAGGCGGGTGTGCTGGTAAAAGGTGTTGCGTTCAAATTCCCCGGAACAGACGCGCAAAAACGCAATCCGGTCGCGGTGTTTGGGGTCGATGTTGGCGTGGATTTTAAACACAAAACCCGTAAACACCTTTTCCAGCGGCGCTACTTCGCGCTGGTCCGTCGGCCGCGGCTGCGGTGGCGGTGCAATGCGCGTGAAAGCGTCCAGGAGTTCCTGTACGCCAAAGTTGTTGAGCGCAGAACCAAAAAAAACCGGCGCCAGTTTGCCGGCGCGGTATTGTTCGATGTCGAGCGGGTCGTACACGCCTTCGATGAGCTCGGCTTCTTCGCGCAGGGTCTGGGCGGGGTCTTCGCCGAGTACGGCGAACAACTCGGGATCCGCCGGATCGGAAAAAGACACCAGGTCCTCGGAGCGGCGTTGCTGTCCGGGGCGGAAATGCAGGAAGCGGGACTGGTCCAGATCCCACACACCCTGAAAGCGGGCTCCCATGCCCACGGGCCAGGTTTGCGGACGTACCTGGATGGACAGTTTTTCCTCCAGCTCGTCCAACAGATCAAAGGGGTCGCGGCCTTCCCGGTCCAGCTTGTTGATGAAGATCATGACCGGCGTGTTGCGCATGCGGCACACCTCCATAAGCCGTTCGGTCTGTTCCTCCACACCCTTGACGCAGTCGATGACCAGGACCACCGAATCGACTGCGGTCAGCGTGCGGTAGGTGTCTTCGGCAAAATCCTTGTGGCCCGGCGTATCGAGCAGGTTGATCAACAAATCGGCATACTCGAAGGACATCACCGAGGTGGCCACGGATATGCCCCGCTGGCGTTCGATGTCCATGAAGTCCGACGTGGCCCCCTTCTTGATTTTGTTGGACTTCACCGCACCTGCCGTCTGTATGGCGCCGCCAAAAAGGAGAAACTTCTCGGTGAGCGTGGTTTTGCCTGCGTCCGGGTGGGAGATGATGGCAAACGTGCGGCGTTTGGCCACTTCTCGGGCCAGGGTAGAACTGCTTGCAGCTAAGGCAGGTGGGGCGCTCATGGCCGGCAAAGGTACGGGGACATGTCCATTGCCCGAGTGAGGGATCAACTCATCAAAAAACCCTGTTCAACCGCCTTCATCAAAGGGGGTGACCGCATCTTCGGCCACCAGGAAAACGCCGGGCTCCGGTCCCTTTTCCAACACGCACCGCAGCATGCGCTCGGCGGCAAGCGGGGCGTTGATCGGGCCGTAGCTGTGGCCTCCGCGGTGCATGAAAAGCCAGGTGGGCCCATAGTGCGCCTGATCCCGATAGATGCGCCGACTGCCTTTGACGGGCACACCGTATTGCGCTTGCACATGGTACAGCGTGCCCACGTCCGGGCCATTGATCTGATCCTTGAGTCCATGCCAGAGAACCGTGGGGACCGCATTCCTATAGGGCGTACCATAGGGCAGGCTGCCGTACGCAGCACAGACGCCCGTAATGCCCAGGGTTTCGGGGACGCCTGCATCTGCATAGGGTCCGCAGGCCAGGGCGAGCGATGCCCCGAACGAGGTGCCGAACAGGACCAACCTGTTGCCGCTGCGCGACCGGATGTCCAACAATGCGGCCTTGACGTCCGCCAGTGCGGTATCCGCGGCTTGGGGCATGCGCAGCCAATCGGCCTCGGTGGCTTCATTGGCGTCCCGGACCATGCAGGGGTCGTAGGAACTGGCCAACCACCCGCGCCGGTATTCCACCACCCAGACGCGGTAACCGAGGCTCAGGAATCGGAAAACCTCCGGTTTGTCGTTGGCCGCCATGCCTACATCGGCACCTCCACCGTGCAGCCAGACCACATCGACGTTCAGCCCATTGGGTTGGGCAGGGTCCAGTCGGGCCCAATAGCGCCTCTGGCGAACACCCAGGAGGTTTTTTGCCGCAGGCAGATAGTCGTGGATGAGGCTGGCGCTTTTGAGGGTTTTGGTGGCCACCCAACCGTTGGCCAGTGCGGTATCAAAAACAAATTCGTCGCAGGGCCTGCGGTCCGGGTCGGCAAAATCCGAACGGTCGTGGGGGAGGGGCAGCGGTTCGTGTTCGCAGGCGCTGAACAGTGCTGCCAGCATCAAGGCCATCACGGCAAAACGGGCCGCCGGAACTGGGCGGAAAAAAAGCGGGGTATACATGGTCGTGTATACTCCAAATACGCGTCCAGGTTTGGACGCCGCGTCCCCGAATACGCACAAAGCTCCGACCGATCGGCAGAAAAACCGGACCTGTATAAAGGGCGCTGAGGTAGGAGGGATGCTGGCTCTTGCGCTGGGGCTTCGAGCCGCAGGCGTTCAATGGCCGCCGGAAAGCCGGCTGCGAAAACGCTTGATCCAGGGCGCCAGGCCCGCCCGGGGTTCGCTGCTGCTCAGGTCGTCCAGCACGATGACCGGATGCCGGGGCAGCACCTGCAGCATCCGCTTGTCGATGGCGGCCAGGACGGGCTTGAGCAAGGCCCAATCCTCCTGGAAGCGCTGCGCACGGGCTTCCCTTGTGCTGTTGGCTTTTTGAGCGCGCAGGGCGGCCTCCAGACGTTTGAGCTGGCGGGGGCTGGCGTTCGCCGGAGGCGGCGCAGCAGCATCGGCATCCTCTACCTGGTCCAGCAGGTCGGCCAGGATGGCCTCCAGGTCGGCGTTGTCGTAAAAATCCACCCGTTGCCCGCTTTGCAGCAGTTCCTGAAGGGCCTTGGAATCCGCGTCCTTGACGTATTTGATCACAAAGCGGCTGAACACGTATGGCACCACGGCCAGGCGGGCCAGGTCACCGACGTCTTCCGGGGCGTCTCCCAGCAGGACATTGCTGTAGAAAACGGCCTTTTCGTGCAGGAAGGCCACCACCGCGTAATCGATTTCGGTCTTGAATTCCGCCCCTTTGATGAGGATGGAGCGCAGCTTATCCGAGCTGGCGATGGACTGCAGGAATTCCCGGGGATAGCCGAAAAAATTGATCAGGCCCAGGCCCATGCGGCTTTCCGCCGGCCACTTTTCGAGGCGTTCGACCAACTGTTGGGCCTCTCCGTCTTCCAGGGCTTTGAGGCTGAAGCCCGACACGATTTGCCGCAGCACCTGCTCGGAGGTGACCATCTCCACCCCGAAAAAGATGCTTTTCAGATCCGGGGTTTCGGCCAGCCGGCGGTCGATGTGCGCGGGCAGGATCAGCTCCAGGTGCAGAAGGGGCAGGAGCTCTTCCAGCTGTGCCAGGGCGCCTTCCGGCGAAAGCCCCTCCAGGCGCGCGTGGGAGTCGATCAGCTCCGAGACCCAATAGGGCAGGCGGGCTTCTTTGGCCATGTGCTGGCTGAAGTCCGCGGCAAAGGAGGCCGCTCCTTCGTTGACCCCGCCGGGTGCAGCCAAAAAGAGTTGGAAATCCCGAGCGTTGAATTCCGGCCCATGTCCGGCCAGTTGGAAAAGCAGGAAACGCAGCAGTTCCCGCGCCATTTCCGGGGTATGCAACGGGCCTGGGCGCGGTCGGACCAGCACGGCGCCGCGCAGCTGTTTTTTGTATTCCAGCAGGACCAGACGGCCAACGCCGGAAGGCGCGGTGGCCAGCATTACTTTGTCAAACTCTCCAGGGAACCAGCTGTTTTCCAGGCCCCTTTGAAAGAGTACATAAAGCAATAATTCAAGCCGGCGTTGGCCCAATTCGCCATACGGCAAGTTGCGGACCGTGTTGTACGCCACCGGGATCTGGAGCATTTTGGCCAGCTCCCGCTCGATGCGGCTTTCGGGGATGGGTTGCAGCGCCACGCGGCAAATTAGCCCATTTTGCCTTTGACCTGTGGCACAACCAGACTCCGCACGTGACCGGCCTTCGGCCGAAGGCGGAAGGCGCTGGCAGGGCGTGCTTTTGCACCTTGCTTTCCGCGCTTCCGTGGAACCTGTTGCGCGCACATGCGTATGCGGGGAAAGGCTTGTGCCGGCTGGCATACGACCCTATTTTCGCGGCGCCCGCGATCGTGCTCCCCGGCTTGGTCCGGCCTTCGCCCGAAGGCGCTTCCCTTCTGATCCTCCTGCTCATGCCCTCCACCGCCATTGCTCCCGTTTCCGTGCAGCACCATCTGCCGGACACCATCGACATCCTCGGGGTGCCTGTTGTCAACAGCACCTCGCCGGTCGTCAATGCCCTTTTTGAGCACATCCTCGACGCGCCCTTCGAGCGCTGTTACACGGTGTATTTCCTCAACGCCCACGGGGCGAACCTCTCCTTTGAGGACAAGGCCTTTGCCAAGGCCTTGCAGGAATGCGACATCATGCTCAACGACGGGGTGGGCGTGGACATGGCCGCCTGGATGCAGGGCAAACGCTTTGCCGAAAACCTCAACGGCTCCGACCTCATTGACGAGGGCGAGTTCCTGCACATCTGTGCCCGCAAGGGCCACGGCGTGTTCATCCTCGGCGCCAAGCAGGAGGTGTTGGACAAGGCCGTGGACAATTACGAGGCCGAGTATCCCGGATTGAAGGTGGTGGGCCGCCACCACGGGTATTTCAACCACTACGGCGACGACGAATCCCTGCCGGTGGTGGAGGCCATCAACGCCAGCGGGGCGGACGTGCTGCTGGTAGGATTTGGTAATCCGCGTCAGGAGCACTGGATCCAGGCTTACCGAGATAAACTCCGCTGCAAACTGGCCATCGGCTTCGGCGGATCCATCGACCAGGTGGCCAAAGTGGTGCCGCGCGCGCCCAAATTCTGGGTCAATCTGCGCCTGGAATGGCTTTTCCGCCTTTTTCAGGAGCCGCAACGCCTGTGGCGCCGTTACCTGATCGGCAATACGGTGTTCCTGACACGCGCCCTGTTCCGCCGCAAAGGCATGGTGGGCAAGCTATAGCGTGGCGCCGTTCGGCCCGTGGCCTTCGCGCGTTCAGCGCAGGCACCCCCAAGGTCCGCCCAAGGAAGCCATCAACCTAGTACAAGGCGCCGCCAGTTCAACGCAGCCGCCGCCAATAGAGCTTGCGCAGGCTGTTGACCGTGTTGTATTGGAAAGCCGATCCGCCCTCGCGCGGTCCTTCGGTCCAATCCTCCGGGAAGGTGTAGCCGAATTCGTGCATGTAGCGGCCAAACAAGGTCATCGCCTTGCGGCGAAGCTCCGGCGAGTCGTAGTAGCTCCAGAAGTCCTTTTTCTTCTCCCCGGTCACGTTGCGTGCCGGCAGGGGACGCTTGGCTTCGATGCCCACCTTGTCGAGCATGGTGGCAAAATCCGCCTGCAAATGTTCGTAGCGGATCAAATAATCGAAGTTGTGGTGGTCCAGGATGGCCCAGCTGGAATAGGGCAGGCGGTAGAAGCGGTCAAAAAAGGCCCCAAAGTCCGCGTTGTCGTCCTTGATGAACTGGTAGCGGTTGCGGTCCCAGACGCGCAACAGGTGTTTGTGCAGGAAGCCGAACTGCTTTTTGCGCGGGCTGGAATACGCCCCCACGTGGTCGGTCTTGTACTTGAAATACTTGCTCACCACGATGTCCAGCGGATTGCGCAGGCTCGAAAAGACAAAATATTCTTTCTCGGCTGCCGAAGCCTGTTTGAGAAAGTCGCTGTACAGCGCGTGTTTGAAGAGGATCTTTTCGCCATCGTACAGCTCGATGAGCTCATTTTGCACCGTGGTGCAGGCCGTTTGCGGCAGCTGGACAAAAAGGTATTTGTGGCGGTGGGAGATGACCACAGGTAGCGGTTTTAGGGGCGTTTCGAAGAACCTTAGTCCTTACGCAAGTGCCTGCCGAAGGTTGGGACCAAAGGGTTTTGAGGCGCGCGGACCGCGCGAAGGTACTCGCCCGGGCGGGGTCCAGACAGGCACACCGTATTTTCGCCCCCATGCCGCAAAGCAGCCCCTCACTCCGTGAAATGTCCGTACCCCGCTTTGTAAAAACCGATAAAGCCACAGGCAGTCACGGAGATGTCCCACCCGTTCAACTTGCTGCGGAAGATGTCAAAACCCTGATTGTCGGCGCCGGACCTGCCGGTCTGGCCATGGCCGGGCGGCTGCTCCAGGCAGGGCTGCCCTGCACCGTATTGGAGCAGGACCATCGGATTGCCTCATCCTGGCAGGACCACTACCGCCGCCTGCATCTGCATACCGTCAAGGGCTGCAGCAACCTGCCCCATAGGCCCTTTCCCCGGGAGTATCCCCGGTATGTGCCCCGGCAGCAGTTGGTGGAATACTATGAGGCCTATGCGCAGGACATGGGCATCCAGCCTCGTTTCCACCACCGCGTGGAGCGTATTGCGCCCAGCCCCAATGGCTGGCGCGTGGACGCTGTGGTCACCCGGGGCACCGAAAGCACCACGGCGGCATTTGCCGCCGAACGGGTGGTGGTGTGCACCGGCTTCAACCGCATCCCGGTCCGGCCTTCCTGGCCCGGACAGGACGCCTTCAACGGGGAAATCCTGCACAGCGTGGACTACCGCAGCGGCGACCGCTTCCAAGGACAGCGTGTGCTGGTGGTGGGCATGGGCAATACCGGCGCTGAAGTGGCCCTCGATTTGGCGGAACAGGGAGCCCGTCCCGCCCTGGCCGTGCGCTCTCCGGTCAACATCATCCCCCGGGATTTTCTGGGCCGGTCCACGCAGCAGTCCGCCATGACCTTCAGCCGCCTGCCCAATGCCATCGGCGACCGGATCGGTCAGTGGATGCAACGCATCAGTATGGGTGACCTGCGGCCTTACGGCCTGCAGCCTGCCGCCATGGCGCCAGCGCGGCAGTTGCGTGAATTGGGCCGTACGCCGGTCATGGATGTGGGCACCATCGCCGCCATCAAGGCCGGACGTATTGCGGTCTACCCGGGCATTGAGGCGTTTTCGCCGGACGGCGTTCGGTTTACGGATGGCCGCGAAGCACCCTTCGATGCAGTGGTCCTGGCCACCGGATTCCGAAGCGCGGTGGAGGATTTTGTGGACAATGCCGAACCGCTGTTCAACGGGCACGGTGTCCCTTCGGCCTGCTGGTTTGAGGAGCGACCCGGATTGTATTTCCTCGGGTACAATGCCTATTCCAGTGGCCTGTTGTGGCGGATTCGGGAGGATTCGAAGCGCATACTGGAGCACATGCGCAGCAGCGTTTCGACCCGCTGATGGCCCTTCGCCGGAAGGCGGAACGATCCACGGAATAGCCCCCGATTGTGCGCGGTTCAAGGCCCCATGTCAAGCCCTGAAGGCGTACCTTCAAAGGCATGGCTGCATACGATTTTGTGGTGGTGGGGGCCGGTTCCGCAGGATGCGTGCTGGCCAACCGTTTGAGCGCGGATCCGGATGTGCGGGTATTGCTGCTCGAAGCCGGAGGTCCTCCCCGGCGCATGGAAATCGCCATTCCGGGCGCCTTCTACAAGCTTTTCAAGTCCGAGGTGGACTGGGGCTACTACAGCGAACCCCAGGAAGGCCTCAACGGGCGCCGTCTGTTCATGCCGCGGGGCAAAACCCTGGGCGGCTCGAGCGCCATCAATGCCATGATCTACATCCGCGGCCACCGCTCGGATTTTGACCATTGGTCGGACCTGGGCAATGCGGGCTGGAACTACGCCGATGTGCTGCCCTATTTCCGCCGTTCGGAGGATTTTATGGATGGCAAGGACGCCTTTCACGGCGAAGGCGGCGGCCTGACGGTATCCCGGGGCCGCTACCCGCACCCGGTGGGCGAGGCCTTCATCCAGGCAGCCGAAAGCCGCGGCCACGAACGCAATCCGGACTTCAACGGGGCCCACCAAAGCGGTTTTGGGCGCTACCACGTCAACATCCGCGAAGGCAAGCGCTGTTCCTCGGCCGTGGCCTTCCTCAACCCGGTCCTGGACCGTCCCAACCTGGACGTGCTGACCGGGGCTTTGGCCAGCCGCCTGCTTTTTGACGGGTCCCGCGTAACCGGGATTGCCTACCGCAAGGGCGGCTATGAGGAACGGGTGGCCGTTTCCGGCGAAGTCGTGCTGGCCGGCGGCGCACTCAACAGCCCGCAATTGCTCATGCTGTCGGGCATTGGCCCGGCCGAACACCTGGCCGAACACGGCATCGACGTTCGGCAGGACATGCCCGGCGTGGGCGCCATGCTGCAAGACCACCTCTTTGCGCCCTTGGTGTTTAAAAACCGGCAGCGCAATTCGCTGGACCACATCGACAAACCCTGGAACCTGCCCGGCAACCTGGCCCGCTATTTTGTACTGGACGCCGGCCCGTTGACCAGCAACCTGGCCGAAACCGGGGGCTTCATGCGCACCGAAGCGGGCCTGCGTGCCCCGGACATGCAGTTCCACCTCGTGCCCGCGCATTTTGTGGACCACGGTTTCCAACGGCCTTCCGGGCACGGCATTACCTGCTGCGCTACGCTGCTGGCCCCCGACAGCCGGGGCAGCCTGCGCCTGCGCAGTGCAGACCCCGAAGCCGCGCCCCGCATCGATCCCCGCCACTACGCCGAACGTTCCGACCTGGAACGCATGAAACGCGGCGTGCGCGAAGCCTGGGCCCTCATGCAGGCCGAACCCATGCAGGAATACACCGGCAAAGGGTATTCGCCAAAGGCGCCTTTTGGCGAAGGCCGGGAAGGGGAGCAGGCCATGGAACACTGGATCCGCCAGTACTCCGAAGCCCTTTACCACCCGACCGGGACCTGCCGCATGGCCCCCGACAGCGACCCCAATGCGGTCGTGGATGCCCGCCTGCGGGTGCACGGCCTGGAAGGGCTGCGGGTGGCCGATGCCTCCATCATGCCCGAAATCGTGCGCGGCAATACCAACGCCGCCTGCGTGATGATCGGGGAGAAAGCCGCCGACATGATGCTCGACGATGCCCGCGGTCAAGTTTCCAGCGCAACGGTTAAACAGAACGATCGTTCCAACAAAACTGCCTCCACGCTAGCCGGTGCCTGAGGGCAGCAGCAAGGGATCGGTCCGATCCATTTTTTTGACCGGCTATTTGCACAATTCCCATGCCCATGTCTACCATGCCCACACAAGCCACCCAGGCCGATATGGCCCAACAGGTAGCCCCTTCGCATTCGGCACAGGCCATCGAGGCGCTTTTCGCGCGCCAGCGCGAAGCCTTGCCCCGCCTGCGCCAAAGCGATGCCCGCGAGCGCATCGAAAAACTGCGGCGTCTTCAACAGGCGGTGCTCGACCGGCGTGCTGCGTTTGCCGATGCCCTGATGGCGGACTTCCGCAAACACCCCGCTGAAGTCGAGATGACCGAAATCCTTCCGGTCACCTCGGAGATCAAGCACATTTGCGCCCACCTGGGCGAATGGATGGCCCCGCGCAAGGTGCCCACCCCTGTTTCGTTGGTGGGTACGCGGTCCGAAATCCGCGTGGAACCCAAGGGGCAGGCCTTGATCATCTCCCCCTGGAATTTTCCGGTCAACCTTTCGCTGATTCCCGTGGCGGCGGCCATTGCCGCAGGCAATGCGGTCATCCTCAAACCCAGCGAAATGGCTCCGGCATCCGCTGCCGTGATGGCCGAACTGGTCGAAAAGACCTTTGATCCATCCGAGGTGGCCGTCTGCACCGGCGACGTGGAAGTGGCCAAAGCCTTGCTGGACCAGCCTTTTCACCACATCTTTTTCACCGGCAGTCCCCGGGTGGGGCGTCTGGTGATGAAAGCCGCCGCCGAGCACCTTAGCGGCATCACGCTGGAATTGGGCGGCAAGTCACCGGCCCTGGTGGACCGTCATGCAGACCTGGAGGAAGCCGCCAAAAAGGTGGCTTGGGGCAAGGGCATCAATGCCGGCCAAACCTGTATAGCGCCGGATTATGTGTTGGTGCACGAAAGCCAGATGGAACGCTTTATCGACCTTGTCGATGAACAATGGAGTACCCAATACGGCCCCACCGATGCCGCTCGTGCCCAAAGCGACAGCCTGGCCCGGATCATCAATCGCCAACATGGCGAACGCCTGGCCGGTCTGCTGGAAGATGCCGTCGGTAAAGGCGCGGTGGTCAACGTGGGTGGAACGATCGATCTGGAACAGTGCTTCATCGCGCCCACGGTGCTCACTGGCCTGCAAGAAGGCATGCGGATTCTGGACGAGGAGATTTTCGGACCGCTGTTGCCCATCCTGCCTTACCAGCATCTGGAAGACGCCATCGCCTACATCAACGATAAGCCCAAGCCCCTGGCGCTGTACGCCTTCAGCAAGCGCAGCAGTGCCATTGAACGCATCCTTTCCGAGACCCAGTCCGGCGGTGTAACGGTCAACGATACGATCGTGCATTTTTTCAATCCCAACATGCCCTTTGGCGGCATCAACAACAGCGGGCTTGGCAGCAGCCACGGGCGGTTTGGGTTCGAGGCTTTCAGCCACTTGCGGTCCGTGATGCACCAGAAAACCAAATACAGCGTCAACAATCTGCTGTATCCGCCGTACACCAACCAGACGGACCGCCTGCTGGACTGGTCCATTAAGCTTTTTTAAACCGATCGTTCCAAAACATGGACGAACCCGCAAAGCCGGAAGACTTTCGCTTCCTGCAGCAGCGTCGTGTGGCCTGGGGAGAAATGGATGCCCTGGGCCATGTCAACAACACGGTCTATTTCCGCTTTTTCGAGAGCGCGCGCATCGCGTTGTTCGAAGCGGCGGGGTACCACACGCGGCCCGAAGCGGGCATGGGGCCCATTCTGGCCGATACCCAATGCCGCTTCCGCATTCCGCTGGTCTATCCGGCCCGCATTCGCGTGGGCACGCGCATCCTGAAATGGGGCAGCACCAGCGTGGTCATGCAGCATGCCATATTCACCGAAGACGGGCGGCTGGCCGCCGAAGGCAGGGCCGTAGTGGTATGGTTTGACTATGCCGGTGGCCAAAAAACACCCTGGCCGGAGGCGGTTAAGGCTGCGTTGCAACAGGCCGTGGAAGCAGAAGCACCGCCGCTTGCCTGAAGCCCCATAGCGGGTGCGGGATGGATCGCGTTGGCCGGAGCTTCAGGCCAGAGGCCGCAGGCAACTCGGGTTGATCCCGTGCTCCAAGGCGCGTCAGGGCGCTTCGGCCGGCAAGGCCGTGGGCAGCGAATCCGCCCCCGAGGCCGGCTGCAAGTGCAGCGCCAGCGTATCCCGTTGCTCCGCTTTTGGCTGCCAGGATGCCCGCCATTCGGCATCCTGACCGTATAGGTCCGGGCCGAAACGCGGCAGGCTGTCCGGTCCGGCCACCACGCTCATGTGGCGCAGGTAAACGGGCAAGCCATGCCGCAGCGGCAGCTTGTTTTCCGAACGCTGCGCAATGGCCTTGCGCACAGTGCTCATAGCGTGGGTGCTGTCCCGTTCCAGCAGGTAGGCGGCAAAATCCATCGGTCGATCCAGGCGTACACAGCCGTGGCTGTAGCTCCGCCGTTCCTTGTCGAAATAGCGCTTGGCGTTGGTGTCGTGCAGGTAGACCGCGTGCGGATTGGGGAAGATGAACTTGATCAGGCCCAGGGCATTGCCCGTTCCGCCTGCCTGGCGAACGGTATAAGGAAAGTTGTTGGCGTTGACCCCCGACCAATCCACAGCGGCCGGGTCCACGGATTGCCCGTTGCGGTCCTTGAGGCTGTAGCCGTTGCGGTTCAGGTACGTGGAGTCCCCCTTGGCCTTGGGCAGGATCTCTTTGCTGGAAATGCTGTAGGGTACATACCAATACGGATAGGCCACCACCAGGTCGATCACCGAACTGATTTCAGGCGTCTGGTTGGCTTTGGTGCCCACGACAACCCGGTGTTCAAACAGGAGCGTATCCTCGTCCACAATCCACAAGGTGAACAGCGGCAGAGGCACCCAGGCAAAGGGCTGTGGCCAGTTGGCCTCGTGGCGCCAGCGGTCCAGGGCCGTGTAAAGTTGGGCCAGCCGCCACTGGTTGGATTGGCCCAGCACCTCCGCGGTATAGGAACCCACCAGACCGTCCTCGGCCAGGCCGTGCATGCGCTGAAAACGCTTGAGCGTTCCGGACACCAGGCTGTCCGAACGCAGCGCGGTGCTGTCCAGCCATCCGCGTTGGATCAACAGATCGCCGGTCAGGCGGCGGGCATTGGCGCTGTCTTCCCTCCAGGTGGGTACGCTGCGCTCCAGGCCTTCGGCGGGAAAACGGCGCAGGAAGTGTCCATGAGCCCGCACCAGGTCGCGGTAGGGGGGATGGGCCGGTTGTCCGGCCTCCAGCAGGGCTTCCAGACCGCTGGAATCCATGCCGGCATCCAGGAAGGCACCCCAATCGGCCACCCGCTCGGTCGGGCGCCATTGCAGCGCCAGGCTGTCGCTGGGCTGAAGCCCGTGGCAGAGGCTGCGCATCGCCAGCATATAGTGGGCCGAAAAACACAGGTCCGACCGGGCCGCCCGATCCTCGGGACTGGCCTTGGAGGCAATCACCTGCCCGGGTCTGGGCGGCCGGTGCCGTGCCAGGATCGGATAGGCCTGGTCCAGCAGCGCCGTGTCCAGGCCGCGTTCGGGCAGGGAGGTCCAGAATTGGAAAAAATGCTTTTGCGCCTCCGGCGAATCCCACAGCAGGCGGTGTTGCCGCTGCGCATAGACGGCCTTGAGCAGACGGGCTGCCGGTAAGGTGTGCCTTCCTGCTCCTTTGCGGCCGTAGCGCTGCAGCATCTTTTCAAGCGCCTGGCGTTCGGCCGCTTCCCGCCGTTGGGCCTCGGCCTCGGCTTTCAAGCGCTCGGCTTCGGCGGTGCGGGCTTCTTGTCGCTTTTCGGCCCCTTGGCTGCCGGCGGGCATGCCTTCGCAGGCCGCAAGGCCGGCCACAATCAAGAGCAGCAGCAGGAAAGGCATCATGGCAGGCAGCAGGACGGGACCTGTATGCGGCCGGCATGGGTCGTCTTGGCAACAGCCAGCGTGGCCCAGGCCACGGGGATTGTACTGAACGCTTGTCCAATTGCGGCGCCGATGAATGATGGCTTTGCCCATACCAGGCGAAGTTCATGCATTCCTGCCATTGGCCGCTGTGCGGTTGCCCACATGCGCCGTGTGCCTCAGGGGGCAGCGATGCGGTGTTCGAAGAGCAATGCCCCGTCGGTGTCGTAAAAGCGGACCCACAATTCGCGCTCGGTGCGCGGCCCCTTGACGTCCAAGAGGACAAAACTGCGTTGCTCCAACAGGGAGCCTACCACTCGGAAGCGGTTCGGTTCGCCGCTCTGGCGGTGCGCCCTGGACGTCAGGGGGGAGGCGGTGATGTCGTAGATCCAGGCGCCACCGGGCAGGTCCATGCGGCTGATTTCGCTGTGGTGCCGGTCGCCGGTCAAAAAAACCACCCCTTTGATGCCGTTGGCGTCGATGCGTTCCAACAGGCGCTTGCGTTCCTCAGGAGCAATGTTGATCCAGGTCTCGTAGCGTTCCGCGTCGGTGAGCAATTGCCCGCCTACGGCCACGATCTTGAAGGGCGCCCTGCTGGAGGAGAGGCTTTCGATCAGCCAATCCTCCTGCTGCTGGCCCAGAATGACGCGTTCTTCTCCTTCCAGGGTGTTGGGGCTGCGGAACCAGCGGTTGTCCAGCAGGAACACATCCACATCGTGCCAGACAAAGCGGCTGGTGATGCCGCCCACATCCCCGGCGCCCACCGTCGGGTTGGCCCAAAAGGCCTGATGGGCGTCCATGCTCCATTGTTTGTAGGCCCAGCTGCGGTCCGAATCGTTGGGCCCATAGTCGTGGTCGTCCCAGATCCCGTAATTGGGCTGTGCCCGCAGCAGGTACTGCATCTCCGGGGTTTCGCGCGTATGCGCAAAACGGTGGAACATCCCGCTGCGGCTCGTGAAATCCGGGTCACGCAGGTAGGTGTTGTCGCCCAGCCAGAGCATGAGATCGGGGTCCTTTTCGGCGATGCGCTGGAAGATGCCGTAACCGCCGCCATAGGGTTCGCCCGGCCGGTCAAAGCCCGGCTCGTTGATGTAGGTACAGCTGCCGGCTGCAATGCTGAAGTCCGGCGGATCGGTGCGGTATTGCCAGACCACCGGGCTTTGAAAGGCCAGGGCGCTGTTGTCCAAAACCCGTCCGTTCCAACGGATATGCCCTTCGTAAGCACCACCATCGGGAATTGGGGGTCGCTGATCTTCTGCCGGGCCACGCGTATGGAATCCGGGGCGTCCTTGGGCCACCAGACCAGGGCCACCGTACCGGGCCGGTTGACGCGCACCCACCAGGAGGACTCGCGGTAGCTCTGATGGCCCTGCATCAGGCCGAGCAGCATGGGTTCCACGGGTTTGATCCGCTGGGCACCGCGGTTGCCGGGCCGGGCAGCCGGATCCCCAATCGAATCCTGGGCGTGCAGATGAAACACCGTGCTGCATACCAACAAGAGCAGGCCAAGGCGGTTAGGCAAGTGGCTGCTAAAAAGGGCAATGGGGGAGAGGGGCATGGCAATCCGGATTGAAGCGGCAGCACTCCGGGCCACCGGTGCCTCAATTGCATCAAGGCCTGATTCTTCAGACGCAGGCAAAGCCGCGCGCACCGATTTGTGCAACGAATCTTGCAACCTATGGTGGAGGTCCGGGGTCCTTTGGCTAGTTTGTAACAGGTCCCTTTCCATGCCCTCATTGATGTCGACAATCCATTCCCGCCTCTTGTATTGTATTTCCCTTTTCCCAGTCCTCTGCAACCACGTTAGGAGGCCGGACCGGTGCCTGCCGGCCATGCTGGTTTTTTTGCTTTTGCCCGGTTGGGTGCTGGCGCAGCAGCCCCTGCACCACGAAGCATCCACCGTTCAACCCCACCTTCAACAACACCTGGCCGTCGAAAGCCCCACGCCTGGAGCAGCCTCCCAGGCGGATGCCCAGCGGCCTGCCGCGGGGACCACGCCTTCGCCGGGAACCGGCGAAAGCGCCACCCAGGCACCCCTGCACGCCTTTCCGCCGCTTTGGGGTCAACCCGACCCGCAGGCCATGGCCTGGCGTGCTCCACAGATTGATCCGCAGGCGGTACAGATCCACCGGGATGCCTGGGGCGTCCCCCACATCCACGGGCCAACGGACGCCCACGTGGCGTATGGGCTGGCCTGGGCCAACGCGGAAGATGCCTTTGGCGTCATGCAGGAGACCGTATTGACCGGCAAGGGCATGATGGGCCGCCTGAAAGGCAAGGAGGGCATCATCCGCGACTACCTGTTGCAGGCTTTTGACATTCCCACCCGGGTCCAACAGGCTTGGTATACCCAGCTCAGTGCTCCAACCCGCAACTGGCTGGATGCCTATGCCCAGGGGCTCAATGCCTACGCCGAACTGCACCCCGACGAGGTGCTCGTGCGGGGAAGCTTTCCGGTCCGTCCCCAGGAACTGCTCCAGGGCCAGGTTTTTGTGCTCAGCTACATGGTGTACGCCATGAAAGAGGTGGAAAAAATATTTGACGGCGATTACCACCTCGCCCCGGATGGTGCCAGCGGTTCCAACGCGTATGCCCTGGCGCCCTCCCGCACGGCCGACGGCAAAACCTATCTGGCCATCAACCCGCACCAACCCCTGGAAGGCCCCTTCAGCTTTTACGAGTGCCACCTCATCAGCGATGAAGGCTTGAACTTCCACGGGGCCATGTACCACAACGGCATGCTGCCGGGATTTGGCAGCAATGCCGATGTGGGTTGGGCGATGACCTACAACAAGCTGGATCTGGTGGACAGCTATGTGTTGGACATGCATCCGTCCAAGCGCCTGCAATACCGCCTGGACGGCGAATGGAAAACGCTGGAGCAGACCCGCATCTGGCTGACCATGAAGGTCGGCCCGATCAACCTGCGCGTACCGCGCAACCTGTATTGGTCCGAACTGGGCCCCACGTTCCGCAAGGACGGCCGCTTTTACGCCGTGCGCTTCGGCATGCTGTACAACATGCGCGCACCCGAACAGATCCTGCGCATGATGCACGCGGATGGCAAGGATGAGCTGCTGCAGGCCATGCGCCTTTTGGGGGTACCCCGCTTCAACATGGTCTACGCGGATCGCAACGGGAATATCGGCTATGTGAACAACGGCCAGGTCCCCCAGCGGCCCGACAATAAGGGCTGGAAGGGC
>JAUIHG010000279.1 GCA_030432405.1 Bacteroidia bacterium | reverse complement strand
GCAGACTTAGGCTGGTCGGCGCTGCGGGTCCCCCACTTTCGCCCGGCAGACCGGGATCAATTCCAGGCTCGTAGTAGCGTCCCATATTGGTAGCCATCGATGTTAAACCGACGCCGTTAACTGCCTGAACCATGAAGCGCACTGTTTTACGTTCCCTGTTTCCCTTTTGGCCCAATGCCCACCATCCGGATGGTGCAACGCAGCGCTGCAAGGCCTTTGCCTGCGCCGCAGCAGCGGCATTGCTGATGCTGGCCATCCAGGGATACGTGCTGCAAGCCCAGACCTTGCCCAATCCCGGCTTTGAGAACTGGACCAACATCGGCACGGCCTGCATGGACCCGAACAGTTGGAACACGCCCAATGGGGGCCTTGGGCTATTTGGCCTGTGCAGTGTGACCAAGGAAACAGGCAACGTGCACGGCGGTGACGCAGCGGTCAAAATGGAAACGGTCCTGGTGCCGCTTCTGGCCATCAAGGCCCCGGCTGCCTTGACCAACGGCATCCTGGTGGTGGATGCATCCGATCCGTTCAATTCCACCGTTCAGGGCGGCAGCACCATTTGGGGCATGCCCGATGCGCTGACCGGATTTTACGATTACGTGCCGTTGGGCGGCGATTCGCTGACCATCCGCGTGCGGCTCTTTGACATCACCGGAGACGACACCACCCAGATCGCCGAGGCGGAATTTGTCGACAACAGCACCACCGGGGGCTATACCTCCTTTACACTGCCCATTACCTACACGATGACCGAGGATGCCGAACTGGCCGAAATCCTGGTGCGTTCCACCCGCAACACGATGGACGCCACCGTGGGTACGGTCTTGTACGTCGACGATTTTGCTTTCACCGGGATATCCTCCGTTGACGATCCGGCCGCAGGGCTGAGCAGCACCTGGTACCCCAACCCGGCACAGCACACCGTGCATTTCCGCAACCCATGGAACGAACCCCTTCTGGCTGAACTCTTCGACCTGCACGGCCGTGTGGTGTCGCGCAGCCTGGTCAACGGCGCAATGGGCCAGCTGGACTGCAGCAGTCTGGCCAGCGGCCCTTACGGCTACCGGGTTCTCCGGGCTTCGGACGGCCGCTTGCTCGACCGCGGCATGGTGCGTGTACAACGCTAAGCGGGTGACGCAGATCCGGTCCGCACATCAAGGCCTGCAAAGGAAACGGCGGGCCACAAGGCGGTCCACCGGCAAATCAAAAACTTCGGGCCTCAGGGTGCGAAGCGGCAACCAGCGGAAGCGGATGCGGTTCCACAATGACGGATCCGAGCGGTGCGGCCGAGCGCCCTGTTCAGCGTCCCGGCTGGCATCGGTCTGGCGGGCCTGTGGATTGTCCTTGGGTATCCGAACCTCGCGCACGCTCCCGTCCAAAGGTGCAGCCGCCTGTGGCGAAGGCAGGGCCACCGCATAATAGATGGCCACCAACTGCTCCTCCGGTCCGCGGAGGGAGGGCACAAAGTGCCCGGTGGTATAGAGGTGTCCCAGGTTTTGGACCGATTGGTCCAGTTCTTCCCGGAATTCACGGGCCAGGGTGTCTTCAGGGCCTTCGCCAAAGGCGACACCACCACCGGGAAATTTGGTCACAAAGCTGCCCTGAAACGGTTCTTCAGCCACAAGGACGCGGCCCATATGCCGCGCCACACCGTAGGCGCGCAGGTTGAAGGGAAAAGCCATGGCGGGAAAATCCCCATGCAGCATGCCGGGGCCTAGCCTTTGAGGGCAGCCAGGGTGTTTTTGACGGCCTCCAGATCGGGCACTTCTCCGGCATTCTCCAGCACTTCCGCATAGCGGATTTTACCAGTTCCATCCACCACAAAAGCTGCGCGCTTGGAGACGCCTTTCAAGCCGAGCACGAAGTCCTCGTACAGGGCGCCGTAAGCTGCGGAAGCCGTTCTGTTGAAGTCGCTCAGCAGGGCAAAGGGCAAGTTCTGCTCGCGGCGGAAGCGCTCCAGGCTGAAGGGGGAATCCACGGAAATGCCGTACACCTGGGCGTCCAGGTCGTTGTAGCGGGCCATATCGTCACGCACGCCGCAGAGTTCCTGTGTGCACACGGAGGTGAAGGCCATGGGAAAAAAGAGCAGGACAACGGCTTTGCCTTTTTGGTCCGAAAGGCTGACGCTGTTTTTGTCGGTATCGGGCAGTGTGAAGTCTGGGGCGGTTTCGCCGACGGCGGGTACGGAAGCAATCTGGAACATGCGGTGCAGGATTAAGAAGCAGAAATCATTCTTTGCCGCATGGGCGGCTGGGCGCTTTCGCGCGAAGGCGCAAACATAGCGCAAGCAAGCGGCAGGAGGACTCAGGCATGCGCTGCACGCGGAGTATCCGCGCATGCCAGGACAACCCCTTGAGCACGAGCCGGCAAAAGATGCGCCCCAAATGCACTGTTTGCAGCGCTTTGGTATTTTTGACGATTAGCGATCCGCTAGCCAATCCCCTCATTCGTTTGATTTCCTTTCCCATGAAGCACGCTTACCGATCCCTCCTTGCCGTTTTCCTGCTTTGGACCATGTCCAGCGGCCTGCAGGCGCAGACCACCACCGATTTGCCCAACGCCGATCTCGAAGAATGGATCGATACGTTGGGCTACCCCAAGCCGGAAGGCTGGTGGGAAAGCCACAACATGTGGGCACAGGACAACAACATCACCATTTATGGTCTGCAGAAAACCTTCATTACCGTACAAAACGGGCTTTTTTCTGCCAAACTGGAAACGGTCGAAGGCAACGTTTTTGACGTTCCGACCTTTAATAAATTCATCCCCGGGGTACTGACCAATGGCACCTGCTTTTTGCCCAACGCCGCCCAACTGCTCGGAAATTTCCCCATTGAGGACTCTTTGATTACCGGCGGTCAGCCTTTTGAAGGCCAACTCGACAAGTGGACAGGCTACATGGACTACTCCCCGGAAGACGATGACGACACCGCCTACTTCCGCGTGTTGCTTTGGGAGGCCGGCGCCTTGGTCGGCGAAGGCGAACTGGAGGTCTCTGCCGCTACCAGCGGATTTGAGGCTTTCGAAGTCCAGATCAACTACTCCACCACCATGGCCGCGCCGGACAGCATGTTGATGTATGTCATGTCCAGCCGCTATCCGTCGGCCGCCAACCTGGGCTCGGAGCTGTACATCGACAACATGGCCCTGGAGTTTGTAGAACCCAACGGAATGGAAACCCTGGCCGACCAGATGGGCATTGCCGTACTGGCTCAACCGAACCCCAATACAGGACGCTTCCATCTGATGAACCCCATCCAGGAGCCTGTCCAGCTGAGCATCTACGGTCCGAACGGAGCTGTGATGGCCGTGCGCACCCTGGCACCAGGCCGCAGCCAGGTTGAACTCGGGGCTGTTGCGCCGGCACTCGTTGCGCTTGCCGCACTTCAGGTGCCAGGCGACCCAGGACATCGGGAACACGTGCTCGACGTTGATCTTCGCCCCCTTGTCGCGGCCGAACGCGC
>JAUIHG010000278.1 GCA_030432405.1 Bacteroidia bacterium | reverse complement strand
CGATGCGCCTGGAGGAAGCGGCCATGCTGCACGACAAGCAGACGCTGATTACGCCCATCCACCTGCCCACCCTGGACCTGGAACTGCTCCAGGCACTGATGCGCAAGCGCTGCACGGCCCTGGCTTTTGAATACATCAAGGACGAAAGCGGCACCTTCCCCTTTGTGCGGAGCATGTCCGAGATCGCGGGCAGTTCATCGGTGCTGATTGCCTCCGAATTGCTCAGCGACGATACCCATGGCAAAGGCATGCTGCTGGGCAGCGTGTCGGGCATTCCGCCGCCAAAGGTGCTGATCCTGGGCTCCGGGGTGGTGGGGGAATTCGCCGCACGTGCGGCGATCGGCCTCGGCGCCCTGGTCAAGGTTTTCGACAACAACATGTACAAGCTGCTGCGCCTGCAGAACCACATCGGCATGCGGCTGCCCACCAGCACGCTGAATCCCGATGTGCTGGCCCAGGAGCTGACCACCACCGACGTGGTCATCGGCGCCATCCATTCCGAACTGGGGCGTACGCCGATTGTGGTCACCGAAGAAATGGTGGCCAACATGAAGCCGGGTTCGGTAATCGTGGACGTGTCCATCGACCAGGGCGGCTGCTTTGAAACCTCCGACCTGACCACACACAAGAAGCCGACCTTCCGCAAGTACGATGTGATCCACTACTGCGTGCCCAACATCGCCTCTCGGGTGTCCAAAACCGCCAGCCGGGCGGTGGCCAACATCGTGACCACCAGCTTGTTGAAGGCTTCGGAAATCGGCGGTTTTGACCACTTCATCCGGTACTCGGCCGGGGCCCGGCACGGGGTCTACCTGTACAACGGCTTTTTGACCAATGTGCACCTGGCCCAGAGCTTTGGGCTCAAGTATACCGAGCTGGACCTATTGATGACCAGCTCAATGTGAGGTTTTACCTCAAGTAAGCATACACGGCTGTGCAGCCGTTTTGCCACGGCTACCCGGGGCGCAAGGCCGCCGGTGTTCTGGCGTCATCAGCTGCTGAAGACCGCTTCCACCAGGGCCAATTCGTCCAGGGCATCGGCCGCATCCGGAAGGGCAAACACGCGACCCGCTCCGGCACGGCGCAGCACCTGCAGGCAGTCTTCGCCACAGGCGATCAGCGGATCCTGCTTGCGGTCCGGAAAATGCGCCAGATAGGTTTCCGCCTGGCCGGCATCGGTGAGGATGGCCCGTTCGGGCGAAGGCACACCATCGGGCTTCTGCCCTCCGGTCGAGGGCGGGGTTAGCGGCATGGCCTGCCACTGGATGGCATGGGCCTCCATGGCCCGGGCAAAGACGCCATCCGCCTCCAGGTTGCGGCTGACAAAAACACGCTCCGGTGCGGGCGCATGCAGCTTGTGCCAGGCCTCCACCACCAGCACTTCGGGGTCAAAATGCCGCAGCCGGATGCGGCGGGGATTGCCGGTGGCAGCCACTGGCGCATCGGCAAGGGGCGTTTCGGCCAGAGGAGCCTCGGCTTGCAGCGGCTGGCCCAGCGCGAGGTGGAAATGGAACAGGCCATCCTCCTCGCGGCAATATGCGGCCAGGGCCGTTTGCACCGGGTTTTGCCGCGTTGCACCCAGGCCTTCCTTGCGCAGCAAATTGGACAACAGTTTGCGCTCCGCGCGAAGCGCCAGAACCGTATCGGCATGGTGCAAACGCATCACCGCATCGCCGGTCTGCTGGTCGCCCTTGCGCCATTGGTAGGCCAGCACACCCTGGGCCGGCGCCGGAATGAAGTGCTGTGGATCCAGGCGCAACACCTCCAGATCCGCGACTGCGGCACCGTGTTTGGCCCATTCCTCGACCGAGGCCATCATGGCGTGGCATTGCCCCTCGGCCAGGCTGGCGTTGTAGCGCTCCTGGCAGCGGCCGGTCAGGTAAACCAGCTCCAGGTCCGGACGCAGGGCACGCAATTGCATGGCCTGACGCCGCGTATGGTAGCTCACGCGGGCCTTCGCCGGCAGGCCAAAGGCCAGGTCCTTATGCCCAAAACCCGAGCGGCTGAGCAAAACTTCCGCCGGATCCATACGCTCCGACACCGCGCCGACCATCAGGCCTTCTGCCTGCCGGGTAGGCAGCAGCGCATAATCGGTGTAGGCCACGTCGATGCGCCGGTCCTGCAGCGCCTCCTCGAGCACCTGCTGTTCCACGCCGGTGCTGTCCACGTGTTCTGGGGCTTCCTGCTGGTTATGGGCTTTCGCCCGCTTGCGGGCGAAAGCCTCATCCAACAGTACCGCCTCCCCCTTCAGGTCTGCTGCCTCAAGCGCCTGGGCAAAACGCCGGGCATCGATTTGCCCCTCCCTGTGCCCAAAGCACCCGTAGCGCAGCACTGGGGTGGAGGGGGACGCGGAAGGTTGCGGTTCGGATGCAGAGGAGGCCATGCGGGCGAAGTTAGCCCGTGCCCAACAAGGCCGCGAAGCAGTCTGAACCTGCGTTCAGGGCTGTACCACAGTGATGGCCGGAGCCAGGGCCACATTGCTCCAATGCCCGGCCCGGTCGCGAATGCGCACGCTCAGGGCCACGGATTCGGATGCCGCAGCGGGATCGGCCAGGATCATTCGGTCCAAAACCACCTGCCACACCCCGGTGATGGCCACCGGAGTGCCCACAGGCGCCATAGGCGGCACGTGAAAGCTCTCGGTAAGTGGAAAGCGGGCATCGGTGACGTAGACCACCGCCGAATCCGCTTCGGCAAAGCCGAGGTCGCCATCGGCGTCGGTATAATACAGATCCAGAACCAACGAGTCGGTCAGGGCCCGCACCACCGAGGGCTGGGCTGCGCGGACCTCGATGTAGGGCACCTCGTCCAGGGGTACGGAAAAGGGCTCCTTCTTGCAGGCCGAAAACAGCAAGAGCACAAGGCCAGCAAGCCAGGGGAAAATGCGCGTTATCGGGTTCATGGCGCCACGATGGACATCAAGCTGATCAGGTAGCTCGGCGTGCCATTGTCCGGCCAGATGTTGGGGCTGGAAGGCCCGCCATCGTCTGCGGAAATGCGGACGAAATAGGTGCGGCCCGGGACAAACATGCCGGTGTTGATCCGGATGCCGTAGAGGAAGGGAATGCTGACGGTACTGAACAGGGGGTTGCCCCAGTGGGCACCGGCCAGACCGAGTACGTCCATGTCCATGGGCACCGCAGCGCTGAAATCGTAGGGATCCTCGGAGAGGTAGAGCTTGGGGTCGGACAAGACCACATCCCAAAGCAGATCGCCGTCCAGGGAAAAATCAAACAGCGCGAAATAGAAATCCACTTCGGTATCCCGCGGCACGGGAATGGAGGCGGTCAGCTCCGGGCGCATGTCCTCGTAATGGATGGAGGTATCCGCCACATCGATGACGTCCCAGCCCACGGCCACCGGAGGCGGATCGAGCGCATTGGCGGGTACACCGTACACGTTGGGCGCACCGGCATCGATCCATTGGCGGATGGCTTCCAGCTCCCCGGGGGTCAGCGTATCGTA
>JAUIHG010000277.1 GCA_030432405.1 Bacteroidia bacterium | reverse complement strand
CAGCAGCGACCGGACCATGTCCAAAAAGCGCCGCGAATACGGGCAGTGGCTGGTGGAGGTACTGGATGGCCTGGACCTGAGCGGGGTCAAGCTCGTGGGCTTTTCGCTGGGCGGTATGTGCATTTGGCAGGCCCTGGCTACTGACGCCCGGCGGGTGGAGTCCGCTTACCTGGTGGCTCCGGCGGGCGTGGTGGCCGGGAATCCCTTCACCGGCATTTTCCAGCTCTTCCTGCCCATGCGGCGCTACATGAAACGGCAGGACCCGAAGGCCTTGGAAAAGGTTCTGCACGGGCTTTTTACCGATGAAGATCCCTTTGCGCGGCAGTTTCTCGGCACCGCCTTGCAGCACTTCAAAATGGATTTTTCGCCGATCAAAAACATCACCAAAGCGGAGGCACAACGCATCCAAACGCCGGTGCACGTTTTCGCCGGAGGCGAAGACCTGATGTTCCCGGGGCGCAAACTGCTGAAGCGTGCCCGGGCGCTCTTTCCCAACCTGCAGAGCGCGGTGCTCTTGCCGGATTCCAAGCATGTGCAGGGCAGGGCGGACACCGACCGGATTCAGGAGCACATCCTGAGCAGCTGATCCATCCTCCAGGCCCATCGGCGCAGCCCGCATCCACATTTGCCACCCGTACGATGCATCTTTCGGGTTATGCCAGCACCGACCATTCCCTTTGACCTGGAAGCATCCATCCAACTGCTGGAACGCACCCCGAAGGTGCTCGAAATCCTGTTGGACGATCTGCCGGATGCGTGGACAGCGCAAAATGAAGGCGGGGATTCCTGGAGTCCCCATGCCATCCTTGGCCACCTGATCCACGGCGAGCAAACGGATTGGATGCCGAGAATGCGCATCATCCTTAGCGAAAGTGCGAACAAGCGCTTCGACACCTTCGACCGCGAGGCGCAGTTCCAGCGCACGGATGATCCGTCTGTAGCCGCACTGCTTACAGAGTTTTCCGCCCTTCGGGCGAAGGCCTTGAAGGAACTGCGCAGCTTGCAGCTGAACGAAAGCGCATTCGCCAGGACTGGCGTGCATCCGGAATTTGGCACCGTCACCCTCCAGCAGTTGCTCGCCACCTGGGTGGTGCATGACCTGGGCCACATCGCCCAGATTGCGCGGGTGATGGCCAAGCAGTATACGCAAGAAGTAGGCCCCTGGAAGGCGTACCTGGGCATTTTGAACAGGCCGTAGTCCGCTTTTGGCAGGGGAGGGACTGCGGCACTACCCCCTAACTTCGCCGCATTGTTTCGAGACCGCCTTCCATGTCTTACGAACGCGTTCAAGCCGAGTGGTTCAACCGCTATCCCGCCATCTCCGATCTGGCCACCCGTGCGCAACAGCGCATTCCGCGGGTGGGCTGGGAATACCTGTCCGCCGGTACCGGCGACGACCGCCTGGTGCAGCGCAACCGCCAGGCCCTGGACCGGCTTAGCTTCCTGCCGCGTTTCTGCAAAGGCGAGCTGGCGGCCGATCCCAAAACGGAACTGTTTGGCAGGACCTATGAAGCGCCGCTGGGCATTGCCCCGGTGGGCCTGACCGGCCTGATGTGGCCGCGCACCGAACAGCTCCTAGCGGCCACGGGCAAGCGGCTCGGCATCCCCTATACACTGAGCACGGTGGCCACGGAAACGCCGGAGACGGTGGGCCCGGAAGTGGGGGAGATGGGCTGGTTTCAACTGTATCCGCCCAAGGATCCGGAGATCCGGGACTCAGTGTTGAAACGCGCCCAGGACAGCGGTTTTCATACCCTCGTGGTCACCGCCGATGTTCCCATGGCCAGCCGCCGCGAACGCACCGTGCGGGCCGGCATGACGATGCCGCCCAAGATCAGCCCACGTATGATCTGGGAGGGCATCACCCATCCGGCCTGGACCATCGGCACCTTGCGCAATGGCCTGCCCCGCCTGCGCACCGTGGAGCACTACACCAACAACAAGAACCTCAAGTTTGTCAGCACCTTCGTGGGCAACCGCATGGGCGGCACGCTGGATTGGGGCTATTGCGAAATGCTCAAAGAAGTGTGGAACGGCCCGGTGGTGCTCAAAGGCATTTTGCACCCCGCTGACGCGGCGAAGGCCGTCTCCGTCGGGCTCGACGGCGTCTGGGTTTCCAACCACGGCGGACGCCAGTTCAACGGTGCACCCGCGGCCATCGAAGCACTGCCGGCCATCGCGCAGGCCATCGGCGGCAAGGTGCCGGTGCTTTTTGACAGCGGCATCCGGTCGGGCTTGGACGTCATGCGCGCCCTGCACCTGGGCGCGGACTTTGTGTTCGCCGGCAGGCCCTTTGTGTACGGGGTGTGCGCCCTTGGCGAATACGGCGGCGATCACGCAGCCCGCATCCTCATCGACGACCTGAAAAACAACATGGTGCAGCTGGGGGTGTCCAACCTGGAGGAATTGCGGCAGGCGGAACGGTTTTCGCCGGAACAGGCATTTTAGCGGCATCGAAACCCCACAGCATAGCGCTCAATCATCGGTTCCCAACAGCCCAGCCTGGCAGCAGCGGTTGCTGCGCCTGTTGGCCAATCCCCGGTTTGTCTTTGGGCTTTTTGCCGTGTTGGCCATTGGCGCTGCGGTGCAATCCCTGCTTTTGCCGCCCAAGACGTTTTACGGCGGCACAATCGAATACACGGAGTTCAACAACTACGTGATTTTCCGGCAGGCCTTTGTGCATTTGCGCGAAGGCCTGGACCTGTATGTCTTGTATCCAACGGAGCATTGGGACCTGTACAAATACACGCCCAGTTTTGCCGCGTTTTTTGGAGTGTTTGCCGTTCTGCCGGATGCGCTGGGTTTGCCTCTATGGAACCTGCTCAATGCCCTGGTGCTTGCTGCGGGTGTTTGGTACCTGCCGCGCCTGAAGCCATGGCACAAAGGACTTGCTCTGCTGCTGGTGGCCGTCGAAACCATGACGGCATTGCAGAACGAACAGTCCAATGCCTTGATCGCTGGCCTTTTGGTTTTTGCATTCGGTTTTCTGGAGCGCAAAAGGGATCTGGCCGCGGCTTTATGCATTGCATCGACGGCCTTCATCAAGCTCTTTGGGGTGGTCGGTTTTGCTTTGTTTTTGCTGTATCCGCGTAAGCCGCGGTTGGCCCTTTCAACAATCGGTGCTGCGCTCGCCCTGGCCGCTGTTCCCTTGCTTTTCATCACCCTGGAGCAATACCGCTTTTTGATGGACAGCTACCTCCGCCTGCTCGGCGAAGACCACGCAGCTTCTTACGGTCTTTCGGTGATGGGTTGGCTGAAGACCTGGTTTGGCATGGATCCGGGCAAAAATGCAGTGGTTCTGAGCGGCATAGTGCTCTTCCTTTTGCCCTTGGCCCGATGGCGTTTGTATCGTCATTATGGATATCGACTGCTGACCCTGGCCTCCGTCCTGATTTGGGTGGTCATCTTCAACCACAAAGCGGAGTCGCCCACCTTTGTTTTGGCCTTGGCGGGTGCCGCACTCTG
>JAUIHG010000053.1 GCA_030432405.1 Bacteroidia bacterium | reverse complement strand
CTCACTCGGGCACTGCGTCGTCACCTCTCCGCACGATCAGCCGATTGCCGGAGCGAGGGTTTGCGCCAGTCGGATGGGGCGGCCAAAATCGAGCGCGGTATTGCCGATGCGTGCAATCATGAACGGAGGGAACTGGAACGGGTGGGCTTGCGGCCGGAAAGGTAGTTACCGCACGCAAAGCGGAGCCTCCAGCGTCCTTTGGCATCAAGCAGCCCCATCCGGATCCCCACCCCAGCGTGGAACACCAGGCTCTGGCAGGCGTTCGGGCATGCGCAGGGTATTCGGCGGCAAAGCATCGGTGTCCACAAACAGCTCGGCAGCGATGCGGTCGGCCAGAAAGAGGCCAGAGGCGTCCAGCCACCAGCCGTCGGCATCGGCACAGAGGTGGCCGCTGTGCAACCAGGGTTGGGCGGACCCGTCCACAGCCTCCAACGCGGCTTCGCCGAAGGCGGAAACCAGTGCACGTGAGAGCCCCCAGGTGGTGCGCAGCCCGGTCATGATGGCTTCGTTGAGGCGGTCTGCGGGTGAGAGCTGCTCGCGTTCCAGGGGCAACAAGGCCGCCTCACCGGCGTCAAAAGCGGCATCCACAGTGCGCTGATAGACGGCGTTGTTGGCGCGGCTCCATTGCCGCTCGGCCTGCCCGTCAAAACCGTGGGCAGCCGGTCCCAGGCCGAGGTAGGGCTGGCCTTGCCAATAGCTGCGGTTGTGCACCGCGGCGTGGCCCGGCAGGCACCAGTTGGACAGTTCGTAATGCACGTATCCGGCCTCGGCCAGCAGCTCCCGCAGCATCCGGAATTGCCGTTCGGCCTGCTCGGAATCGGGGGCCTGTTCGGAGCCTCTGCCCACGCGGTGGGCGAAGGCCGTCCGCGGTTCCAGGGTCAGGGCATAGGCCGATACATGCTGCACGCGTCGACCGATCAACTCCCGCACATTGGCCTGCCAGGCGGCATCGTCCAGCCCGGGGATGCCGTAGATCAAATCGGCGCTGATGCGGTCCAGCCCGGCGCTTGCCAGCCGGTCCAGGGCGCTTCGCGCTTCGGCGGCGTTGTGGGCGCGGGACATCCACTCCAGGTCGCGGTCGCGGAAGGATTGGATGCCCAGGCTGATGCGGTTCAGGCCAGCGTCCTGCCAGGCGGCAATCCGCTCCATGTTCACATCATCCGGATTGGCCTCCAGCGTACGTTCCGCGCCGGGCGCGCTGGGATAGAGCCGATCCAGTGCCGCCACCAGCTCCTGTAGCGCATCGGGGGCCAGAAGGCTGGGGGTGCCGCCGCCGAGGTAGAGGCTGTCCAGGGTTACAGGACCGGCATTTTGGGCACACCATATTGCCCACCCTGGCTGTCGAAGCTCGGCCTCACGCACGATCGAGCCCAGGACGGCGTTCGTATTTTCGAGCAGGGTGGAAAAGTGAAAATTGCAATAGTGGCAGGCCTGCCGACAAAACGGAATATGCACGTAGACGCCGCCCATGGGAATGCTGATGTTTGAGCGCCGCCTCCATGTGCGCGGAAAGCGGAAGCGCTGCGTCCGCCGCCCGCCGGGGGCACTGTGCCTGGCCTTCAGCGCGCTCCTTTGCGCGGGACTGTTCAGCCCGGCCCTGCAGGCGCAAAGTTCGCCTTCCGGCGAACACATCCTCACCCTCGAGCTCATGGACGCTGACCGCTGGCCCAAGGGCTTCGCCGAAAAGGCGAAACATCCCAGCGCCCGTGAAGCAGCCGGCTACCTCACCGAGCTCATGGAAAGCCTGCAGGCCGAAGGCTGGCTGGAGGCCTACCACGGACCGCTCCGCCAAGATGCGGACAGCAGCCATGCCCAGGTCTGGATCGGAGCGCAGGTGCAGTGGCTCTACCTCGGGGCGGGCAACGTGGACGAGCGCACGCAACGGGCCGTGAACTTCAAGGAGCGGCGCTATCCGGAACAACCGTTCCAATACAAGCAGGTGCAGCGGCTCATGGAGCGCGTCTTGCGCCAAGCGGAAAACAACGGCTACCCTTTTGCCGAGGTCGGGTTGGACAGCATGGCCTGGACGGACAAGGGTTTCCGGGCCCAGCTCCAGCTGGACCGCTACCGCTTCATCCATCTGGATTCGCTGCGGGTGCTCGGCGATGCCCGCGTGGCACCCGGTTACCTGCGCCAATACCTCAACCTGCGCGAAGGCCAGCCCTACGACGAAGCCGCTGTGCGCGCCATCTCCACCCGCATTGCCGAACTGCCGTTCCTGCGCGAAAGCCAGCCGCCCGTTGTGCGCTTTTATGGGGACAAAGCCGTGGTCGGCGTCTACCTCGAGGAACTCAATGCCAACCAATTCGACATCCTGCTCGGTGTGCTGCCCAATTCGGCCGTTACCGGACAGCTGGCCCTTACCGGGGAGGTGAACTTGCAGTTGGTCAACACGTTCGCCGTAGGCGAACGCCTGAAACTGGCCTACCGCCGCCTGCAGGCCGGGACCCAGGACCTGGACATCAGCCTGGCCTTTCCCTACATTCCAGCCTTGCCGGTGGGCGCCAACCTGGATTTTACGCTCTATCTGCGCGACTCGACGTTTCTGCAGCGCGGTACGGATTTCGGGCTGCGCTATGCCTTTGGCGGGGCGGACTACGTAGAGGGCTTCTACGAGAACGAACGCTATGTGCTGCTGGATCCGGACACGGGCCGCATCCGAACCACCCGCGACCTGCCCGAGAACCTCGACCTGGCCGTAAACCGCTATGGCCTGGCTCTGGAGCGGAACCGCCTGGATTACCGCTTCAATCCGCGCAAAGGCTGGATGGCACGCGTCCGCGGTGCTGCAGGCACGCGCGAAGTGCTGGAGAACAACCGCATCATCGGCCTGACCGACCCAGCTGAACCGGACTTCGATTACGCCACCCTTTACGACAGCATCGGCGGCCGGGTAGCCAGTTTTCGCCTGGAAGGCACGGCCTCCTGGTTTTTGCCCATCGGGCGGCGCTCGGCCCTCATGGTGGGATGGGAGGGGGGCTTGATCAGCGGCGGCACCCTGCTGCGCAACGAGCTGTTCCGCCTCGGTGGCTATGCGCGCCTTCGGGGCTTCGACGAGGAGTCGATTTTTGCCTCACATTTCCACATCGGTACCCTCGAGTACCGCTTTCTGTTGGCCACCAACTCCGCGTTCCGTTTGTTCGTAGACCAAGCCTGGCTGGAAGAGCGCCGGCTTGGCGAAGACCGCCGCGATACGCCCTTGGGTTTCGGGGCGGGCCTGGACATTGAAACCGGTGCGGGCATCTTCGGCCTACGCTACGCCCTGGGGCGGCAGCGCGGCAACCCGATTGCCTTCCGCTCCGCCAAAATCCATTTTGGCTACGTCAACCGCTTTTGAAGCAACCAGAACCGGACCGCAGGAATCCAGCACACGCACCGCCCAGCACACGCACAACAATGGGCGCACCAGCCCGGCACCACCATGGCATGGCTTCATCCCCAATCGGCCGGTTCCACCGGGACCCAGATACCGCAAGCGGATGACTCCGCCGCGTTGTGGACTGGGGAAAACCTGCGGGCCCCTTTGGAGCTGCGTGATTCCGTGCTTGTGGAAGCAGACCTGCAGCCCGCCCGCCCGGCAACAGACCACGGACAGGAAGGCCTGTTTTTCTGGCTGGTCCTCCTGGCCGCCTTGCTGGTTTTGGTCCGGGTTTCCTTTGCGCGCAGCGCGCGCGAATGGATCCGTGCCCTGGGCAACATGAACCTGGCCCAGCAGTGGATCCGCAACCGGGAATACGCCTGGAGCGGCCACAGCGCTGTGCTGTTTGTGGTCTTTGCGGGCAGCATGGGCACCTGGTTGTGGTGGACCTTGAACCGGGTGTTCTCCACGGCACCACAAGCCTTCGAAAGCGCCACAGGTTTGCCGGTCCCCATCGGCGGCTACCCCGGTCTGGTGCTCTGTGTGCTGGTGGTGGTGGCCGTGGTTTTTCTGCGCGATGCCCTGCGCCGGCTCATCGGCATGCTGTTCCGCGTGGAGGAGGAAACCGATTTGTTCGGCTTCCAGATCACCCTGCTCAATGCACTGGCCGGCATCGGCCTGCTGCCCCTGCTTTTCCTCATGGTCTTCGCCCCTGGGCGCTTGCCGGATTGGGCCTGGTATGCTTCCGTGGTGTTGCTGGCATTGCTGTTTTTGGCGCGTGCCGTCAGAGGGGTACAACTGAGCCAGGCCCCTCTGCGCCGAAGCCCCTTCGCGTTGTTTGTGTATATTTGCAGCCTCGAAATCGCCCCATTGGCCGTGGCGTTTCGCTTTGTATCGAATTGGTTTACAGGTGGTTAAATCCTGTATTGTGGCCAACGTGAAAACAATCCGGCAACCCTCCTCCCCATCCGCCGTGCAACCTGAGGCATCATCTGACGCACCCCTGCGACCGGTCAAGAGCATCTTGATCTCGCAACCAAAACCGGAAGGCAAATCGCCTTATCTGGATTTGGCCGAGCGCTACGGCATCAAGGTCGATTTTCGGCCTTTCATTCAAGTTGAGCCGATCGATGGCAAGACCTTCCGGAAGTCCAAAGTGAACATTCCGGATTACTCCGCCATCATCTTCAACAGCCGCAACGCCATCGATCACTTCTTCCGCCTGTGCGGCGAACTGCGGGTGACCATGTCCGCGGAGACCAAGTACTTCTGCATCTCTGAGGCCATCGCGCTGTACCTGCAAAAGCACATCCAGTACCGCAAGCGCAAGGTGTTTTTTGGCAAAGGCCGCACCAAGGGGCTGCTGGACGTGCTGATGAAGCACAAGGACAAGGAGAAATTCCTCTTCCCCTGCTCGGAGCCCCGCAAGCCGGAGATTCCCGACTTCCTCAAGGAGAAGGGTTTCAATTTTGCGGAGGCCACCATTTACCGAACCGTCACCGCGGACCTCAGCGACCTGGAAGACATCTTTTACGACATGATCGTCTTCTTCAGCCCCTCGGGCATCAAATCGCTGTACGTCAACTTCCCCGACTTCAAGCAGCTCGAGACGCGCCTGGCCGGTTTCGGGCTGGCCACCAAACAGAGCATCGAGGAACATGGCCTGCGCATCGATGTGGAAGCTCCACAGCCCGGCCTGCCTTCCATGACCATGGCCATCGAAGCCTACATCAAGCAGGCCAACAAGCGCAAATCCAGCAAGAAGGGTGCCTGAGCCTTCCGGCCCGTCGCACGCTGATCCAGCTTCCGGCCGCAACCGCCTGGCCGGCGAATCCTCTCCCTATCTGCGGCAACATGCCCACAACCCGGTGGACTGGTTTCCCTGGGGCGATGAAGCGTTGCAAAAGGCCAGGCTTGAGGACAAGCCCCTGCTGCTGAGCATCGGCTATGCCGCCTGCCATTGGTGCCATGTCATGGAACGCGAGTCCTTTGAGGACCCGCAGGTGGCCGGCCTGATGAATGCGGCATTTGTCAACGTCAAAATCGACCGCGAAGAGCGGCCCGACCTGGACCAGCTCTACATGGAGGCCGTGCAGGTCATGACCGGCTCGGGCGGATGGCCATTGAACGTGTTTTGCACCCCCGACGGACGGCCCTTTTCCGGGGGCACCTATTTCCCCCCAAACCCATGCCGGGCCGACCGGCCTGGCGCACCGTACTGCAGCGGGTGCAGAAGGCCTTTGGCGAGCAGCGGCAGCGGGTGGAAGAGCAGGCGGACCTGTTGCTCAACCACCTGCAGCAACGCCATACGGCAGCCGGCACCGCGTCCAACAGTGCCCTGCCGGAGCTGGCTTCGGTGTTGCAGGCCCAAGGGGAGGCGCACCCGTTTGCCGAAGGCCTTCCGGCCATGGCCGAAGGCTTGCTGCGCGACGCAGACCGCGCATACGGCGGTTTTGGACAGGCGCCCAAGTTTCCTTCCGCCCATGCGCTGCGCTTTCAGTTGCGTTATGCCGTGGCGCAGCAGCACGTCCCTTCCTTGCAACATGCCCTGGACAGCCTGGAGGCTATGGCGCGCGGCGGCATCCACGACCACCTGGGTGGAGGTTTTGCCCGCTATGCCACCGACCGGGCCTGGCTGGTGCCGCATTTTGAGAAAATGCTCTACGACAACGCCCTGCTGCTGTCGGCATTCAGCGAGGCGGCGCAAGCCGATCGGGTCCGAAGGGAAGCGGCGGTGAAGGCCGGTGCACAACCTGAGGCGGCGGAAGCTGTGGGCGCATCCGTGTTCGCCGGTCAGGCGGAACAGGTGGTGCGCGGCATCGTGGACTGGGCCACCCGCGCCATGCGCCACCCCGATGGCGGCTTCTACGCCACCCTCGATGCGGACAGCCTCAATGCGGAAGGCCGCTCCGAAGAAGGCGCGTTTTACACCTGGAGCATGGCCGAGTTGCGCCAACTGCTCGGCGCCGATGCCGACCTGTTTGCCCGCGCCTATGGCGCGCGCGATCCCGGCTGGTGGGAGGGCCGCAACATCCTCTACCGCGCCGAAGCCCTGCCGGACCTGGCCAAGGCCGAAGGCCTCGCCATACCGGACCTGGCCAAGGCCGAAGGCCTCGCCATAACCGAACTGGAAAAGCGGCTGGCCCGCGCCCGTCAGATCCTGTTTGAACACCGCGCCGGTCGGCCCCATCCCGGCCTGGACAACAAGGTCATTCTGGCCTGGAATGCACTGTTCTGCTCGGGCCTGTTTCGGGCGGAGGCCGCCTTCGGCGAAGCCACCTACGCCGGGATTGCCCGCCAGGCCCTCGACTTCCTGGACCAACACCTCGCGGATGGCCAGGGCGGGATGCACCACGTCTGGCAGGAAGGCCGTGCGCGTTTTCCGGCCTACCTCGACGACCTGGCCGCCTATGCCTGCGCCTGCATCGACGCGGCGGATGCCGCGCCGGACCACAGCGAAATGGCCCATCGGCTCCACCAGGCCGGGCGCGCCATGGCGCAGGTTCTGGAGCAGTTCAGCGCAGCGGAAGGGCCCTGGTTCTATTACACGCCCAAAGGCCAAACCGATGTGGTGGCGCGGACCATCGACCGCTACGACGGGGCTACGCCTTCGGCGAATGCCCTGGCCGCCGATGCCCTGTTGCGCCTGGGCCGCCTGCTGGACCGACCCGCATGGACCGAACGCGGCCTGCAGCTCGTGGACGCGATCCGCAGCCAGGCCAAAGCCAACCCCGGCGCCTTCGGTTACTGGGGCTGCTGCATGATCGAGGAAGCCGCAGGCCGGGAAGAACTCGTGTGCATCGGGCCAAAAGCCAAAGCCTGGCGCGGGACCTTGCGCGCGCAGTTCCGCCCGGGAACGCTGTACGCCATCGCTGCGCCGGATCGGGAAGCGGACCGGGACGCCGGACGCTCCGCGGCCGATCTGGAGGATTCGCCGGCAGGCGAATGGCCTCTGTTGGCAGGCCGTCAACAGGGTCCAGAAGGCATTTACCACTGCCGGAATTATGCCTGCAGCGCTCCGGTCGCCACTCCGGGGGATGTGCAAACCTGGGGGATTCCTTAAGTTTAGCGCCCTTCTGTAGCTGGCGGATACGTTTTTGCCCTGATCTGGCGTTGCATAAAAGCATCCGTTTTAGGCATCCGTTTTTGCCCGCATGCGTACAGAAGGGAAGCCCACCGGATTGTCGCCGTACCGCTGGCGGGCTTCTTCCACCTCCACCTCCTGCATGGCCCACCTTTCCCTGCCTTCGCGCGCAGCGCAACCCACACCCGCCGCTTCCATCAGGCTGGGCTGGGGCGTGGTATTGGCCCTGCTCATGGTGTGCGTTTCGCCTCCGGCGAAGGCCCAACAAGACCCGCAGTTCACGCAGTTCCGCTTCATGCCCTTTCTGTACAACCCGGCGGCAGCCGGCTCGGAGCAGGGCCTGGACCTCATCGCCGCCGGCCGCATGCAGTGGGCCGGCCTGGATGGCGCTCCGCAGAGCCAGACGGTTTCCGGGCATATGCCGCTTTACGGCCTGTCCTCCGGCATCGGGTTCAGCATCTGGAACGACCAGGCGGGCCTGGGCGGCAGCACCGGATTTTACGCCGCCTACGCCTACCAACTGCAACTCGGACGCAGCAGCCGGTTGGCCATCGGGGTTTCGGCCGGAGGCTTCCAGTACCGCATTGACGGGGACCGCATCCGTACTCCGGATGGCAGCTATGAAGGCGTGGTCGACCACAACGACCCCTATCTGCCGATTGCACGCAGCCAAGGTCTGGCCGCCGACTTCGGCGTGGGCCTGTGGTTCCAGACCGACAAATTCCGCGCCGGCCTTTCCAGTACCCACCTGCTGGAGCCCGATGTCACGTTGGCGCTCGGAAACGGCAACTCCAGCATTCGCATGTTGCGGCATTATCATGTCACGGCAGCCTATGAAGTGGAGCTCGGAAGTAACCTTAGCCTGGAACCTGGCGTAGGAGTGCGGCAGAGTGCCGCGGCCATGGTCCTGGATGCCAACGTGCTCCTGTTCATTCAAGGCAATATGTGGGTGGGTGCAGCGTTTAGGTCTAACCTCGCCAACGGAAGCGACGCCGTTGGCGGCATGGCCGGAACCCGCCTGGGACAGCGCTTCCGGCTCGGTTACGCTTACGACTACAGCCTCCACAGCCTCAATCAGGTTTCGGGCGGTTCGCATGAACTGCTGGTGGCCTACCGCTTTGCCATCGAAAAACCGAAAGCTGGAAAACGCATCAACAACCCGCGCTACCTGCATTATTAAACCTCAAACCCGGCAGTGGAATGAAGGTTAAGAATGGCTCCTTTTTGGCTGGCATTCCCTGTCATTCCAACCGTCCTTTGTCTTTGATATGGCCTTTTTGATGCATAGCTTTGACAGGCTATCTTTAGGCCTTTCTGCCTGAAAAACACTCGCGACAATGAAGCGATCCTTAGGGTTCATCCTCATGGCGGCCACGGTGCTGTCGACCCTCAACAGCTGCAGCAAGAGCGGCTGGGCCGATTACCGGGGCCAGTTGCTCGGTGTGCAAGACCGACCCACCTGGGGCCCGGTCAACCCCACCGGTATGGTGTACATCCCTTCGGGTACCCTGCATATTGGTCCCTCCGATCAGGACGTCAACCACGCCTTGTGGCAGCGCAGCAAAAGCATCTCCATCCAGGGTTTCTACATGGACGATGCCGAAGTCTCCAACAACGAATACCGCCAGTTCATCTACTGGGTACGCGACTCCATCGCGCATACCCTGCTTGAACACTATGTGGAAGCCGACGAATCCGGCATCGAGCGCATCGACTGGTCCCAGGAAATCGATTGGAGCAATCCGGAACAGCGCGACTACCTCGACGACATGCTGACGCCTCCCGGCGAATCGCTGTATGGCCGCCGTGGTGTCGACACCCGTCAATTGAAGTACTCCTTCCGCTGGGTGGATTGGAAGGCCATGGCCTCCAAGCGTGAAAACCCGGACCGCGACCGTCCCATTCAGGACTTTGTCCGCGAAGTCAAGGATCTGCGCGTGTATCCCGACACCCTGGTGTGGGTGCATGACTTCAGCTATTCCTACAACGAGCCTATGGCTCGCCAGTACTTCAGCCACCCGGCCTTTGACGATTACCCGGTGGTTGGTGTGAACTGGATGCAGGCCCGTGCCTTCTCTGCATGGCGCACTGCTTTCTGGAACAACTGGCGCTGGCAGAACGGAGAACCCCCCGTGGACGATTTCCGCCTGCCGACCGAACACGAGTGGGAATACGCCGCCCGTGGTGGCCGAGATCTGGTGCCTTATCCCTGGGGTGGCCCATACGTTCGCAACACCAAGGGTTGCTTCCTGGCCAACTTCAAGCCCGGGCGAGGCAACTATCCCGAAGACGGTGGTTTCTACACGGTCAAGACCTATTCCTACGCGCCGAACGATTATGGTCTGTACAACATGGCCGGCAACGTATCGGAGTGGACTTCCACGGCGTTCTTCGAGAACAGCTATTCTTTCCTCCACGACATGAACCCCGACATCCGTTACGATGCGGAAGAGGGCGATTCGCCGACCGCCAAGCGGAAAGTGATCCGCGGTGGATCCTGGAAAGACATCAGCTACTACATCCAGACCGGTTCCCGCCACTGGGAGTACCAGGATACGGCCAAGTGTTACGTCGGCTTCCGCTGCGTGATGCCGTTCCTCGGCCGTTCCATGAACGACTTCAAGTAATGCTTTCAAGGGCCGCCGTCATCCAGCGGTTCGTGTAACAACGGTGTCCAGCACATCGTATGGTAGGTCCGTGCACAGGCGTATGCTGCGCCATAGCACCACCAATCCTTCGCATCCTTCCCCACTAACCGCAAATAGAACAGCATGTCGGCGTTTATTCATTCCGCGCGTTTTGCGTACATCAAAAACTTCATCATTGGCGTTGCAGCCGCGGTCGTCATGGTGGGTGCCCTGTTCAAAATCCTTTCCTGGAGCGGGGCCAACGAAATGTTGATGATCGGACTCTTCACCGAGGCCTTCATTTTCCTGCTCCTGGGTGTGCTGCCCCCGCACAAGGACTACCACTGGGAGAAGATCTATCCGGACCTTGACGTGGCTCCGGAAGTGGAAGCCGCCAAGAAAGGCCTGTCCACCAAATTGCCCGACAACAAGAAGAAAGGCAGCATCACCGACCAGCTTAACGATGCCCTGGAGAAGAACGTCTCCCCCGAGGTCATCGAGCGTCTGGGCGACAACCTGAAGTCCCTGGGCGACAACATCGAAAAGATGTCCGACCTCAGCGACGCTGCCGCCAGCACCAGCGACTACACCTCCAAGACCAAGGAGGCTGCCAATGCGCTGGGCGAAATGAAAGTGGCTTACGGCAATGCGGCCGATGCCATGCGCCAGTTGGGCGAAGTGGGTTCCGACTCGGTCAAGTACCACGAACAGGTGCAGGCTGTGACCAAGAACCTGTCGCAGTTGAACGCGATTTACGAGCTCGAGCTTCAGGATACCAACAACCACCTGAAGACGATGAACAAGTTCTACTCCGGCCTGGCTTCGGCCATGGACAACCTGAACGAGTCCATCGAGGACAGCCAGCGTTACAAGACGCAGATTGCCAGCCTGGCCGACAACCTGTCCCAGCTCAACAACGTGTACGGCAACATGCTGAGCGCCATGACGGTCGCCCGTCCTGCACAGCCTGTTAATTCCTGAGGAAGGCGCGAAACTCCACGTTTACGCGTTATTGATTCACCGACTGCAACCGCTTTCGAATGTCTATTCCTAAGGAACCACGGCAGCTGATGATCAACATCATGTATTTGGTGTTGACCGCGCTGCTCGCCCTCAACGTCTCTGCCGAGATCCTGAACGCCTTCAAGACCGTTGAAAAAGGCATCAAGAACTCCAAAGAAGCCGTTGACGCCAAAAACACGCTGGTCTATGGAGCCCTCAACAAAGCCGCCACCAAGGATGGCCGTGAGGAAAGCCTGGCCCTGATCGACGCTGCCGACAAGGCACGCAAATACCGCAAGGAGTTCACCACCTATGTGGATGAGCTCAAAGAATACATGATCGAAGAGTCCGGAGGCACAAAAGTCGACAAGGAGGGTCATGAGTTCCTCGTTGGCAAAAAGGACGTCGAGACGCCCACCACCATCTTCATCAACGAAGGCAAGGGTGCGGAACTCGAAAACAAGATCAACGAATACCGCAAGAAGTTTCTGGCCTTGTTGCCGGAAGATGAGGCAGCCATGCTGTCCGACAAGCTGACCCTTAAAACGGAGCAGCCGGAAGACCCCACCATGGATTGGGCCACTTCCAAGTTCCGCAAGGTGCCGGTGCAGGCCATCAAGACCATTCTGACCGGCATCCAGGCCGACGCATACAACGCCGAAGGCACCATTCTGGACGCGTTGTCCAAAAAGGTCGGTGCTGAGGACGTCAAGGTGGATCAATTCCAGGCCTTTGCCGTTTCCGAGTCCAAGTACCTGGTGACCGGCAAGGAATTCTCGGCCGACATCTTCCTGGGCGCCATGTCCGAGCAGATCCGCCCCGAGATCTACATCGGCAACCACACCGATGCAGTGATCCGCAACGAGACCCCTGACGGCAAAGTCAGCTTTGAGCGCCTTGAAAAACTTCCCGCCGACCAGATGCCGTTGCGCAATCCCGAGTCGTTGGAAGTGGACGCCAAGGGCCAGGCCCAGTTCAAGACCACGGCTACCGGTTCCCGTACTATCCAGGGCGTGGTGAAAGTGGAGAAGCCCGGCTCTGATGGCCAGTTGTTCGACTTCTACCCCTTTGAATTCGGCTACGAAACCTTCAACCCCGGCAGCGTCGTGATTTCGCCTACGGCGATGAACGTCCTCTACATCGGTGTGGACAACCCCATCGAGATCAACGCCGGCAACGCCAACCCCTCCACGGTGCGCGCCACCGGTTGCGGCATCAAGCCCGCTTCCGGTCCCGGCAAGTATGTCGCCAACCCCTCCGGTGCTCCCCGCAAGGAGAGCATCAAGGTCAGCGGCCAATCCAACGAGGGCGACAACGTCAGCGGTCAGATGGAGTTCCGCATCGCGCGGATTCCGGACCCCTATATGTACATCGGTCCGAAAAAAGGCGGTGGTGCACCGGCGGCCTTGTTGGCCAACCAAGCCGGCGTTATTGCCCGGAACCCGGACTTCGTGTTTGACCTCCGCTACCAGGTGTTGGAGTTTGACATGATCTACGCACCGCGCAGCGGTCCGGTGATCAGCACCAGCACCAAAGGCAACAAGTTCTCCGACGAGCAGAAGACTGTTTTGGGCCGCTTGCGCGGTGGCGATCGCCTCTTCTTCTCCAACGTGAAAGTGCGCCTCCCGGACAAAACCACGCGTGAGGTGAACACCGTCTTTACCGTTATCTAATGCTACCCTTCCCCACCATGTCTTTCCTGCGCTCCACCGTGCTTCTCGCTTTTGTGGCCGGCAGCTTCGCCGCTCAGGCTCAGCCTTTGGCTGATCCTCCGCGTGACCGCGCTTACGACGCCATCACGTTTGAGGAACGCTCCGCGATTCCCTACGATAACCTGCGTGAAGCCGACATTTTCTGGGAGAAGCGCATGTGGCGGGTCATCGACTTCAAGGAGAAGATGAACCTTCCCTTCGCCTATCCGAAACTGCCTTTGGCGCAAGTGTTGATCGACCTGGTGAAGTCGGGTGAGGTGACGGCCTATAACCCGTTGGACGACGAGTTCGAAACGCCGTATACGCCGGAGCAGATCCAAAGCAAGCTCTACCGGGTGGACAGCGTGCCGATCTACGATCCCGACACCTATGAAGAGACCATCCAGGTCATCGAAAGCGAGTTTGACCCGGTCTGGGTGACCAAGCTCTGGATCAAGGAAGATTGGATCTTCGACGAAGAAACATCCACCATGGTTTGCCGCATCATCGGTGTGGCTCCGGTGCGGGAACTGGTCGACGAAGCCTCCGGCATCATCATCGGTGACGAAGTGATGTTCTGGTTGCACTACCCCTCGCTGCGGGATTACCTGGCCACCAAAGCGGTGTTCAACAACTTCAACGATGCCGTGCGCCTGAGCTGGGAAGACATCTTTGAGATGCGCCTGTTCTCCAGCTACATCATCAAGGAGTCCAACGTTTACGACCGGACCATTGAAAACTACGCCACCGGCATTGACGCGGTGTTGGAAAGCGAGCGGATGAAGGAACAGCTGTTCGAGTTCGAACACGAGCTCTGGGAATTCTGATGCCGTATACCGCTTTTGCCCGTCCATCGTGCATGGACTGGTGCAATCGATAGCATACCATACAGCGGGACCCACGGGGGTCCCGCTTTTTTTACGCCCCATCCGGCGGCAGCATATGCAACGGCACAACTTGCCGTTCTTTGTACGCCGAAGCTTGAGCCAGTGCCTTTGCGATTTTGTACATGGCCTTTGCGCTATTGATGCTTATGGGCCATTTCGGCACGTTGCTTGCAGCAGCCAATCGGTAGCCCTCTCGTTTTCCTTCTCCAAGCTCCATGCGCCTCATCCCTATCCCTAGTGCCCCTGCAATGCTGCGCAGTGCCATTTTGGTGCTGGCTGTTGTTTGCGGCAGTTCCCTTATTGCCCAGGACAATGGGACCTTCAATCCCGAACCAGGGGATGCGTTGATGGCCTATTGGGACGGCCGTTACACAGTGGCGCTCGAAACCACACGCGAGCTGCTGGAAGCAGAGGATTGCACGGCCTGTGCAGCAATGCGCCCCAAATTGGACCGGGTTGAATCGGTGCAGCGCTTGTTTTTGGAAGATCTCAATCGGGCCTTTGATGCCTTCGCCGTAGGCCCGGACAGTTTGCTGATGGGGCGTTTGGATATGGCGGCACTGCAGTTGCCCCTCAAGGACTTGGAGGGCATGCTCACCGGATTGCTGGATGAACCGCTTTCCTGGCCCAACTCCCCGAGCTATCGGCCGGGCTTGTACCGCAGGGCTGAACTGGATGTCTTGTACATGGAGCAGCGGGGCCTGGCCAACGGCATGCTGTTGGCCGTATTGGACGCGTTGGAGGGCCAATTGGACGATGCCGTTGATGTACCTGTTTTTATAGCACCGGAGGCGCTCAATATGCTTTATACCGGCATCGACAATCCGGTACGTGTGTTTGCCGGCAATGCCGATCCCGAATCCGTCAGCCTTAAGGGGCCGGGCGTGAAGCCTACAGAGGAGCCCGGTGTGTGGACGGTAAAACCCGATGCCCCCGGTCCGGTGGAATTGACGCTCAACGGCCGCAGCCCGAGCGGTTCTCCTGTGCAAGGAAGCGCCATGTTTCGTGCATTGCGGGTGCCGGAGCCGGAGATTTATGTAGCCGGCCGCGCAGATGGTGTATTGGCCAAGCGCGGCTTGACGGCCCAAACTGGTGTTGCAGCCCGCCACGACGAATTCCTGCTGGACGTTGGCTATACCATAAAAGGATTTGAGGTGGTGTACACGCCGGAATATGGTTCGCCGGCTTCGGCGAAAACACCCGGCAACAAGTTCAGCGCCGAGATGCTGCAGATTCTGAGCCGTACCAAGCCTGGCGACCGTGTGGTCTTCCGGGTAGCTGTGCAATGGCCGGACGGCTCCATCAAAACCCTCAGCCCGGTGTATTACGTGCGCTGAGTTCGGGGTACAAAAGGCCTCATGGGCATACCGAGCAGCAGGGTGTTGGCGTTGATAGGATACTATGCCCCCGGAACACCTGATGGACCTCAGAACGGTGGCCTACGTCCTGGTACTTTTTGTGTTGATGACCTTGTTGGTGCGCAGTGCCGAAGCGCAACCGGGTGCAGCGCCTTTGCCCACGTTGGGTGAGGAGTCCGTGCCCCACGGCGACAGCGCTGTTCACGTGCTGCCACCGCCCCGGCTTCGATCAGCGGACATCGCATGGACCAAGCGGCTGTGGCGGGACATTCCGCTGGACGGCCGCATCGAAGGGGTGATCCGTCATCCCGATGCAGATTTTGCCTTGCGCTTTCAAGCGCGCTTTTCCGATGATGGGGCTGTGCCACATGCTGGTGGCATGGACCGTGCAGCTTGCGACACGGCCCTCTGTTTTCTGCGCCTGCGGGAGGCCTGGCATTTCGATCGTGCACACGGCGTGCTGCGGCCCCGCTTTGAAGGCATGGGGATTGCCACAGGACCTGCACCCGGGGACCTGATTTCCTGGGTGGACATGGCGGCGCTGAGGCCCTGGTTGGCGGCCTACCCTGTGGTCAACGGCGGGGGACTGGATAGCACACAGGCCGCGACTGCAATTCAGGCCGGGGTCGGTGGCTGTATGCATCCCGAATCCATCAACGTTGATGCCCCTGGCCAGTCCATGGACCAGCCCGCAGCCAGCTGGTACGACGTGTTGACCCTGCGGCACTTTGCCGGCCGGATCGTGCAGGAGCGCAATGTGCTGGACCGCAGCATTTCCGACTACGCCTCCGGCGAAGCAGCGTTCGCGGAACACGCGCGCATTGAAGCGGCCCTCCAGGAGCGCGAGGCGGCGTTTTGGCGTGGTGGCTTTGAGCAGCAAACGGCGGAGCCTTCTGCTCCCTGAGCGCAGCTTGGTGGGAGCGGAAGGACCGAAGGCTGTTGTGGTACCTACTCGATGACGATGGTGCGCCGGCGCGGCAGGCTTCGGCGCAATTCGCGCAACATACGCTTGCGGAAGGCGGGCAAAAGGCCTCCATCCGTATCCAATCCCCGCGGACTGGTCCAGACGGTGTTCCGCGGGCCGTCCAAATGCAACAGACGGCCAAACACGGATAGCCGCAGGGCCAGGCGGCCGTCAGGGCTGCCTTCGGAGGCCGGGCTTTCCAAACCGCTTCCCGCCAGTTCCGGTGAACGCATCCAGCCGCCCACGCGGGTGGCATCCAGTCGGCGGAAGGCCATGTTGCAGCCCAGCGCATTGACGTATTCATGGCGTACCGACCGGAAACTCTTGACCGGCTCGGCCAGCCAGCGGTAGAGCGCCAGACTCCAGGCCGTGTGATCACGGTCGGGAATGAAGCGGTGGTTGCCGTACAGGCAGGCTTGCTCGGGCTCTTCGCGCAGGATGCGCACCATATCGTGGCCCCAACCCGGTGGATACAGGCAGTCGGCGTCCACGCTCAGCACGAAGCGTCCACGGGCTTCTTCCAGGGCGCGTTGCCGCGCAAAGTCAATGCCCACGCGGCTTTCCCGCACCACGCTCAGGCCGCAGCGTTCCACCAGATCGGCCGTGCCGTCGCTGGAGCCGTTGTCCACTACGATCAGCTCGGTTACCGGTGATGCGCCGGGAACCAGCAGCGTGCCCCCTTCGTCGCGTTCCAGCGCTGAGGCCTGGGGATCGGCAAATGCAGCCAGGGAGGCCAGGCAGGAGACGATGTAGTCGGCCTCATCCCGCGCCACCAGAAGGATGGACACCTCGGGTGGGCCTTCCGCCCAACGGCCGAAGGCTTCGCGCAAGGCGTGGAAGCGCGTTTCGGGGATGCGCTCAGCAGCACGGGGAAAGCGCTGCAATTCACGCACCCAGGACGGGATGTGCCATGGGCTTTGCACCGTATATGGCTTACGAAAGCCGCCGGGTGGATGTTGCAGGCGTCCGGCTGGCAGGCCACATGTACGGCCCGCCGCCAGTTTGGTCCATCCGCTTGCCAGGCGTCCACAGCGTGCCCGTGGCATTGCTGCATCAGGACGGCTCCTCCGCATCCAGGCGTGAGGCACCTCGGTCCATTTCGTCTTCGCGGCCGAAGTGCCGCAGCAAAATCCGGGCGCGCCGCGCGCCAACCACGGCCACCATTTCCCGGAAGGTGGCCTTTTGCAGCTTGGCCACCGAGCGGAACTTCCGCAGCAGGTCCTCGCGGCTTTTTTTGCCGATGCCCGCAATGCCCTCCAGTTCTGTGCTGCCCATGGTCTTGGCCGAACGCCGGTCGCGGTGGAAGGAAATGGCAAACCGGTGGGCCTCGTTGCGCAGCTGCTGCACCATTTTCAGCGAAGGCGAACGCTTGTCCACGTGCATCGGCAGGCTGTCGCCGGGGTAATAGATTTCCTCCAGCTTTTTGGCAATGCCCACGACCGTCATCTGCCCTTCCAGTCCGAGTTCGTGGATGGCTTCCATGGCGCTGCTCAATTGGCCCTTGCCCCCGTCGATGACCACCAGCTGGGGCAGGGAAGCGCCTTCCTCGACCAGGCGCTTGTAGCGCCGCCCGACCACCTCTTTCATCGACGCAAAATCATCCGGTCCCACCACGGTTTTGATGTGGAAGTGGCGGTAGTCTTTCCGCGAAGGTTTCCCGTCCCGGAACACCACACAGGCGGCCACCGGCACATCGCCCTGGAAATTGGAGTTGTCGAAACACTCCACATGCACCGGCAATTCGGTGAGGCGGAAGTCCCGCTGCAGGGCTTCGAGCACGCCCAAACGCTGGCGCTTTTGATCGCGCGCTTCCTGCGCGCTCATCCGTTCGCTTTTCAGTTGCAGGGCATTGCGGTAGGCCAGTTCCACGAGCTTGCGCTTGTCGCCGCGCAGCGGCACGTGTTGTTGCTCCAGCCAGGCCTCGGGCAGGTTGCCGTGTTCGGTATCGGCTTCCAGCCGCAGGGGCAACAGGAGTTCGCCGACAGGCCCGCCGGCGTCCAGAAGGACTTGGCGAACCGCCCAAGCCAATTGTTCGGCCTTGTCCTCGTCCAATTGCCGACTGACCTCCAGGCTCCGCGTTTGGGTCACCGTGCCGTTGTGTACGCGCACCCAGCCCACAAAGGCCCGTTCGTCCTGGACGGCAATGCCGAAGGCGTCCACGTCGCCCACCGTGGGGCTGACGATGGTGCTGCGGCCCTGGTAGGCCTCCACATCCTCAAGACGTTTCCGGTACTCCTCGGCCTGCTCGAACTCCAGCGCTTCAGCATGGGCCTGCATGCGGGCTTTGAGCTGTTTTTTGACTGGCGCAAAATGGCCTTTGAGAATATGCTTGACCTGGGCGATGTTGTCCAGGTAGTCTTCTTCGCTTTGCCGGCCTTCGCAGGGGCCCAGGCAATTGCCGAGGTGGTATTCCAGGCAGATTTTGAATTTGCCCTCCCGGATGTTGCGCTCCGTCAAGGCCAGCTTGCAGGTGCGGATGGGATAAAGCGAGCGGATGAACTCCAGGATTTTCCGCGTCCGTTTGACCGAGGTGAAAGGGCCCAGATACGTGGAGCCGTCCTCCACCAGGCGCCGGGTCATGAAAATCCGCGGAAAGCGTTCGTTTTTGATGCAGATGAAGGGGAAGGACTTGTCGTCCTTGAGCTGGATGTTGTAGCGCGGCTGGTGTTCCTTGACCAGGCTGTTTTCCAGCAGCAGGGCATCGGCTTCCGACTCCACTACGGTGACCTCGATGCGGTCGATTTTGCGGACCAGCAGGCGGATGCGCTGGCTTTCGTAGTTGGAACGGAAATAGGAACTGACCCGCTTGCGCAGGTCTTTGGCCTTGCCCACATACAGCAGTTTCCCTTCGGCATCCCAATACTGGTAGATGCCGGGCTGGTGAGGAATCCCGGATTGAACGGATTTGAAGGCTTCAGGCGTCACGCAAAAACACGCGGGGAACCGGCGTTTGGCGGCTCAGAACAGGTCCAACTCCTCGTAGGGGTCCACCTGCGGGATGCCATCGCAGATCCGCAAATCCCCGCGATACAGCGCCGGCAGCCAGGGCAGCGCCGGTCGGTCCGTGGCCTCCAGCGCCGCGTGCAGCACGGCCTCCGTCGCCTCATGCGGCGGCAGCCAGTCCTCCGTGGGCGTCAGCGGCGGGAAGTGCGACAGGTGCGCCGGCGGCACGGCGAAGGTATTCCCCAGCACCACGCTCGGCAGCCGCCCGTGCGCCGCCGCGAGCGACATGGGCGCGCTCTCCGCCACCACGATGTCCGCCCCCACCATGGCGATCAGGCGTTCCCAGCTGCGGATGATCGCCGTGGCCGTGGGCACATCGCCCAGGCCGG
>JAUIHG010000052.1 GCA_030432405.1 Bacteroidia bacterium | reverse complement strand
GCTCTTCTGCTGCATGTAGATCTCGCTGAAGATCTCCGCATTGGTGGCATAGACCTTCTTGGCCTTCATGGTGAAGGCGTAAGGGTCGTTCGGGTCCAGGATGATGTCGTCGATGACCGTATCGTAGATTGGACGCACGGCCGCGTTGTCCGTCAGCGGGCAGACCTGGATTTTGGTGGTGAACAGCACGTCCTTGGCCGTGAACTCCTCGCCGTTGTCCCAGTAAATGCCCGGCTTGATGCGGTATTTGTAGTACAGCTGGTCTTCGGACACCTCCGGCATGCTTTCCACTAGCGCCGGGAAGGTCTCCAGACTTCCCAGGTCGATGCGCACGATGGCCTTCTGGGTATAGGTGAAGATGATGGTGCGGTCCCCCGAGTTGTTGTTGAAGGGGTGCAGCCCGTCGGGCTGCGAAGACAAATGGAAAGTCACCACGTTGCGCGACAGGTCGGGCGGGGGCACAAAGCTCACGCCGTTGGGCCCGCGGTAACAGCCGCTCAATAGCCCGCCCGCCAGCAACAGCAAAAGTGCCGGCATGCGGAAGGGTGAAAAGGAAAGGCGGACGGATGGGATGGCGCTTCGGCGGATGCCGGACCAGGGCTGGCGCATGCTCAAAAAGATTTGGGGCTCAACCGGTTGCAGAGGGAAGCGTGGGTTTGCCGCGGTTGACAAATATAGGGAAATGGCGTTCCGGTGCAAGAAGCCTGAACCGCCGCAGCGGCGGGCTGTTTGCTTCTTCATAGGTTCACCCTAAAGAACGCCCGCAGCGCGCAGATCATGTCCGACGCCCCCCACCCTGTTTCCCCGTCCGCATCCCCCTCGCCCCAGACCGTGCTCGTCACCGGCGGCACGGGCATGATCGGCCAATACCTGGTGCGCGCCCTGCGCGAACGCGGCCACACGCCCAGGGTCCTCTCCCGCTCCTCCGGCGACGTACAGTGGGACCTCGAGGCCGGCATCCTTTCCGACGGTGCCCTGGACGGCGTGGACGCCATCGTGCACCTGGCCGGAGCCGGAATTGCGGACAAACGCTGGACGGAGGCCCGCAAAAAGGCCATCATCGACAGCCGGATCCGGAGCACGGAAGTCTTGGAACATGCGCTTCGCGCGAAGCGCGATCACACCGTGCGCAGCTTTATCTCCGCTTCGGCGGTGGGCTTTTACGGCAGCCGTGGAGACGAGGTGCTGACCGAGGAAAGCACGGCCGGTGACGATTTCCTGGCCAAAGTGGCGGTGGCCTGGGAGCAGGCCGCCGACCGCATGCAGCCGCTCGGGCTGCGGGTGGTCAAGATGCGCATCGGGATCGTGCTCGCCCGGGAGGGCGGGGCCTTGCCGGAGATGGCCAAAACCCTGCCCTTGGGCGTGGCCGGCGCGCTGGGTGGCGGCAAACAGTGGTACCCCACGGTGCACGTGGAGGATCTGGCGCAGCAGTTTGTGTTTGCGCTGGAACATCCGGAACTCGAAGGCCCCTACCACGCCGTGGGTCCGGAACCCATACGCCAGAAGGACCTGATGCACACGCTGCTCGATGCCACCGGCCGCAGCGCGGTGGTGATGCCGGTGCCGGAATTCGGCCTGCGTCTGGCGCTCGGTGAAATGGCCGATGCGGTGATGATGTCTTCGCGCTGCAGCGCGGAAAAACTGGAGGCCGCGGGTTTTGCCTTCCGCTACCCGACGGTGTCCGCCCAGCTCAAGGCGCTGTACAGGGACTAAGGGCTGAGGCCTCCGCCTGCGTCGTCCAGTGCCCGTGGCTCTATCTACCCGAGTCAGTCTGCCCGAGTCAGTCCACCCGAGTCAGTCTACCCATACGACCCGCACGTCCGGGCAGCAAGCGCCCGTGTCGACCCAGCCGGCCAGCGGCCGGTCCGGCGCATGCACCACCACGTGGACGCGACTGGTGTCGCGCATGGCCCAATCCTCCGGCGGCGGCACCCATCCGTAGGCCTCCGCTTCGGTGTGGAACATGGCCACCGTCTGATCGGCCACCTGGTAAAACACGGTACGCGGGTTGGCGCGCTCCGCGCGAAGGCGCTCGGCGAGCGCTTCCAATTGCCGCATTTCATCGTGCCATGGTGCGGGCTGGGCCGCCCGGGCGTTGCGGTCGAGCAAGCGCCCGACCTCATCGGCCGGCTTCCAGAACACCACCACCAACAGCACCGCTGCCAGGGCGTAGCGCACGCGGGTTGAGCGCCATAGGGCCAGACGCGAGGGTGTCTGGCGCGAGAGAGTCTGGTGGTCTTCGCCCGCGGGCGAAAGCCCTTCCGGCCGACTCTGCCCCCGCCAAACCCGCTCCCGCCAACCCCGCGCCGCCCAGGCCATCAGCATGGCCAGCACCCAACCCCCGAATGCCCACATGGCCGGTGCAGCCACATACAGGTAGTGCGACATCTTGGTGGCCGCCAGGCTGAAGATCAACAGCGGCAGGAAGATATACAGTGCGGGAACCAACAGCCGGAAGCGGCCCTGATGGAAAGGGCTACGGTCCATGCGTTCTTGGTCTGCCCCTTCGCCCACTTGCGCCTGTACCGCCCCGCTGCCGGCCTGAACTTCGTGTTTCCCCAACTTTCGCCAAAGGCGGAACGGCCAGATCAGGCCCAGCACCAGCCCCGCCATACCGGCGGGACCGAACATCAGGAAGAGCCAGCGCACATGCCAAAAGGGCCCGTGTTTATGGCCTTCAAGGGCCTCCCACAAATGCAGGCGGTTGTATTCGGATTCCCAGGCTGCCTCGAGCGGATACTGGGCTTTGGTCCACCAGGACCACAGCCCCGGCAGCAGCAGCACCAGCACAAATCCGAAGACCCCCTGCATCCACGCCTTCGGCAAACGCGCCTGCGGCGATTGCAGCAGCATGACCAACACCAACGGCCCCACCAACAGGGCGGTGGCCCATTTGCTCAGCACCGCCATGCCGCCGGCCAGCCCGAGCAACGCCACCTTGTGCCAACGAGGGTCGCGCACCCAACGGTAGCCGAAGTGCACGCTCAGGGCCACCCAGAAACAGAAGGCCGTGTCCACATGGTCTGTGCTGGATCGCCCCGCAATCAGCTCCAGCGCCGTCGGGTTGATGGCCGCCAGCAACAAGGCCCACAGCGCGGCCCGTGTGCCAAACCATCGACGCGCCAAAAGCCCGGTCAACAGCACCGTCAGCCAGCCGTACACCACCGAAGGCACCCGAACGGCCCAAACGGCATTGCCAAAAACGGCGGTGGAGGCCCCGATGGACCACAGAGCCATGGGCGGCTTGTGCAGCCAGACGTGGTTGTTGGTCCACTCCCAATAGTCATAGGGCATGGCCGGGTCGGGATGCAGCGTGGGCTTCAAAGGATCGTCGGCCATGTGCAGGCCCACCAGCGCATGGAAGCGCTCGTCCCACGGATGCAGGTCCGGGTCCTGGATCACCCAGATGCGCAGCGCCAGTGCCCCGAACAGCACCAATGCAACAACCGCAATACCACGTCGATTTTGGCGCATTTCGGCGCTTAGTTACACCTTCTGCGGAGTTCCTTCCGCCAGCACTGGCCGCAGCCAACGCTCCAGTTCCTCTACGGGCATGCCCTTGCGGGCGGCCAGGTCGCCGAGCTGATCCGGCAGGATTTTGCCGGTGCCGAAATAGCGGGCCTCGGGATGCTGGAAATACCAACCGCTGACGGACGCCGCCGGGTACATGGCATAAGACTCGGTCAGGGAAATGCCGGTCTGCGCTTCCACATCCAACAGTGCCCAGAGCGTGGCCTTTTCGGTGTGGTCCGGACAGGCCGGATAGCCCGGTGCCGGGCGAATGCCCCGGTAGGCCTCCTTGATCAGCCCCTCGTTGTCAAGCTGCTCCTCGGCCGCATAACCCCAATCCTCCCGGCGCACCTTTTGGTGCAGGTATTCGGCAAAGGCTTCCGCCAGGCGGTCGGCCAGGGCTTGGAGCAAAATCGCGTTGTAGTCGTCGTGCGCTTCCTGGAAGGCGCGCTTGCGCTGCTCCATGCCGTGCCCTGCGGTCACGGCGAAGGCCCCGATCCAGTCTTCGCGCGCAGCGCCCTGTGCATCTTCCGGCGCCACAAAATCCGCCAGGCAGTAGTTGGGCCGGCCGGCGGCCTTTTTGTTTTGCTGCCGGATGTGGTGCAAAACGGTGTGGACCTCGGTTCTGGACCGATCGGTCCAAACAACCACATCGTCCCCGCGCCGGTTGGCGGGAAAGAGGCCGTAGACCGCGCGGGCATCCAGCCAGTTTTCATCGGCCACCTGCTCCAGCATGGCCAGGGCATCGGCGTGCAGTTGCCGGGCCTGTTCGCCGACCACGGCGTCCTCCAGAATGGCCGGATAGCGGCCCGCCAATTCCCAAGTCTGGAAAAAGGGCGTCCAGTCGATGTAGCCGTACAGGGTGCGCAGGTCCTGGCCATGGATGCGGTGCACGCCGGGTCGCCGGGGTTGGGGCGGTTCAAACGCCGGGTCCAACGTCATTCCGTTCATCCGCGCTTCGGCCAGCGGCACCAAGCGCTCGGTGCTCGACTTGCCTTCGTGGCGGGCGCGGAGTTGGCCGTATTCGGCACGCAAATTCGAATGAAAGGCCTCCTTGTCGGCCCCCAGCAGTTTGCCGGCCACGCCCACCGCGCGGCTGGCGTCCAGCACGTGCACCACGGGATGCTGCCGCGCCGGTTCGATTTTCACGGCTGTGTGCGCGCGGGAAGTCGTGGCTCCACCGATCATCAACGGAAGGTCGATGCCGCGCCGCTCCATTTCCGAAGCCACGTGCACCATCTCGTCGAGGGACGGCGTGATGAGGCCGGACAGGCCGATGAGGTCCACGCCGTGTTCCAGCGCCGCGTCGAGAATCTTGTCGGCAGGCACCATCACGCCCAGGTCGATGACCTCGTAATTGTTGCAGCCCAGCACCACCCCGACGATGTTTTTGCCGATGTCGTGCACGTCGCCCTTGACCGTGGCCATCAGGACTTTGCCTTGGCTGGAACCGGCGCTTTGTTTTTCTTTTTCGATGTAGGGCGTCAGGTAGGCCACAGCCTTTTTCATCACCCGGGCCGACTTGACCACCTGGGGCAAAAACATCTTGCCGGCCCCAAAGCGGTCGCCGACAATGCTCATGCCGTCCATGAGCGGGCCGTCGATCACCTCCAGTGGTGCGGCAGCCAGTTGCCGCGCTTCCTCGGTGTCTTCCTCAATGTGGGTGGTGATGCCCTGGATGAGCGCGTGCTGCAGGCGTTCGCCGACAGGCGCCTCCCGCCAGGCTTCATCCTTGACGGCCGTGCGGGCTTCCCCGCGCACGTTTTCCGCAAAGGCCACCAGGCGTTCGGTGGCGTCCTCCCGGCGCGCCAGGATCACGTCCTCGACATGCTCCAGCAGGTCTTTGGGAATGTCGTCGTAGACGGCCAGCTGCCCGGCGTTGACGATGCCCATGTCCATGCCCGCCTGGATGGCGTGGTAAAGGAACGCCGCGTGCATGGCCTCGCGCACCGGGTCGTTGCCGCGAAACGAAAAACTGACGTTGCTCACGCCGCCGGACACCAACGCACCGGGCAGTTCCGCCTTGATGCGCCGCGTGGCTTCGATGAAATCCAGGGCATAGCGGTTGTGCTCCGGAATGCCGGTGGCCACCGCAAAAATGTTGGGATCAAAAACGATGTCCTGGGGCGGGAAACCGACCTCCTCCGTCAGGAGCTTGTAGGCGCGTTTGCAAATCTCGACCCGGCGCTCCAGCGTATCGGCCTGGCCCTGCTCGTCGAAGGCCATCACGATCACCGCCGCGCCGTAGCGGCGCACCAATCGGGCCTGCTGCAAAAAGGCCTCCTCCCCTTCCTTGAGCGAAATCGAATTGACCACGCCTTTGCCTTGCAGCGTGCGCAGGCCTTCTTCAATCACGCTCCATTTGGAGCTGTCCACCATGATCGGCAGGCGGGCGATGTCCGGTTCGGCGGCCAGCAAATTCAAAAAGGTCCGCATGGCCGCGGCCGAATCCAGCATGCCCTCGTCCATGTTCACATCCAGCACCTGCGCGCCGCCCTCCACCTGGTGCAGGGCCACTTCCAGAGCCGTGTCGTAGTCTTCGGATTTGATGAGGCGGGCAAAGCGCCGCGAACCGGTCACGTTGGTGCGCTCGCCAACGTTGACAAAATTGGTTTCCGGCGTTATGGTCAAAGGCTCCAATCCGGCAAGCGCCAGGTATGGCGAAGGCTGCGCCGGCTGGCGCGGCGGGTATTCGGCCGCTACGGCCGCCATGGCCCGGATGTGGTCCGGCGTGGTGCCGCAGCAGCCGCCGATCAGGTTCAAAAATCCGGAGGCGCAGAAGTCGCGCAACTGGCTGCCCATCTCATCCGGGCCCTCGTCGTATTCGCCGAAGGCGTTGGGCAGGCCCGCGTTGGGATAGGCGCTCACAAAACAACTGGCCGTATTGGACAGGGCCTCGATGTGGGGCCGCATGTCCTTGGCGCCCAGCGCGCAGTTCAGGCCGATGGCCAGGGGCTCGGCGTGCTGCAGGGAGACCCAGAAGGCTTCGGGCGTCTGGCCGGACAGCGTGCGGCCGCTGGCGTCGGTAATGGTGCCGGAGATGATGACCGGCCAGCGTTCGCCGCGCTCCTCAAAAACGCGTTCCAGGGCAAACACGGCGGCCTTGGCGTTGAGCGTATCAAAAACCGTTTCCACCAGCAGGATGTCCGCGCCGCCGTCGAGCAAGCCACGGGCCTGGGTGGCGTAAGCTTCTGCCAATTGCTCGAAGGTCACGGCCCGGTACCCGGGGTTGTTGACGTCCGGAGAAATGGAAGCCGTGCGGTTGGTCGGTCCCAGGGCCCCGGCCACAAAGCGCGGTTTTTCGGGCGTGGAGGCCGCATCGGCGGCTTCGCGCGCCAGCGTGGCGGAGGCCTTGTTGAGTTCATAGGCCACCTCCTCCAGGTGGTAATCCGCCTGGGCAATCGAGGTGCCACTGAAGGTATTGGTCTCGATCAGGTCCGCGCCGGCCGCCAGGTATTCGGCGTGGATGGCGCGCACCACATCGGGCCGGGTAATGGACAGCAGGTCGTTGTTGCCCTTCAGGTCCACGGGATGATCCCGGAAGCGCTCGCCCCGGAAGTCGGCTTCCGAAAGGCTGTAGCGTTGGATCATCGTGCCCATGGCCCCGTCCAAAACGAGGATGCGTTGGGCAAAAAGGGCCGCGAGGCGATCGCGCAGGTTGTTGTGGTACCGCATGAAAGGAGCGCTTATCGTTCCTGGAGGGCTTGCGGTGGCAAGCGTTCCGGGTCGGTGGGGCACCTTCTGGCCTTCCGGTTGTGCCGGTTGGCGAAGGCTTCAGCGGGCCTTTGGAGCAAGATCCGCGCTGCTGGAAAGCCTTCGCCGGAAGGCGGTCAGGGTTGCCAAGACGTCACAGGGCCGATTCCCTCGGTCTTTCTGGATAAGCCGCCCCGGAATGGCAGCCGCCGTTACGGCCGCCGGAACGGCGAAGGACGAAGATAGGACCTTGCGCACGTGTGCACATCCATCCGTGCCAACGATATCTTTGGCCGCCTGTGAAAATCACCGAACACATCCTCCGCGCCAAGAGCAAGACCTTGTTCAGCCTTGAAGTCCTGCCGCCCATGAAGGGCAAAACCATCCACGACCTTTTTGCGGTCCTGGATCCCCTCATGGAATTCAAACCGCCCTTTGTGGACGTGACCTACCACCGCGAAGAGATCACGTATAAAAAGGCCGGCGGCGGATTGGTGCAGAAGGTGCCGGTGCGCAAACGGCCCGGTACGGTGGGCATTTGCGCGGCCATTTCGGCCCACTACAAGGTGGACGCCGTGCCGCACCTAGTCTGTGGGGGCTTCACCAAGGAGGAAACCGAAGACGCCATTTTCACGCTGCATTACCTGGGCGTGCAAAACTTCCTGTTGCTGCGCGGCGATGCCCTGAAAAACGAACGCCGCTTTGCACCGTCGGAAGGCGGGCACCACTACGCCAGTGAACTGGTGGAGCAGGTGGCCAACATGAACAAGGGCAAATTCCTGCACGAGGAAACCGCCTACGAACACGCCACCGATTTCTGCATCGGCGTTGCCGGCTATCCCGAAAAGCATTTTGAAGCGCCCAACCTGGGCAGCGACCTGCGCTGGCTCAAACACAAGGTGGACATGGGGGCGGATTACATCGTCACCCAGATGTTTTTCGACAACAAGGTTTTCTTCGAGTTTGAAAAACAATGCCGCGACATCGGCATCACCATTCCCATCATCCCGGGCCTCAAGCCGATCACCGGCAAACGGCAGATCCATTCGCTGCCACCGGTCTTCCACCTGGACATCCCAGAAGACCTTTCCGCCGCCGTGGAGGCGGCGAAGGACAACCAGGCGGCCATGGAAGTGGGCGTGGAGTGGGCCATCCAGCAGAGCAAGGAATTGATTGAACACGGTGTCCCCTGCCTGCACTACTACACCATGTCCAAGGCCGACCCTGTCTTGCGCATTGCACGGGAAGTGTTTTGAGCAGCCCTGCTGTCCCGTCCCGGAAGGGCGCCTGCTGACTTGCCCGCGGTCTGTGCTGGCCCCTATCTTGAAGCCAGATCCGCTGCTCCATGCCCCGTCAGGATGCCTTGTTTGCCCTGGTGCGTTCGCTGTCCCCGAGGGAAAAACAGCACTTCAAACGCGAAGCCAAAACCCACCGCAGTACGGCAGGCTACGTGGGCCTGTTTGATGCCATCGCCAAAGGCGAAAACAAAACGGACACCGCGCTGCAGGAAGCGCTGAAGTCCCGGTTTGGAGCCGACAAACTGGCTCTGCGCAAGCAATACCTCTTTGATGCGCTGAGCCGATCCCTGCTCGGCATTCGCAGCGGCGGTTCCCTCGTGGACCGCGTGCAGTTCAGCATCCGGCAGGCCGACCTGCTTTTTGAACGCGGCGTGCACCAACAAGCCATGAAAACGGCCCGAAAGGCCGAAACCCTGGCGTTGAATGCCCACCGCTTTGACCTGGTCTGGCAGGCGCTGAACGTGCAGCGTCTTGTGCTGGCTGCCCACAAGGGCAAGCTCTTCCGCAGCACGCGCATGTCCGAAGTGCTGGACCGCATGGAGGAGGCCCTGGAACGGCAGAAGGACCTCCAGCGCGCCCTACGGATCTACAACCGGGCGTTTGACCGCACCTGGCGCAACACCGACGGCGCGGGCAAAGAAGCCGCCGAAAAACTCCGGGCCGATCTGGAGTCGGCGCGCTACCGGGAACTTCCGGAAAGCCCCAATGCCATGGCGCAGGTGTTTGCCTGTTCGGCCTGGAGCCAATACCACCACGCCGAAAAGGATTACCGCCAGTCCGAAGACTACCTGCGGCGGGTGCAAGTGCTGTTTGACCGGGAACCCGGCCTGTTGGAAGGCTTGCCGGCTCTGGGCATCACCGTCTCGCACAACCTGGCCAACCGGGCCATCCTCAACCTGGAATGGGACCAGGTGCCGAAGGCCGTGGAGCGCATCCGCAACATCCCCTGTTCCAATGCGCGCCTGTTGACCAAACGCTACACCGGCCTGGTCGGGCTCGGGGTGCATTATGCCGCCATGACCGGACAGGACCTGGAGGCTACGGCCTGGGCCGAAATCCTGCAGGACTGGGACACGATGCTGCCCAAAATCGGCACGCATTTCCGCCTGGACGCAGAGCTTAAGCGGGGCCTGTACGACTGGTGTCTGGGCCGCCCCGGGGAGGCGGCCGAACGCCTGCACCGCCTGCTCGGCGAAGCCATGCTGGCCCGCATGCCGGTACAGGAATGCATGGCGCACGCTGCCTTCCTGCTGGCCCACCTGGACCTTAACAATGCCGGCCTGGCCGGCGACATGGCCGCCGCCCGCCTGCGCAAGCAGCGCAAAAAACCTTCGCCGTTTGCCTTTGAACCGCTGCTGTTGGAGTTGGTGCAGGCCCTGGGCCAAAATCCCCTGGCCGGGCAGCGCCAAAAGCTGTTGCGGGAAGCCGCAAAGGCCCTGCTCAAGGCCCGCGCCAGCTCGGACTACCGGCTGTACCTGCCGCTGGATTCCTGGATGGCCGCCCGGCAGCAGGGCACCGCCTATGCGGCGCAGTTGGCCGCCGATACTGCCGGACTGCCGCGCATCCCCGGAGCCTGACCAAGGCGTTCAGCCGGGCGCTGTTTCTGGCGCTGGTGGAGCCGCGGATTCGGGGGCTGATCGCGGCGTTGTTGGAGCTGCGGATTCGGGCGCGGATTCCGGCATGGATTCAGGCGTACGGCAAATCTGCCGCCGGGCGCGAAACCCCGGGACCCGGATTCGCCGTAAGGCAATAGAATGTGGAGGGCCTGCAATGGCCATCCGCGCATTGTTGGTCCCTCCATGGCACGCCCCGACCCCCTGATTGTCCTGATCCGGTCCATGAGCCGGCGGGAAAAGCAGCACTTCAAGCGCGAGGCTTCCGCCCAAAGCGAACATGCGCGCTATGCGGAGCTGTTTGACGCCATCGCGCGCAGCGCAAAGGCCTCCGATGATGAGATAAAAGCCCGGTTGGAGGCCGAATGGGGCGCCAAAAAGCTCAAGCCGCTCAAGGCTTACCTGTTCAAGGCCGTCAGCCGCAGCCTCATCCAGTACCTCGAAGGCCAGGTGCCTTCGGACGAGGCGCGATTCCTCCTGCGCCAGGCCGCCCTGCTCAAAGACCGCGGCCTGCAGGACAAAGCGCTCAAAGCCCTGGACCGGGCCGCCCGCCTGGCCGGCGAAAGCCACCGCCAGGACCTGCTCTGGCAGACGCACGAAGTGCGGCGCATTGTGCTCGCCGGAAGGCGCGACAAACTGTACCGCCGCGAAAACCTCCATGCGGCATTGGAAGGCATGGAGACCGCCGCCGAAAAACTGCTGGAATACAGCCGGGCCTTACGGCTCTATTACCGCGTTTGGGAAGGCAATTGGCGTAGCGACCGCGAGGCGCGCAGTGCGCTGCTGGAAGCCATGGAGGCACCGGAATGCCGGCGCATGGCCGAATCATCCAACGCCACCACCCGCTTGTATTACCTGTTGGCCTGGAGCCATTTCCACGTGCTGGAATCCAACCTGGAGGCTTCGGAAGCGCGGCAGCGGGAGGTTTTGACGCTGTATGCCGAAGAACCAGGCCTGCTGGAGGAAAACCCGCAATTCCAGTTTTCCACCGCCTACAACCTGGCCAACCGCCTGCTGATGCGCCAGCAATTGGACAGCGTGCCGGAGCTCGTGGAACGGATTCGGAATACGCCCACGCACAATACGCGCATGGCCACCAAGCGCCTGGAGTGCATCGCCGCGCATGCCTACCACTATGCGGCCCTCACCGGCCAGGAGCTGGAGGGCAGCCAGTGGGCTGAGGCCCTGCAGGCCGAAAGCGAGGCCCCGATGCCTTTTGCGGCCAGCCACCGGATCGACATTGCCATGAAACGCGGGCTCTACCACTGGACCCGGGGCCGTCCCGAGCAGGCCATCGACGCGTTTTTGGAAAACGAGCGGGATGCAGACCTCAAGCGCATGCCCATTCAGTTTGCCGTTGGCCGCATGGCCCTGCTGCTGGCCCATGTGGACCTGGGCAACCGGGCCTTTGCGGCCGAACGCGCGGCGGCCATCCTGCGCCAGAACCGTTTTGACCACACCTTCGAGCGGCCGATGTACCTGTTCCTGCAGCGCCTGCCCAAAACCACGGCCGGCAGCAACCTGGAGCAGGTGGTTCAGGCCCTGCAGGCCGAGCTCCACCAGGCCAGGACCGTATCCGATTACCGCCTCTACCTGCCGCTGGACGTGTGGTTGGAGGTGCTGGTCCGGGATGCCGCGTTCGCCGAAGGCCTGCAGGCCGCAGGCGCCCATTGGCCGCGGATTCCGCATTGAAACCGCGTGCGTTAAGCACCGGGCAGCACCCGCTCGACGGCCTTGAAGGCGTAGCGTTTCAGCACGCCGTTGCGGTCTTCCAGGGCCAGGTGCCCGCTGTCCTCCACCCCGGCGATGCGCCCTTCAAAGATCCGCTGGCCTTCACGGTACAGGCGCCATTCCCCATAGCCGTCCAACGCCTGCAGGTAGTGGCGTTTGAGGGCGCCGGTAGCTCCTGCCTGCAGCTGTTCGTAGCGCGGCTCCAGGGTCTGGCAAAAGGCCCGCAGGGCCGCCTCCGGCGAACGCTGCCGCCCATCCACCTGCCAAAGGGATGCCGGGTTGGGCAAATCGGGCGGGAAAGCGGCCTGGTTGAGGTTCAGGCCTAAGCCTACGATGCTGTGCGTCAGGCGTTTGCCGCCCAGGCCGTTTTCGATCAACAGGCCGCCGAGCTTTCGCCAGGAGACGGCCGCAGTGGGGCTAGCGGCGCTGGCCCCGGCCTTCAAGCTGGCGCTTCCACCGCGGTCGTATGCAGCGTCTGGCACCCAGACCAGGTCGTTGGGCCATTTGAGGCGCAGGACGGGTTGGGTTGCCGTTGCGGTTGCGGCGGTTTCGGCCGTCAGGCCATGGTGCAGGCCCAAAAGCTGTTGGACGCCTTCCAGCGCGGCCAGTGCCACGGCCATGTTCCAGAAAAAGGCGGCGTCGGCACGCAGGAAATCCGGGTAGCAGATGGCGCTCATGGCCAGGCCTTCGGGCTGCTGCCCGGACGGCGCAGCCTGGTGCCAGGACGTGCCAAATTGGCCGCGACCAGCCCGCTGTTCCCGCGCCATAATGACGCAACCAGGCGGCGGCGCGGTTTTTGCTCGGGAAGCCGTGTTGGATTTTGATGCGCGCAACAGCTCCGCAGCGAACCCGTTGGTGGAGTCCAGCGTTTCAACAATGAGGCAGTGCTGCCCCAGCCACCGGGTTTTCGGCGGTTGAGCAGCGGCTTCCTCACCGGTCGGGTCAAAGACCGTTCCTGCGGGGGCGCCTTCGGCCGAAAGGCCGGGCCAACCATTTCCCCAGTGGGGAGCATCCGCACGCGTCGAAAAGGGCCTTTCCATGGTCATGTGTTTCGGCCGGTCTTGCGGACAATCCTCCGCCAACCGAACCCCATTCCAACAAAGCCATTGAATTAAGCGTAATTTCGGGTAGTCACCCATTCCACGGGCCTTTTGGCCCACCGGAGCCTGCGGAGCAGGGTCCGGATTCTGCCCAGCAACACCTGCGTGTGAACGAGCCGACCCGAGTCTTTGCCCCTTCCGCCACGACCACGTCGTCCCCGCAAAGGGACTTCCCCAAGCGCGACGGAGCAAATCCATCTTCCGATGCACCCTCCGGCACCGAAGGCGCCGGACAAAGTGCCGAGCAACTCCGGGATCTGATCCTCGAATCCATCAGCGATAAAAAGGGCGTCGATGCCGTGTCCCTGGACCTGAGCGACGTTCCGGAAGCCGTAGCGGATACGTTCATCCTCTGCAACGGCACCTCCACCACCCAGGTGAAGGCCATCGCTGAACACATCGACCGCACGGTGCGCGAGCACACCGGGGAACATCCCTGGCACTCCGAAGGGTACAACAACTGCGAATGGGTGTTGATCGACTACGTGGACACGGTCGTGCACGTTTTCCTCCCGGAAAAACGCCAACTGTACAACCTTGAGGAGCTCTGGAGCGATGCGCCGCTGACGCGCTACGAGGACTGATCCACCGGACAGCCCGCCACGCATCAGCAGGATTTCGCCTACCGGCGAACCCCCTTCCTCCTTCACCAGCCCGGACCCGAACCAGCACCTGCCCCAGCGGCGCTGCTCCCATGCCGCCCCCGGTTTTCGCCGGAGGCGGAAAGAACACCGGACACCACGCTCCCCCAACTCCCGCACCCACCCCACACCGTGAGCATCATCCGCAACGACAACGACAACAAGCGCCAGCAGCCCAACCGGCAGCAAAAAGGCCAGCCGAACGGGCAACCGCCCAAACGGAAGTTCAATTTCTATTGGCTGTACGGCATTGCCGCCGTGCTGCTGTTGGGCATCCAGTTCAACACCTTCCTGGCCAACCAGGTCGAGCGCATCAACGAAACCCGCTTCATGGAAATGATGCGGGATGGGTATGTGAAGGACGTGACGCTGGTCAAGAGCTCGAGCCGCGAGTACGTGGAAATCACCCTGAACGACGCCGCCAAAAACAGCGACGAATTCAAGGAGGACAACCTCGGCCGCGAACCGCATTATCAATTGGAACCCGCCAGTGCGGAGAGCTTCATCGACGACGTGAAGGCCTACAACGACGCCAACACGGACAGCCGCATCAACATCGATTCGCGCACGCAGGTGGAGTGGATGAAGACGCTGCTGGCCTGGGTGTTGCCCATCGTGGTGATCATCGCCATTTGGCTGTTCATCATGCGCCGGGTGACCGGCGGTGGCGCCATGGGCGGCAGCGGACAGATTTTCAACATCGGCAAGAGCCGCGCCAACCTCTACGACCGCGACACCAAGGTGAACGTATCCTTTGCGGACGTGGCGGGCCTGGATGAGGCCAAGCAGGAGGTCATGGAAGTGGTGGACTTCCTCAAGAATCCCAAGAAATACACCTCGCTGGGCGGCAAGATCCCCAAGGGGGTGCTGCTGGTCGGCGAGCCGGGTACCGGTAAAACGCTGCTGGCCAAGGCCATGGCCGGTGAGGCCCAGGTGCCCTTTTTCACCATCTCCGGCTCCGATTTTGTGGAGCTCTTTGTCGGGGTGGGGGCTTCGCGCGTGCGCGATTTGTTCAAGCAGGCCCGCGAGAAAGCGCCGTGCATCATTTTCATCGACGAGATAGACGCCATCGGCCGTGCCCGGGGCAAGAACATGATGCAGAGCAACGACGAGCGCGAAAACACGCTCAACCAGTTGCTGGTGGAAATGGACGGCTTCAGCTCCGAGAAGGGGGTGATCCTGCTGGCCGCCACCAACCGTCCGGACGTGCTCGACTCGGCGCTGCTGCGCCCGGGCCGTTTTGACCGCCAAATCTCGATCGACAAGCCGGACCATACCGGCCGCGAGCAGATCTTCAAGGTGCACCTCAAGCCGATCAAGATTTCCGGCGATGTGGACGCCTACAAACTGGCCGCCCAAACGCCCGGTTTTGCCGGTGCCGAAATTGCCAACGTCTGCAACGAGGCGGCCCTGATTGCCGCACGCCGCAACAAGGCCGCGGTGGAAATGCAGGACTTCAACGACGCCATCGACCGCGTCATCGGGGGCCTGGAAAAGAAAAACAAACTCATCTCCCCCGAGGAGAAGAAGATCATCGCCTACCACGAGGCCGGCCACGCCATTTGCGGCTGGTTCCTGGAGCACGCCGATCCGCTGGTCAAGGTCTCGATCATTCCGCGCGGCATCGCGGCTTTGGGCTACGCGCAGTACCTGCCCAAGGAGCAGTACCTCTACACCGTCGAACAGCTCACCGACATGATGTGCATGACGCTGGGCGGCCGTGCGGCCGAATCCATCGTCTTCGGGCGCATCTCCACGGGCGCGCAAAACGACCTGGAGAAGATCACGCGCATGGCCTACGGCATGGTCACCATCTACGGCATGACCGACCGCATCGGCAACATCAGCTTCAACGATCCCAACGGCGACTACCGCTTCCAGAAGCCCTATTCCGACGTCACGGCACAGGCCATCGACGAGGAAGTGCGGCGCATCATCGACGAGGCCTACCGCCGGACCAAGGAGCTGCTGATGGAAAAACGCGAAGAACTGGAGCGCGTGGCCCAGGCCCTGCTGGCCCGGGAAATCATCTTCCGCTCCGACCTGGAAGACCTGATCGGCGAACGCCCCTTCACCATTCCCGAAGAGCTCAGCCACCAGGTGCGCGCCGGCAACGGCAGCGTGGCCCAGGATCCGGGCGGCCAGATGGAAACGCCCATTGCGCCTGCCGGCGAAAGCGACGCTCCAGCTTCCGAGGCTTCCAGGGATTCCGAGCAGTCCGCGCCTGATGCGGCTAACGATGCGGCTTCCGATGCGGAGGGTGCTTCCGACGCGCAGACCAGCGGTTCCAGCGCCGAAGACCGGAGCGGTTCCGACGGCAGCGCCGACGCGCCGCGCGATCCGAAGGCCTAACTTCAAGCCGGGCGCCCGCTGCCCGCTTTTGGGCCGGCGGACATGCCCTGGTGGTGATGGTTTGGCCTAGCGCTGGATCCGCCGCCTGCTGCAGTGCAACACCTGCACCGATCATGTCCAGCGGCCAATACCTGTACTTCGTCTCCGACGTGCACCTGGGGGTGCCCGACCACGCGTCCAGCCTGGAACGGGAAAAACGCCTCGTGGCCTGGCTGGATCATGTAGCGCCTTCGGCGAAAGCCATCCACATCGTCGGCGACCTGTTCGACTTCTGGTTTGAATGGCGCGAAGTGGTGCCCCGCGGCTACGTGCGCCTGCTGGGCAAACTGGCTGAGCTCCGCGACCGCGGCATCGACATCCAGGCCTATTCGGGCAACCACGATGTGTGGTACTTCGGCTATTTCGAGCAGGAACTCGGGATTCCCGTGCACCGGGAACTGCAGCGTTTCGCCTTTGGCGAAAAGCGTTTTGTGGTGGGCCACGGGGACGGCATCGGCCCCGGCGACCACGGCTACAAGTTCATCAAGGCAGTGTTCAGCAACCGGCTGTGCCAATGGCTTTTTGCGCGCCTGCACCCCAACCTGGCGGTGTCCATGGCGCTGTTCTGGAGCCGCAAAAGCCGGCAGGCCGACGCCGATGTCGACGAATCGTTCCAGTTTGAAAAAGAGCGGCAGGTGGTCTGGTCGCGGGAGCAGCAGGCCCGGCAGCCGGCCGACTATTATGTGTTCGGGCACCGCCACTGCCCCACGCGCTATCCGCTGGACGCCCGCGCGCTGTTCCTCAACCTCGGCGACTGGATCACGCATTTCAGTTTTGCCCGTTTTGACGGCAAAGCCCTGGAACTGCTGCATTGGGACGGGCAGGCCATCCAGCCCATGCCCCAGGTCGATCAGCCGGGGCTGCGCCCGGAAGACACGGCGCTCGAACACAACCGGCCGCACCGCCGCGCGTCCGGTGCGCCAGCAGCGCTGCGGAGCGTCCTCATGCTCCTGGGCCTGCTCGGTGTTTTGCTGGCCGGACAGGGCATGGGTTCCTGCAAGGCCCAGTCGGCCGCACCCGGTACCCGCCAGACGCAGCAAGCCCCGCAATCCCGGCAGACCCCGCGGGCTCCGCAGACCCGGCAGGACACCGCAGCATCCGACACCACCGCTTCGGACACCGCAGCTTCGAACGCCCACCCGCGCAACAACCCAGCTGCCGCCGCCGCGGACCCCAGCTTTGACGCGCCTTTGCTCTGGCGGGCGGAAGGGGCCTTCGCCCATGTGGCGCCCGACGGCTTGGGCAACGTCTATGCCATCACCGAAGGCGGGGACATCCGCCGCTACGCCGAAAACGGCCAACTGCTTTACCGCATTTCCGAAGTGCGCTTTGGCGCGGTCGGCGGCCTGGACGCGGCCAACCCGCTGCGCATCCTGGTCTACTATCCCGAATACCTTACCGTGCTTTTGCTCAGCAATACCCTGGGCATCAGCGCGGAACTGAACCTGCGCAGCCTCGGCTTCCAGATGGTCCGCACCGTGGGCCTGGCCCGCGACGGCCGCATCTGGCTCTACGATGAGGCCAATTTCCAACTGGTCAAGCTCGACGACCGCGGCCAGGTCCAGCGCCGCACCGAACCGCTGAACTACATTCTGGGCAAGGAACTACAGCCTGTGCGCTTGGTGGAACGCAACGAGCGCCTCTACCTGCACGACCCCAAGCAGGGCATCCTGGTTTTTGACGCCTTCGGCACATACGAATACCGCTTCGGCGGACCGGGCATCCGCCGCTTCCAGGTCTTTCCCGACCGCGTGGTCTACGAGGACGCCAACGGACGCGGGGTGTTGCACGATGTGCGCAGCGGTTTTGAGTCGCCTTTCGCCCTTCCGGGCGAACCCGAAACCCGGACCGGCTGGCGCCTGGACCGCGACCGCGTGCTGTTGCTCGACCCGCGCGGCCTTTCGGTGTTCGGACCGATCCGATAGACCGGCGCCAGGCGGATGCTGGTCTGCCGTCAGCAGGGCCGCTCCATCCCCGTACTTTTGCCGCCATGCTCGATAAGCTCGAAGCCATCCGCGACCGTTGGTCCAACCTGGGCGAATCCCTCGGCGATCCCGAACTCGTCAAGGACGCCACGCGCTTTCGCCGCGTGAACAAGGAATACAAGGACCTGGGCGTGATCGTTGAGGCCACCGACCGCTACAAGGCCGTGCTCGATGGCCTGGAGGAGGCCGAGGCCATGCTGGCCGAAGACGACGCGGACATGCGCGCCATGGCCAAAAGCGAAAAAGAACGCCTCGAAAGCGAAAAGGTGGAGCTGGAGGAGGAAATCCGAAAACTGCTCATCCCCAAGGATCCCGAAGACGGCAAGGACGCCATTCTGGAAATCCGCGCAGGCACGGGCGGGGATGAAGCCGCGTTGTTTGCCGGCGACCTCTACCGCATGTACGAGCGCTTCGCCGCGGAACGCGGCTGGACCCTGGAACCCGTCAGTTCCAACCCCGGCACGGCGGGCGGCTTCAAGGAAATCATCGTCAACGTGCGCGGCGAAGACGTCTACGGCATCCTCAAATACGAAAGCGGCGTGCACCGGGTGCAGCGCGTGCCGGCCACCGAAAGCCAGGGCCGGGTGCACACCTCTGCGGCCACCGTGGCCGTGCTGCCCGAGGCCGATGAAGTGGACGTCGACATCCGCCCCGACGAGCTGCGCATCGACGTTTTCCGCGCCAGCGGCGCGGGCGGCCAGCACGTGAACCGGACCGAATCGGCCGTGCGCATCGTGCACCTGCCCACCAACACCACGGTGGAATGCCAGGACTCGCGCTCGCAGATCAAAAACCGCGAAAGCGCCATGAAGGTGCTGCGCACCCGCCTCTACGAGGTCAAGCTGCAGGAGCACCTGGACAAGATCGCCGGGCAGCGGAAAACCCTGGTCGCCTCCGGCGACCGCTCCGCCAAAATCCGCACCTACAACTTCCCACAGGGCCGCGTGACCGACCACCGCATCAACCTCACGCTCTACCGCCTCACCGAAGTCCTCAACGGCGACCTCAGCGAGCTCATCGAAACCCTGCAAACCGCGGAAAACGCGGAGAAACTCAAGGCGGGGGAAGGGGTGTAGCGTCCATTCTTGGACTAAGTCTCACTATGCCTTCTATCCGGTAGTTCCAACCTACCCGGTTTCTTCTTGGCAGCGGCAGCGATTTGGGCTACATTGTATTGAAACACATTGTATAGTCGGAGTATTCACAATAAATCAAGACTCATAAAACATGAAGCGTTTATTCGTGGTAGGCATTGCCTTGGGTTGCATGCTGAAACTAACCGCACAAACAACAGGATTCGGCCCTGAACAACCGATTACTAAATCCACTATTGGCCCGAGCAACCTTTTTGTATTTGATGTAGACGGCGACGGCGTTGCTTCCCGCTTCGAGCGTGATACCCTCGAGGCACTCATCGAGCGTTGGGGCGGCGTGCTCGTCAGTGAGATCAGCGGC
>JAUIHG010000276.1 GCA_030432405.1 Bacteroidia bacterium | reverse complement strand
AAGTGTTTGAAATCCTGCAGAAGGCACGGGAAGATGTTTTTGAACTGCGTGGTGCAGGAGCTGATCGACGGATTGCTCATGCAGGTGTAGAAATCGTAGAGCTCGCTGCCACATGATTTGTACCACCGGCGGTAGCTGACGTGGTAGACCATGGCATCAATCCACGTTTCCGTAGCCAAAAAATCATGGGCTTCTCTATTCCACAATTCGTAGCGGCGTGCTTGTGGTGTGCCTTCGATGTCATCCAAAATGAACTCGTTGGAAGTCTTCAGCGGCGCCATGGGAATGCCCGCCTTCAAATGCGGGTAAACCCCTTTTAAAATGAGGTACTTCAGCATCCACTGCTCGATGACCAGGTGGTTGATGTAGTCGTCAAAACAGCAAAAAGCGGCACGCCGACACCCCATTCCTGCGTCCGGCCATTCGGATGGTCCCGGTCCAATGGCGCAAGCAGTAGCGCTACTGTCCATCAGGGCGGAACAGGGCGTGGCCCCGTCCTGGTTGGAAAGCATGCCCACCACTTCGTTGCCGAATTCCAATCCCATGACGTGCACCCCGCGTTCCAGCAAGTATTGCACAGCGGCAAACTCGGAGTCCGGATCGGCGTTGGCGATATTGAGGACATAGATGACGCTAACCTTGTCCACGCCAAGGTATTCGACCAATTCAATCAATTCATCGAGGTAGTGGCACCCTTCAGGAAGGCCGGATTCCTTGTCGGCATGTTTGCGCATGCGCCCGTAAATGCCATGGCAATTGGAATCGATGCCCTGCGTTGAGATCCCGTAGCCCTGTGTGCTGGAGAGCGGAAGGGGGTGGGTATGATCAGAGATACCTCCACCGACAAAGCGCAGGACCGTCGGACGGATTTGCCCCATGCGATATGCCAGTTCCCTGTTGGCGGAGGCCCAGTGCAGACCGCTGTCCGGTGTGCATTTGCCGGAGGCGAAAAAGGTCTCCATGTTGACACCCCTGAAGTTTCCCTCAAAGGCATAGCCATCCGTAAAATCAAATTGGACGCTGGGCAGTTGGGCCTGCCCCGTTCCCCAGGCAAAAAACAGCACAAGGAGGGACCAAATCCGCAAAACCGCACGAGTAGGGGCCATGGTCAACGCGCGTTGGTTGTAGGCATTGGAAAGGGGGCACGCCGGGTGATGGACAAGGGTACTTCGGCCTCAAAATAGATGTTCACGAGAGGGAATAGGGTGGCAATCCCAGGCCACTTAGTAAGTGCAGGCATTCTGCTTGTTGGTGTCGGAGTGCGGGCTGCATGCGCGCCTGCGCAAGGATGCTTCCCACAAGCTCCCACCAGAGCACCCACTTTGGACCATTTGCTCCAACTGATGCCATTGTTCAGCAGCTTCAGGCCATGCCGGAGATCCATGATATGGGCCTGTCAGCAGGTCTGGCACACTGTTCAAGACATTGATTTTAAGTGGTTTATGATTGATGTTGGAGGCGCTTTGGCTTCGCCGGAGGCGGTCGGATTGTGGAAAACTTTTGTTGTGGGAGGATGTGGTAGTTAGTGGTAAATAGTGGGAAGAACTGGCTACATTAGCGGTGTAAGCACACCATTGTGGCTGGACTGTCCTCTTTAATAGGCGAGTATCGCGTCAAGGTTGACGACAAGGGTCGGGGCAAACTGCCTGCTGACCTCAAGCGCCAATTGCGCCCGGAGGACCAGGTCCGCTTCGTGGTCAAAAACGGCTTTGAGGACAGCCTGGAGCTGTATCCCTGGTCCACCTGGGAGGAGACCACGGCCGATCTGAAGGCGCGCCTGAACCGCTACAATCCCGAGCATCGGGAATTCCTGCGGCTGTTTATGGACAGCGCCAAGGAGCTCACCCTGGATGCCGCTGATCGGCTCCTGTTTCCATCGGCCTTGCTCAAAAAGGCCGGCATCAAAAAGGAGGTGGTGTTCATGGCGGCGATGGACCGTGTGGAACTCTGGGCTCCTGACAAACTGGATGCCAAGCGCTCCGGAGGCGGCGAACGCCTGGAAGCGCTGGCCAGCAAACTGCTTGGCGGCACCCCCCCCGATGCGCTCTGATGTTTACCACCAGCCCGTGCTTTTCCGCGAGTCCCTGGAGGCCTTGCGCATCCGTCCCGGCGGCACCTATGTGGATGCCACCTTCGGTGGAGGAGGCCATGCGCGCGGCATACTCGAAGCGTTGGGGGAAGAGGGGCGACTGATCGCCTTTGATCAGGATCCGGATGCGGCCCGCAATGCGGAAGCCTTTTCGGGGGACCCGCGCTTTACCCTGGTGCCCGAAAACTTCCGCCACTTGCAGCGTTTTCTGCGTCTGAACAAGGCTTTGCCGGTGGACGGCATCCTGGCCGATCTGGGTGTGAGTTCCTGGCAGATCGATACGCCCGAACGCGGTTTTTCCATCCGTTTTGACGGTCCGCTGGATGGGCGCATGGACACACGCGGCGGCATTACGGCTGCCGAGTGGCTGGCCAGCACCGAGGAGGCGGAGCTGCACCAAACCTTGAGCGCCTACGGCGAAATCCGCAACAGCCGCAAGCTGGCACGTGCCCTGACCGAGGCAGGGCGCGAAGCGCCGATCACCACCTGTGGTCGCCTGCGGCAAGTGGCCGAGCCCCTGAGTGGTGCGCCTCCCGGCCCACGCCGCGAACGCTATCTGGCCCAACTGTTCCAGGCCTTGCGCATCGTGGTCAACGATGAAATGTCGGCTTTGGAGGAGTTTCTGCTCCAGTGTCCGGGTTGCCTGGTAGAAGGCGGTCGCCTGGCGGTGATCACGTACCACTCTCTGGAGGACCGGCCGGTAAAGCGCTTCATGCTGCACGGCACCTTCGGGCGGGAGCCCGAAAAGGACGATTTCGGCAACCCACTGAGGCCTTTGAAGGCCGAGCCGCGGAAACCGATTCTGCCGTCCGAAAACGAAATCAAGCAAAATCCCCGGGCACGTTCCGCCAAGCTGCGCATTGGCGAACGCCTGCCTGATGCTGCATAGTTCCCCTGCACGAATCTGCTTCACGGGAGATTCGGAACGACTGATCCAAAACACCACAGGCCATGGCAAATGCACCAAAAAATACCAAAGCGGCTTCCCGATCCGGGAAGGGCGCCAGTGCCGGGGAGAAGCGTGAGTTGCTGACGCTGCTGGATTGGCGGGAATGGGTGCAATACGACCGCGTGGTGCGGCATCTGCCCTTTTTCGGTTTTCTGGCCCTGTTGGCTACGGTCTACATCTCCAACCGGCACACCATGGAGCGCCAAAGCCGGGAGCTGGATGAAATCCGAAAGGAATTGGTGGAGCTGCAGTGGTACTACGACACGGCCAATGACGAACTGGCGCGCCACAGCCGCCAGTCCAAAGTGGCCCGCCGCGTGGCCGATCAGGGCATTGAAGAACTGACCACACCGCCCATCATCATCGATGCCGCCGCCGCCCCGGGCAACAGGAGCCGTTTGGCCAAATCGCGCAACGGCAAGGCGGCACCGGAGGCTCAGCGTGCCGAAAGCTTTCCCTTTCCCTTGAACAACGCC
>JAUIHG010000275.1 GCA_030432405.1 Bacteroidia bacterium | reverse complement strand
GCCTCGTGCCCGCCGGAGGCGGCATTGCCCAGGTAATCCCGCTCCTGCTTCTCATACAGCGAGACCCAGGTGCCCAGGTCCGACCAGCCGAAACTGGCGGGGATCACGCGCACGTTGTCCGCCTTTTCCATCACGCCGTAGTCGATGGAGATGTTGGTCACCAGGCTGAAGGCCTGCTTGGTCTGTGCGGCGGCCTCGGTCTTGTCCGCATCCGGCAAGAGGAAGGGCCGAAGTTCGGCGAAGGCATCCCCCACCTCCGGCAGGTGCTGCGCGAACGCGTCCAGGATGGTGGACGCCTTCCAGATGAAAATGCCGCTGTTCCAGAGGAAATCCCCGGAGCGCATGAAGGTCTTGGCCAGCTCCAGGTTGGGCTTTTCGGTGAAGGTTTTGACTTTATAGAGGTCCCCTTTGGCGTCTTCCTCGTCGAACTGGATGTAGCCGTAGCCGGTGTCCGGCCGTGTCGGCCGAATACCCAGCGTCACCAGGTCGGAAGCCTTCGCGCAGTGCGCGATGCCCTGCTTGAGGACCTCGATGAACTCCCGCTCGTTGGTGATCAGGTGGTCCGAGGGGGCCACCACCATGGTGGCGTCCGGATCGATGCCGGCCACGGCATTGGCCGCAAACGCCACGCAGGGTGCGGTGTTGCGGCGCATGGGCTCGGCCAGCACCTGGTGCGGGGCCAGATCCGGGAGCTGTTCGTGGACCAGGTCCACATAATCCGCGTTGGTCACCACCAGCACATTTTCGGCCGGCAGCAGCTGCAGGAAGCGCTCATAGGTGCTCTGCAACAGGGTTTTGCCCGTGCCGAGCACGTCGATGAACTGCTTGGGCCGGGAAACGCGGCTCAGCGGCCAGAATCGGCTGCCGATGCCACCGGCCATGATGGCCACATAAGTCTGCTGCATGGGAAAGGCGGGGTGGGGGTCGTTTTCAGGTCGATCGGGCCGGACGTACCGGGCCATCCGCCTGCAAAGCTATGGGCTTTTTTGGCAGGCAGAACCGCCGGACAAGGACGCCCGATGTCGGCTTTTTGCGCACAGGGGCATGCGGGCATTTTTCCCGGCATTCCCCTGCCGAATGCACGTAGTTTTGCCCCCGTTTTCCGTACCTTGGAAAAAGCAGGGCTTGGGATACGCCAAGCCTGGCGAAACGCGTTTTTCAAGCGTTGTCCCGCAGACCCGCTGTTCAGGGGATGCGCATCGGGGGATGCCGCCTCCCATTTGTTTTCACAGCCTATTGCGGGCAATACCTACACGATTCATACGCTTCGGTGGAGGCAGGTGGCCACAGTGGCCGTTGCCGGGTATTGATCCATAGTTCATTCCAGCGATCATCGATCCATTCTTCAGGCTTTTTCGCCATTATGTCTGTACAAGATCTTCCCCTGCAGGACGCCCTGCAGAACTACTTCGGCTTTTCCAAGTTCAAGGGAAACCAGGAGACCATCATCCAAACGGTCCTGGACGGCCGGGACACTTTTGTCATCATGCCCACCGGGGGCGGTAAGTCGCTGTGCTACCAGCTGCCCGCCTTGCTCAAGGAAGGTACGGCCCTGGTCATCTCGCCCTTGATCGCGCTGATGAAAAACCAGGTCGACCAGGTGCGGGGCTATTCGGAAAACGACCAGGTGGCCCATTTCCTGAATTCTTCGCTGAACAAGCGCCAGATCAAGGAAGTCCGGGAGGACACTGCCGCCGGCCTGACCAAGCTGCTCTACGTTGCGCCCGAAACGCTGCGCAAGACCGAGAACATCGAGTTCCTCAAGCAGATCAACATCAGCTTTGTGGCGGTGGACGAGGCGCACTGCATCTCCGAGTGGGGCCATGACTTCCGCCCGGAATACCGCCAGATCCGCAAAATGATCGACGCCATCGGAAGCCGCATTCCGGTGGTGGCGCTCACAGCCACGGCCACGCCCAAAGTCCAGACCGACATCGTCAAGAACCTGGGCATGGAGGACCACCGGGTCTTTGTGTCCTCCTTCAACCGGGACAACCTCTTCTACGAGATCCGGCCCAAGACGGACAAGGACACGGCCCGCAAGGAGATTGCCAAGTATGCCGTCCAGCGCAAGGGCCAGCGCGGCATCGTCTACTGCCTGAACCGCAAATCGACCGAAGAAATCGCGGAACTGCTCCGCGTCAACGGCATCAAGGCCGCCCCTTACCACGCCGGGCTCGAAGCCCAGCGCCGCGCCAGAATCCAGGACCAGTTCCTCATGGAGGAGGTTGACGTGATCTGCGCCACCATTGCTTTCGGGATGGGCATCGACAAACCCGACGTGCGCTATGTGGTGCACTTCGACATCCCCAAGAGCATCGAGAACTACTATCAGGAAACGGGCCGGGCCGGCCGGGACGGCCTGCCCAGCGAATGCGTGGCCTTCTACAGCCATCAGGACATCCTGAAGCTGGAGAAATTCATGCGCGACAAGCCCGTGGCCGAACGCGAAATGGGCGGCCAGCTGCTCCAGGAAATGGTGGCCTATGCCGAAACGGGCATGTGCCGCCGCCAATTCCTGCTGCACTACTTCGGGGAAACGTTCTCCGCGGAGGAATGCGCCAAGAACTGCGACAACTGCCGCCATCCCAAGGAACGCATCGACGTCTCCGCCGACCTGGTGCTGATGCTCAAAGCCGCCAAGGCCACCGAAGGCCGGGCCAACATCCCGCAACTGGTCAACATCCTGCGCGGCCGCGCCACGCGCGATGTGGAAGCGGCGGGCTACCAGGAGCTCCCGGAATTCGGCCAGGGGGCCGAAAAGGACGAGCGCTACTGGAACAGCGTGCTGCGCCAGGGCCTATTGCAGGGCTTCCTGCACAAGGGGGTCGAGAACTACGGCCTGATCCGCCTGACGGATGCGGGTGCCGCGTTCGCGGCGAAGCCGAAACCCGTGGAATTGGCCCTCAACCACGATTTCCCCTCCGAGGCGGCTGCCGCCGAAGAAAACGGACACGCCACCCGGGCCGTGCTGGACGAGGAGCTGCTGAATATGCTCAAGGCCGAGCGCCGTAAGGTGGCCAAAAAGCACAACCTGCCGCCCTACATCATCTTCCAGGAGAATTCGCTGGAGGATATGGCCACGCAGTATCCGGTCTCCACCGACGAGCTAGCCAACATTGCCGGGGTGTCCAAGGGCAAGGCCATGCGCTATGGCCGGCCTTTCCTGCGCGTCATTGAGCAGTACGTGGAGGAAAACGGCGTGGACCGGCCCACGGAAATCGTGATGCGTTCGGTGGCCAAAAAGGGCGGGAACAAGATTTACATCATCCAGAACATCGACAAGAAGATCGGGCTGGACGACATCGCCTCCGCCAAGGGCCTGACCATGGACCAACTGCTGGAAGAAATGGAAACCATCGTCGGCTCCGGCACCAAGTTGAACATGGACTATTACCTCGAGGATATTCTCGACGAATACCAGCAGGAGGATGCCATGGAGTACTTCCGCTCCACGGAGATCGACGACGTGGATGCGGCGTACGATGAGCTGAAGGAGGAGGGGATGACGATGGAGGAGGTGCGGTTGATGCGGCTCAAGTTTC
>JAUIHG010000051.1 GCA_030432405.1 Bacteroidia bacterium | reverse complement strand
GATGTCTGCCGTCACGCCCATTTTGTGGGTCATGTCGATGACCGGCTGCGAGCCGATCTTGTCCATGAGGTAGGCGGAGATGTAGTTGACCGAGTTGGCCAGGGCCCAGTAGAGGTTGACCATTTCGCCCTCCCGGGCGTCTCCCGAGTTTTTGGGCGTCCAGTCTTTGAGCAGGCCCCAACGGGGATCGCCTTCGTGGAAGGTCACCGGCACATTGGGCACTTCCACACAGGGGTAGTAGCCGGCCTGGAGGGCGGCGGTGTAGATGAACGGCTTGAAGGTGGAGCCGACCTGGCGCCGGGTATTGGTATTGACGTGGTCCAGCTGGAAATGGCGGTGGCTGATGCCCCCGACCCAGGTGCGGATGAAGCCCGTTTCCGGGTCCAGAGCCAACAGGCCGGCGTGCAGGATGCGGCGGTGGTAGTTGATGCTGTCCAGCGGACTCATCACCGTATCCAGGTCGTGCTGCGCGTCGCCGTGCCAGGAGAAGATGGTCATCTCCCGCGGCGTTTCAAACGCCGCGCGAATGCTGTCCTCCGGCAGGCCCGCCTTTTTCATGCTGCGCCAGCGGTCCGAACGCTTCATGCGTTTTTCCAGGAAATCGTCGTCCCGCCGGTCGTTGTAGGGCCAGTTCCACGGCGCATAGCGGTAGTTCGGCCCCCAGTGTTCGAAAAAGTCCGCCTGCAACTGGGCCATCCATTCCTCCATGGCGGCTTCGGCATGGGCCTGCATCCGCGCATCGATGGTGGTGTACACCTTCAGGCCATCCCGGTAGAGGTTGTAGGGCTCGCCATTGGATTTGTTGTGGTTGGCGCACCAATCGCGCATCCAGAGCCTGAGCTGCTCGCGGAAATAGGTGGCCTTGCCGGTGTTGTGGTCCAGGCGCTGGAAATTGCTCATGTCCAGCTCGGTGGCCTTCACCGAATCCGCCACAGCGGGGTCCAGCCGATCGTATTTGACCATTTGGTCCAGAACGGTGTTTCGCCGGGAGGCGGTCCGCTCCGGACGGCGAATCGGATTGTACAGGGAGGGATTTTTGAGCATGCCCACGATCGTGGCGCTCTCCGACAGGTTGAGGTCCTGGACTTCCTTGCCGAAATAGGTTTTGGCGCAGGATTTCAGCCCGTAGGCCCCGTACATGTACTCGACGGTATTGAGGTACAGGGTCAGGATTTCGTCCTTGGTGAAATTCTTTTCCAGGCGCGAGGCCAGAATCCATTCTTTGAATTTGCGGTTGACCAGGCCGAGTTTGCTCAACCGATCGTTCCGGGGATACAGGTTTTTGGCCAGCTGCTGGCTGAGGGTGGAACCGCCGCCTTGCAGGTTGAAGGTGACCACTCCATACGCTACCCGCGCGATGGCGCGCACGTCCACGCCGCTGTGCTGGCGGAAGCGCACGTCTTCGGTGGCCACCAGTGCGTCCACCAGGTGCTGGGGAATCTCCGCGTAGGTGGCATTGCTCCTGTTCTCCAAAAAATAGGTGCCCATCAACTCCCCATCGGCCGTGTAGATTTCGGTAGCCAGCGAGGAGCGCGGGTTCTGCAACTCAATGACATCGGGGATGTCTTTGGAGCGGCTGAGGACGGCCATGTACACGGCAAAGCCGCCGATGGCCAGCAGGAAACAGGCCCAAAAGGCCAGCAAGTAGCGTCGGTAACGTCGGAAATCGCGGCCTAAGCCCATGGGAAGGGGCGGTTGGGGAGCAGGAGTAAAAGGGTCAGTTGTCGGTCAGGTAAAACTCTTCGAAAAATTCGATGTAGCCGTCCAGGTCCTTTTTGCGGTAGAGGCTCGTGTAATTGGTGCGCGATACGGCGATGAGCGCATAGCCCTCGGAATCCATATCCTGGAAGACGTCCTCGTCCCCATTGAAGTCCCGGAAATATTTCATGGCCCGGTCCAGGTTGGGGAAGGTTTTTATCAGCACAATCGTTTTATCGGACTCGAACAACAGGCTGGAGACCCGCAAGCCGTCGTTGCTGTAATAGCTGCGGTTGAAATCGGAAACCCGGGTTTTCACCGCCGCTGCATCGCGGCCGGTTTCATAGACCACCAGGGCCACGAAGTGTTCGACCGACGGGTCGAGTTCATAATCGTATTCGTTCTTGGCTTCCTCCACACGCTGGATGACCGAGCCCAGGCGCAGGTGGTTGAGCAGCTCCTGCGCGCGTGCCGCCTGTTCGGTGCCGGGATAATCGTTTACCACAGCCTGCAGGGCCTGCTTGAAGACTTCCACGCTGTCGGTTTCCCCAAAAACCATGGCGCCCAAAAGGGCGAACTCGGGACGGATGGGGTTGTCGGCAAACAGCGAGTCCACACCCTGCACCCGCTGCAACACCTCGCTGTAGTGCTCGGCCTCATAGAGGTTGTAGGTGGTGGCGTAGTAGTTTTTTACGGCATCGTCCTTGCGCTCCAGCCTGTCGAAATAATCCGGGTCCATGATGACCTTGGCAAACAGGCTTTCGGGAAACTCGTCGAGCACGATCCGCTTGTAAGGCTCGTTCTGGGGAGGCGGTAGAATGCGGTACAGTTGGTAGGCTGTTTGCAGGCGGTGCTCGGTTTGCGGAAAGCGCTCGAGCAGATCCTTGAAATAGGCGGTGGCCTTTTCGTTGTTTTTCAGGTAGTCCTTGTAGATCAGCGCCACTTCATACAAGGCATCGGCAACGCGCTGGTTGGAGGTGGCCTTTCCGGCCGAATCCAGCGGCAGGCTGGCCAGGATGTCGTCCAGTTGAAGCTCCAGGTCGTCCAGGTCAATCGGACCGCCATCGGCACCGGAAGCGGTTTGCTCGTCGTCGGTGCTGATCACGGTGCTGCGTTTGTCCGAACGCCGCCAATTGTCCGTGTTGTCGCGCTTGCCCCAGCGGGCCCGGAATGCAGAGAAACCAGCACCTCGGCGGCCTTCGTCGTAGAAGTACCATTTGCCGTTGCTGGCTACCGCAGGTCCGCTGTCGCGGTCACGCCCGCCGTTTTGGCCGTCGCCAAAGGGGTCAAGGTATTCCTCTTCATCCTCCTGTGGGCCGCGCGTTTCCTCAAGCCATTCTTCGATTTCCGCATCGCGGGCGCGGTCCGGCAGGCTGGCCCAATGCTGGAGCCGTTCTTCCGTCTCTATGGTTTTCAGGTAGTCGACCAGGCCCTCCAGGCCATCGCGGCGTGCCTGGGCCTCGTCCTTGCGGGGGTGTTTGGCCTCCAGCGCGGCCAGGCAGGAATCGTAGTAGTAGAACGCCGGCTTGAACTCCTGGGCTTCGTACCGCAAGTCGGCCAGGCGCAGGTAGGCCAACGCTTGTTGTTCCCGGTCGTTGTCGGAATTGCGGACCGACAGATTGAGGTTCTTGATGCCTGATTCCGTATCGCCGGCCGCCAGGTCGATGTCGGCCATGGCGTAGTAGATCAGGCCGAAATAGTCGCGGTTCTTTTCGTCCTTGAGCAGGTCGGCCAGCATGGCTTTGATCTCCTTACCGCTGCGCAGCTTGTTGTCCAACAGGATGTTGGCCATGTTGATCTGCGCAAAAAACTCCATCTCGTAATCGGGCCGCAGCTTGAGCACCTTCTCGTAGGTCTCAATGGCATCCTTGGGCCTGCCCGTGCGGGCCTGGATCTGGGCCAGGATGAAGGTGTAGCGTGCGCGGAGCTGACGCGATTTGGTCAGGTCGGTGGTGCGCAACAAAGGCGCCACGGCCAGCTCGTACTTGTTCTGCTTGAGCAACAGGTGCGCCTGTACGGCTTCGAGTTCGCCCTGCAGGGCTTTGGGAAAGTGTTCCTCGCCACGGATCACGCTCAATGCCGTTTGGGCGTCGGCGTAGCGGCCCAGTTCGATCAGGCTGCGGGATACCCAAAGGGCGGCTTCATGGCTGCGCTTGTGGTGGAAAAGGAAGGCCATGCCGCGGTCCATGGTCGGCACCTCTTCCTTATCCTTGCTGCTGGAGGATTTGCCCCGGCTTCGCCGCTTGCGGCGCTTTTTGCCCGATCGGCTTTTGCTCGACTTTTCGTCGATCTCGTCGTATTCGGAGATCAGGTACTGGAAGGATTCCAGGGCCTTGTCGTAATCGCGTTTGTAGAAATGCGCCTTGCCGATGAGGAAATAGGCATCGTCTACCCACTTGCTGTTTTCGTGCAGCGTGATGGGGAAGGAGCATTTCTTGATCACTTCGTCCATGGCGCCGGCCGCGGACTTGCCGGCACCGTCCGGCCCGTATTTGAAAACCGGCAGGACCTCTTCGTAGTTGTCCTTCTGGTCCTCCCAAAGCTTTTCCTCCGTCTCTTCAACGGCAATGTTGGCGTTGAAATACGCGTTGTCCCGTGCGGTGATGTCGTGGTAGGTGCGCGAGACGATGTTGTCCTTGTTGGACTGCGCCTGCAACACGGGGCTTCCGATCAGCAGGAGGCTGCAGAGGCCCAGGAGGGCCTTTCGGATGCCTTCGCCTCCGGCGAACACCTGACAAGGCTTTTGGCGCGCATCCGCCCTGCCGGGCTGGCACGGCATGTCCGAACCGGTTCGACCGGTCGGCAGAAGTTGGAAAAAGGGACGTGGAAAACGGATGGACAGCATGGAGCAGCGGAAACGGGTTGCGCGGGTATACGGGAAAGGGGGATAACTTGTGGCCTTTCCGGGCCATTTGTGGCATCTGCACCGGCACGAGAGGTGCCATGGAAAACGCCGCAGGGGCCTGAATTCCCGCTCAAAAGCGCACTTTTGAGCAACGCGCAATGGGCATGTAAAAGTATCCAATTCGGGCCGGAAGCCGCCTTTTAACGCTTCTGCCGGTCCACCGGGCCAGGCCTGCCTTCGCCGGAAGGCGGGTGCCGATGGCCCAGCCACCGTGTCGGAACCTCGATGACCGAACAGAAGACCCCAAAAAAGGGCCGTTGGGCCCGCCTGCGGCACCGCTACCGCATGGTGATCATGGAGGACGACACGCTCGAACTGCGCAGTTCGGTCAAGTTGAGCCTGTTCAACGTCTACCTGGCGCTCAGCGTGCTGTTGGTGGTGCTGACCGCCCTGATTGTTTCGCTGATCTACTTCAGCCCCATCAAAAATTACCTGGTGGGCTACGACCAGGTGCGCATGACCCGCACGGTTTTGGCCCAGGAGCAGGCCATCGATTCCCTGATCCGCGTCTCGGACGCCCACGATGCCTGGCTGGACAACCTGCAGCGGAAGCTGCGCGGCGAGGCCGATACAAGCTTTCGCGCGCAGCCGCGCAGCCAGCGGGAATACGACCGCATCGATCTGGGCCGGGTGCCACCGGAAGACCTCGCGTTGCGCGAAGAAATCAGCCGGGCGGACGTTTTCAGCCTCCAGGGGGAGGAGGGGACGGCCGCGGAGGATTGGCGAAGTGCCCCGTTCATGTTGCCCCTGGACGGCCTGATCACTTCCACGTTTGACCCTTCGGAGGAACATTACGGCATCGACATCGTAGCCAAAGAGCACAGCCCGGTCCGCGCCGTGCGCGACGGCACCGTGGTCGACAGCTATTGGGACGCCGAAACCGGCAATGTGGTGGTGCTGCAGCACGGCGACAACCTCCTGTCGCTCTACAAGCACAACCGAACGGTCTTGGTCAAAGTCGGTAGTTTTGTTCGAGCCGGGGATGCCATCGCCATTGTGGGCAATACCGGGGAGTTGTCCAGTGGTCCACACCTGCATTTTGAGCTTTGGCACGACCGCGCTCCCCTCGATCCGGAGGATTTTCTCACGTTCAACTGATCCCCGCCACCCATGTTTGGCAACGACAAAAAATCCGGCAGCAGCCGCAAGCCCGAGGCCCTTTCCGCCAACCTGAACACCATCGCCAAAGGCACGGTGATCCGCGGTGAAATCGAAAGCGCGGGCATCATCCGCATCGACGGTACCGTGCACGGCACCGTGCGCACGGCGGCCAAGATTGCCGTGGGCCGCAGCGGCGTCATCGAAGGGGATCTCTACTGCTCGGAGGCCGACATCGAAGGCCAGATTGAGGGCACCCTGCAGGTCGAGGACAAGTTGACCATCCGCAGCAAGGGCAGTGTACACGGCGACATCCAGACCGGCAAACTGGTGGTGGAACCGGGTGCCGAGTTCAACGGCAATTGCCGCATGGGCGCCGGGGCCAAGCACAGGCAGCAGGATGCAGGCCGCCAGCAGGGCCAAACACCTGCCCGTCCGCAGCATTCCGCCTCCGGCGAACGCACCGCCCAAGCGCCGCTCCATGGCTCCAAGCAATCCGTCCAGGAAGGCCCCAGCCTCCAGAAAAAAGCCGGCTGACGCCGCCGAGGCCGCTGAAAAGCGCCGCCGCAGCCTGGACGCCTATGCCCGCTTTTCCGGCATCGGCTTCCAAATGGCCGCAGCCATTTTTCTCGGGGTGTGGGGAGGGCAAAAACTCGATGCGCTCTGGGGCACCGATCCCTGGTTGACCGTCATCGGCAGCCTGCTGGGTGTAGGCGCGGCCCTGTACGCCGTTTTCAAGGAATTGATCCCACCTTCGCGCTGATGCCTCCTTCAGCCCCGCAGCCCCCGTCTGGTCCGTCCCGCCCACCAGGCAGCACACCGGACAGCCCGCCGGACCATCCAATCCAGGCCTCCGGCACCCCACCCGGCAGCCATGCTCCGGGTTTTCGCGATTTCCTCAAGCCGTTTATGCTGGTGACCGTCCTCACCGGGGTGGCCGTCCAGCGCCTGACGGCGGCGCTGGAATTGCCGCAGGACGCGGCCTGGCTGGCCTACGGCTCCTGGATAGGCGTGGTGCTGTTGACGGGGGGAACGGTCTGGGCCAGCCTTCGCGCGATGGAGCGCGGAAACTTCTCCAGCTTTCAACTGGCCTTCATGGGCGGCATCATCGCCAAGTTCATGGCCGCCGCCTTTGCCTTTGGCATTTATGCCGCCACCACGGAGCAAAAGACCATGGCCGTGGCCTGGCCCTTTCTGGTGGCCTACGCGCCGTTCCTGATCCTGGAAGCCGTTTGGCTGAGCCGCGCTTCCGCGCGAAGGGGCACCCCTACAGGTCGCTGAGGTCGAAGTCGTTCATGAACGAGGTATCGAAGTTGCCTTCGTTGAAACGCTCGTCGTCCATGAGTTTGCGGTGGAAGGGCACGGTGGTCTTCACCCCCTCCACGATGAATTCGTCCAGCGCGCGGCGCATCTTGGCGATGGCCGAAGGCCGGTCCTTGGCCCGCACGATGAGCTTGGCGATCATCGAGTCGTAATAGGGCGGGATTGAGTAGCCGGCGCTGACGTGCGTATCCACGCGAACGCCATGCCCTTTGGGGGTGTGGAACTGCGACACGCGGCCCGGATGCGGGGCAAAGCCCTTGGCCGGGTCCTCCGCATTGATGCGGCATTCGATGGAGTGGCCATGCGGGAACCAGGCGTCCTGCTCCAGCTTTTCGCCGGCGGCCATGTTGATCTGTGCCCGGATCAGGTCGAGGTCCATCACCTCCTCGGTGACGGTATGCTCCACCTGGATGCGGGTGTTCATCTCCATGAAATAGAAGTTCTTGTGCTTGTCCACCAAAAACTCGATGGTGCCCACGCTTTCGTAGCCGATGGCCTTGCAGGCCTTGATGGCTGCCGCGCCCATTTTCTTGCGCAGCTTGTCGTCCACAAAGGGTGAGGGGGCTTCCTCCACCAGTTTCTGGTGGCGGCGCTGGATGGAACAATCGCGCTCGGAGAGGTGGGCCGCATGGCCGTACTGGTCCGCGATGACCTGGATCTCGATGTGGCGCGGTTCCTCGATGAACTTCTCCAGGTAGACGCCGGGGTTGCCAAAGGACGCTTCGGCTTCCTGGGCGGCTTTGTTGAAGGCGTCTTCGAGTCCTTTTTCCTCCCACACCAGGCGCATGCCCTTGCCGCCGCCACCGGCGGTGGCCTTGAGGATGACCGGGTAGCCAATGCGGGCGGCGTCCTTTTTGGCCTTGCCGAGGTCCTTGATCAGGCCTTCGGAGCCGGGAATGACGGGCACCCCGGCCTTTTTCATGGTGGTCTTGGCCGTGATCTTGTCACCCATGCCGCGGATCATCTCCGCGGTGGGCCCGATGAACTTGACGCCGTATTCGGCGCAGATCTCGGCAAACTCGGCGTTCTCGGCCAAAAAGCCGTAGCCCGGATGGATGGCGTCGGCATTGGTGATCTCGACGGCCGCCATGATGCGCTGCATGTCGAGGTAGCTTTCGTTGCTGCGGGGGCCGCCGATGCAGACGGATTCGTCCGCGAAGCGGACAAACAGGCTATCGGTGTCGGCGGTCGAATGCACGGCCACCGTCTTGATGCCCATTTCCTTGGCGGTGCGGATGACCCGCAGGGCAATTTCCCCGCGGTTCGCGATCAGGATCTTGCGAAACATGGGCGGGGGCTCAGCCTTTCGGATCGATGAGGAAGAGCGGTTGTTCGAATTCCACGGGGGAGGAGTCCTCCGGGAAAACCTTGACCACCTTGCCGCTGACTTCGGCTTCGATCTCGTTGAAGAGTTTCATGGCCTCTATAACGCAAAGCACCTGGCCTTCCGTGATGCTGTCGCCAACGGAGACAAAGGGCTCGCTGTCCGGGTTGGGGCGGCGGTAGAAGGTGCCCACCATGGGGGACGTCACCTCGATGTAACCGGCTTCCTCGGCGGATGCCTCTTTGTTTTCGCCTGCCGGCGAAGCCGGCGCGGCGGAAGCAGCGGGAGCTGCAGCAGCGGATGCCGGCGCGGCGGGTGCGGGGGCAGGAGCTGGGGCCTGGACCGCGGCCGGAACCACGGTGGCCGAACGCGCGGCAATGCCTTCGGCGGTGCGCAGGCGAATCTTGAAATCGCCCTGCTCGATGCTCAACTCGGCCACATTGGTCTTGTTGATCAGGCGGATCAAATCGGTGATCTGCTTGTATTCCATATCGGGTGCGCTTGTGGGGGGTCAGTCTTTGGCGCGCTCGACGTAAGCGCCGGCCGCGGTATCGATTTTGATGCGATCGCCCTGGTTGATGAACAGGGGGATGCGGACCTCCGCGCCCGAAGACACGGTGGCGGGTTTGAGGGTATTGGTGGCCGTATCGCCCTTGATGCCGGGCTCGGTATAGGTCACCTCCAAAACCACGTGCTGGGGCAGTTCGCAAATCAGCGGACGCTCGTCTTCGGCGTGGATCAGCACGGTGACTTCCTGGCCATCGGTCAGAAACTGGGGCGCGTTGATCAAATCCTCCTGGATTTGGATCTGTTCGTAGGTCTCGTTGTTCATGAAGTGGTAGCCCATATCGTCCTTGTACAGGAACTGGAAGGGCCGGCGCTCCACGCGCACTTCGTCCACTTTATGCCCGGCCGAAAAGGTGTTGTCCACCACTTTGCCGGAGGTCAAGCTCTTCAGCTTGGTGCGCACAAAAGCGGGGCCTTTGCCCGGCTTGACGTGCTGGAATTCCACGATGGTCCACAAGTCGTTGTTGTACTTCAGCGTGAAGCCATTGCGGAAATCGGAAGTATTTGCCATGCGCTGTTGAAAGCTGTAAAAAAGGGATGGTCGGGGAGGGCCGAAGGTAAGGAGTCCTCAGCGCTTGTCCCCGTCGTAGGCCCATTTGACCCAGGCCGAACCCCAGGTAAAGCCGCCACCAAAGGCGGCGATGATCAGGTTGTCGCCCTTGCGCAGCTGCGATTCCCATTCCCAGAGGCACAGCGGGATGGTGGCGGCTGTGGTATTGCCGTACTTCTGGATGTTGACCATCACCCGGTCCAGGGGCAGGCCCATGCGCTCGGCCGTGGCATCGATGATGCGCTTGTTGGCCTGATGGGGCACCAGCCAGGTGATGTCCTCGCCTTTGAGCTGGTGGTTTTGGAGGATCTCTTCCGCGGCATCGGCCATGTTGGTGACGGCAAACTTGAACACCTTGGGGCCTTCCTGGCGGATGTAGTGCTTGCCGGCCATGACGGATTCCACGGTGGCAGGAATCAGGGAGCCGCCGCCTTCCTGGCGAAGGAGTTCCCGGCCTTCGCCGTCCGTCTTCAGGACGGCATCCTGAAAGCCCAGGCCATCTTCGTTGGGTTCCAGCAGTACCGCACCTGCGGCGTCGCCGAACAGGATGCAGGTGGTGCGGTCCTGGTAGTCGACGATGGAGGACATCTTGTCTGCACCCACGACCACCACTTTTTTGTAGGCGCCGCTTTCCATCATGCGCGCGCCTACACTCAGTGCATAGAGGAAGCCCGAACAAGCCGCATTCAGGTCAAAGCTGGCTTTGCCCTTGATGCCCACCTTGTCGCAGATGATGTTGGCGGTGGCCGGAAAAAGCATGTCCGGCGTGACGGTGGCGCAGATCAGCAGATCCACTTCCTCGGGGGAGGTGCCGCTCTTTTCCAGCAGCCCCTTGACCGCCTCGGCGCCCATATCCGAACTGGCTTTATTCTTGGCCTTCAGGATGCGGCGCTCTTCAATACCGGTTCTGGAGCGGATCCACTCGTCGTTGGTATCCACCATCTGTTCGAGTTCCTTGTTGGTCAACCGGAATTCCGGTACCCAACCGTGGACCGCGGTAATGGCGGCATGCACCTTGCCCATAATCGATGGTTTTGCGCGGCAGCACTGAACTGCCAAAAAGAGCGGGCTTCAGGTCCACAGCGCAGCTGGATCAATGCTTTCGCCGGAAGGCGAACACCGCATAACCCTTTTCAGGACTACGGCTGCATCGGGGCCTGAGGCTCTGGATAAGCAATGGCCGAACGCCCGAACGGCCTGGGATAAAGCGGGTATGCTGCCAGGTGGGCCACAAACCCGATCGGGTGAAAATAGCGGCCTGGCGCCAAAACGACCAAGCAGGGGGGAGACGGGAACCGCCCGCCGGACGGGAACGGCTCCACATGGGGGCATTGGGAATCACGCGGGCCCAACGGCCAAAAGGCGCTGAACCAGGTCCAGTTGGCCTGCTTCAGCGCCTGTTTTGCCCTGGCGCGTGGTCGGGGAGCGTTCGGCCTTAAAGCCGGTCCCCGTTGGCGCTGGCCTCAGAGCGACAGTTTGGGTTCCACCGCCAATTGGCCGCGGTAAAAACCGCATTCCGGGCATACCCGGTGCCAAAGCGTGGGGCTCCCGCAGTTGCTGCAATTCACCACGTGCGGCACTGCGGCCTTGACGTGCGTGCGGCGCTTGTCGCGACGGGTCTTGGATATTTTCCGTTTGGGATGTGCCATGATCAGCTGAGGATTGGTTCGGAAGTCCCGCGCTGCCGCGCGAAACGCCTCGTGCCGGCTCCGGAGCACCCGGAGTTCAGGAGGCGTCTTCGTTCAGGCCCCGCAGTTTGGCCCAGCGGGGATCGATCGGGGCTTGTGGTTCTTCCGTTTCGGCTTCGGTTGCAGACGGTGGAGCTGCCTTGCCTTCCAGCTTGCGGATCACCTCCCAATCGCAGGGCCTTTCGGCTTCCGGCAAATCGGAACAGGTGCGTTGAAGGGGCAGGCTGAGCAGCGTGAATTCGTAGATCGGTTCGGAGAGGTCCAGGTGGGTTTCCTCGGGCGGGAGGTACAGCACATCGTCTTCAAAAAGTGCACCCTCCTGACGCTCCAGTTTGACATAAAGTTTGTGGTGCCCGTGGATGGGCATTTCCACATCGGCCAGGCAACGGTCGCATTCGGTATGCACGCGCCCGGCGATGTCAAAATCCAGGGTCATGGTCCGGTTGCGCCGGTCCAGGGCCAGGTCCACAAAGACCTTCCCTTTCTGCACGAGGTTGTTCTCGAAGCGCGCAAAGAAATCATCCTCTACCTCAAAATTGAAGTAGTGTACCCCATTCTTCAAGGCGACGAAGGGGATGCGGAGGTGGTGCCAGGCGCTCACGGGTCAAACAACGTGCTTCCGGGGGAGCTTGCAAAAGTAGGCTTTTTCCCACCTGCATCCAGCATGCTCCGGCCAATTTTGGCGGCCCTGGCGGAAACGGTTACACCGGCTCGGCAATCCCGTGCACAGCGCGGTGCTTGACGATGTCCAGGGCCTGGAAGACGGCGCGCCGGAAGGAACCAGGTTCGGCCTGGTCCTGGCCGGCAATCCCGAAGCCCGTCCCGTGGTCTGGGCTGGTGCGCACCACCGGCAGGCCGGCGGTGTAGTTGACACCGCCACCAAAACTGAGGGCCTTGAAAGGAATCAGGCCCTGGTCGTGGTACATGGCCAGGATGGCATCAAAGTGCCGGTGCTGGCCCGCACCAAAAAAGCCGTCGGCCGGGTAGGGGCCAAAGACCAGGGCTTTTTTGTCCTGCGCGCGCCGGATGGCCGGTCCCAGGGCGTCGATGTCTTCCTGGCCAAACAGGCCGCCGTCGCCGGCGTGCGGATTGAGGCCCAGCACGGCAATGCGCGGTTTGCTGATGCCAAAATCGTGCTGCAAGGCGCGGTAGAGCACGCGCAGCTTGGCGTAGACCGCGTCGGCCGTGATGGCGGCCGGAACGGCCGAAAGCGGGAGGTGGTTGGTGGCCAGTGCAATGCGCAGGCCATCGGCCACCATCAGCATGACGCTTTTGGAGGTCTGGAAAGCGTCCGCAAAGTATTCGGTGTGCCCGGGGTAGGGAAAGGCCTCGGACTGCACGTTGCCTTTGCTGATGGGCGCGGTGACCAAGGCATCAATGTGGCCCTGTTGCAGCGCCTCGCTGCCCGCCTGGATGGAGCGCACGGCAGCCGCTCCGGATTCGGGCGTGGGTTTGCCGATCTGGATGGGGGCCTCTTCCTCCCAGACATCGACCACATTGAAGGCGCCGGGTTGGGCGTGTTCGCCGGAAGGCGCATGGTGGAAACGGAAGTCCTCCATGCCCAGGGCCTTTTTCCAATAGGCCACCACTTTGCCACTGGCAAACAGCACAGGGGTGCATTGCCCGAGCATGCGGGCGTCGTGGAAGGTTTTGAGGATGACCTCCGGGCCGATGCCGTTGAAGTCGCCGATGGTCAGGCCGAGGCGGATGGGGGTGGATTGCTCCTCGTGGGCGTTGCTCATGGGATTGCGTGTGGAGTCCCGGGGGACGGGTCAAACCTGGTTCAGGAGGCGCGCTGCTTGAGGAAGTGGTACAACATCCTGACGCCTGCACCGGTTCCGCCCTTGGTCCGGTAGGCGCTTGGGCTGTGCAGGTAGGCCGCTCCGGCAATGTCGATGTGGAACCAGGGGTAGTCGGTAAAATGCTCCAGGAATTTCCCGGCGGTGATGGCTCCGCCGAAACCTCCGCCCACGTTTTTGATGTCGGCGATGTCGCTTTTGATTTCATCGCCGTACTCGGGCCAGAAGGGGAAGCGGGCAATGCGCTCGTGTACCGCATGGCCGGACTGGTCCAGTTGTTCGGCCGTCTCGGCCGAAACATTGCCCATGCCGACCATGCCCAACGGACCGATGGCCACTGCGGCCGCACCGGTCAGCGTGGCCAGGTCGATGACCAGCTCGGGCTTGTAGCGTTTGGCGTAGTGCAGGGCATCGGCCAGGAGCATGCGGCCTTCCGCATCGGTGTTGAGGACCTCCACGGTGGTGCCGCTGAACATCCTGATGACGTCGCCGGGCACATAGGCGTTGCCGCCCGGCCGGTTGTCCGATGCCGGGACCAGGCCCACCACATGCAGCGGGAGTTTGTTGGCCGCCACGGCGTGCAGCGCCCCGATCACGGCTGCGGCACCGCCCATGTCGGCTTTCATGAAGTCCATCGAGTTTTTGGTGGGCTTCAGGCTCAGGCCACCGGTATCGTAGACCACCCCCTTGCCGACCAGGACGATGGGCTGTTTGTTTTTGGCCTTTGCGGGCTTCCATTCCAGGATCGTGAACGTAGGCGGATCCACCGAACCCTTGTTGACGGCCAACAGGCCCCCCATGCCCATTTTGACAATTTGGGCCTTGTTGAGCACCTTGACCTTGAAGCCGGATTTTTTGCCCAGGGCCTGGATGTCTTTGGCCAGCTGCGGGGCGGTGAGGTAGGACAGCGGTTCGTTGACCAGATCGCGCGCGGCCACCGTGGCGTTGAGTAGGCCCTGCAGCTCCGCCAGGGCCGCTTTGCCCAGCAGCCCGGCCGGTATCTTGAGCTGATGCATGCTGTGCGCGCCTTCCCCGTTGCTGAGGTATTTGCGGAACTGGTAATTGCCCAGGGCCATGCCTTCGGCGAAAGCCGCCACCGCCGCCGGAGCCACATCCGAACCGGCCTCCAGCACTGCGCCTTTCAACCCGTGCCGGTTGAGCACGTCGCAGCATTCCGCACCCAGGCATCGGGCCTGCTCCAGATCCCTGGGGCCGGGTTCGGCCGAAGCGTCAAAGGCCCGCGCCGACGCGGCCAACAACGGGTGTGCGGCATCCGGGAAAAACACCTGATCCTGGTCCAGGGCCAAAGCCGCCAAGGCGGCCTCCTGTCGGGCCTTGTCCCAACCGGATGCGGGGAAAGCAGCGCCAATTTTTTTGGACGAGCCTGCGGGTTTGGGTTTGGCGAGCAGGGCGATGCGGCATTCGCCGGAGGCGCCTTTGCCGGAACTTTTGAGGGTCAGCATGAAGGATGGGGGTTGAGGTGTCGGTATATCCGGTTCAGAGGATGGCGAAAGCGCCAAAGATACCCAAAGCCGTCAGGCGCTTTCTTTGCCGGGTGAGTCCGCGCAAAGCATCCCGAAAGCCCTCCCGCCGTTCTGCAGGCAAGCCTGGAACGGGTTCCCCGGCAGACGCCGGGCCGGCCAAGAACAAGGCCCTGGGGCAGCACTTTTTGCGGGCCGAAGGCGATGCCGACCGGGTGGCCGCAGGGCTGGCGGATTGGCCGCTTGACGCGCCGGTGCTGGAGGTGGGTCCGGGCGGCGGTGCCCTGACGCGGGCTTTGCTGGATCGGTTGCGGCAGGATCGGCTGCTGCGCCCGGGGTCCGCAACGGGAGCGGAGGCATCCACAGGTGCCGAGGACACAACTGTGCAGCCGCCCTTGTGGTGCTGCGAAAAGGACCGGCGTTTTGCCGAAGCGCTCAGCGCCCGCTATTCCGCACTGGAAGGCCGTATCCTCCGTTCGGATTTCCTGCGGCTGGACCCGGCACTTTTGCCGGAAGGGCCGCTGGCCTTGGTGGGCAATTTCCCGTACAACATCTCCTCGCAGATCGTTTTCCGGGTCCTGGACTGGCGCGACCGCGTCCCATTGATGGTGGGCATGTTCCAAAAGGAGGTTGCCGAGCGCATTGCCGCCGGGCCCGGAAGCAAGGCCCGCGGGGTGTTGAGCGTACTGACGGAGGCTTATTATACCCGTGAGCTGTTGTTTGAGCTGCCGCCGGAAGCCTTTGATCCCCCGCCCAAGGTGCATTCGTCGGTCCTGCGCCTCCGGCGAAAAACAAGCCCCGAAGGCCTGTTGCCGGACTATGGCGTGTTGGCCCGGGTGGTGAAGGCGGCCTTCGCCATGCGGCGCAAAAAACTGCGCAATGGCCTGAAAAACTGGCGCTTGCGCAGCGATGCACCCGCCGATGCGCCGGCGCAACTGGAGCTGCTCCTCGAACAACGGGCCGAGCAATTGCCCCTGGAAGCGTTTTTGTTTCTGGCCCGCGCGCTTCAGGCACCCGCATGAAGGATTCCGCGACGGAGGCATGGGTGCTGTCGCCCATTTGTCCCGCTTGCCAGCCCTGGCCGATTTAGCTTTGGTGCATGCGTGTCCTCATCACCGATGCCCTGCACCCCTGGTTGGCCGAACGCCTTCAGGCCATGGGCTATGCCTGCGATGTGGAGCCGGACATCGATCAGGATGCCGTGCAGGAGCGCATTGGCGCTTATGCCGGTCTGGTGGTGGCCACCAAAATCAAGGTCCATGCCGGGCTGTTGCAGGCGGCGGAGGCTTTGCGCTGGGTGGCCCGTGCGGGTTCGGGCATGGAAAACATCGACCGCGAAGCTGCGGCTGCACGCCAGGTGGCCTGCCTGAGCGCTCCTGAAGGCAATGCGGAGGCCGTGGCCGAACATGCCCTGGGCATGCTGCTGGCCCTGTTCAACCACCTGCCGCGCGGGGATCGGGAGTTCCGCCAGGCGCTGTTTCGCCGCGAGGCGCACCGCGGTCTGGAGCTGGGGGGACGCTGTGTGGGCATTGTGGGCTACGGCCATACGGGTCAGGCTTTCGCCCGCCGTCTGGCGGGCATGGGTGTACAGGTACTGACCTATGACAAATACCGCACGGACTATGGTGGTCCGCTGGCCAAGGCTGTGGACCTGGAAGCGATCTACGCACAGGCGGATGTGCTGAGCCTGCACCTGCCGCTGACCGAAGAGACCAGGCATTGGCTGAACGCGGAACGCGTGGCGCGCTTTGCCCGGCCCTTCCACCTGGTGAACACGTCCCGCGGTCCGGTGGTGGACACCTGGGCCCTGATTGAAGCGCTGGACGCCGGGCGTATTTCCGGCGCCTGCCTGGATGTGTTCGAGGAGGAAAAACCGAACGCCTGGTCGGCGAACGCCACCCGTTGGTGGGAGGCCTTGCGCCAGCGGGAAAACGTGCTGTTCAGCCCCCATGTAGCCGGTTGGACGGTGGAGTCCAAACGGCGGATAGCGGCCGTGCTGGCCGATCGGATCGAGGCCCTGGGGGTGCACGTGCAGGCTTGAACAGGTGCGCCGAAACAGGGCTTTTTTTGTGCGCTTTAGCAGCCTGAAAACCGAACGTACAGGAGCCGAATTCTTAACACTTCGCCGGAGGCGGAAACAGTGGGTATTTGGGCCTCAGGCGTTTATGACGAAGCCTTGACGCGTGGCATTAACACTTGCCCGAAGTTCTCTCGGATATTTGTCTAAATTTGACGGCTCTCAAAACCACCCAAACCTGCGTATTTGCTTATGATTCGTGTGCTCTACGCCTTTGCGCTTGTGCTTATGGCTTCCACGGTTGCCCTGGCCCAGACCAACGGGGAAATCCAGGGTAAGGTTGTCGACGAAAACGGCGACGGCATACCCTTTGCCAACGTGGCCGTTTACAACGGCGGGGTGCTCGTAACGGGTACCGCAACGGACTTCGACGGCAACTATTCCGTACCGGCCCTTTCGCCAGGCACCTATGATGTGGAAGCCTCCTACCAGGGCAACAAGACCCGCATCACGGAAGTCCGCGTTTCCGCAGGCCAAACCGTCTTCCTGAAAGATCCTCCGCTTACGGTGACCTCCTCCATCCAATTGGAGGACGTGATTGTCAAGTACGAGGCGCCACTGGTGGACCAGGGCAATACCACTTCGGGTGGGGTGGTGACCAAGGAGGACATCAAGAACATCCCGACGCGGAACGTGCAAACGCTGGCCGCCACCAAGGCCGCGGTCTATCAGTCGGACGAAGGCGCAGGTCTGAACGTGAAAGGATCCCGCGGCGATGCCGTGGAATACGTCATCGACGGCGTGCGCGTTTCCGGCTCCCTGAACCTGCCGCAGAATGCCATCGAACAGTTGCAGGTGATCACCGGTGGTGTGGACGCCCGGTACGGCGATGCCACGGGCGGCATCATCTCCATTACCACCCGCGGTCCCTCCCGGGACTTCAACGGGGAAGTGGAAGGCATTACCTCGCAATTTCTGGACAACTACGGCTACAACCTGGGCAACGTCTTCCTGACCGGCCCCATTATTCAGAAATACAAAGGCACCGATACCACCAAGTCCATCTTCGGATTTTTCCTGGCCGCCGAGTACCTCCGGGAGCGTGACCCGGATCCCGCTGCAGTACCTATATACAAGGTCCGCGATGACGTGTTGAACAACGTGTTTAACGATCCGCTCACCAGCTCTCAAACGGGAAGCGGCCTGGTGCTCAATTCGGAATTGCTCACTCAGGAGGATTTCGAGGAAGTCAAGTTCAAGCAGAATACGTCCAACGACGGCTTGAACGTAACCGGCAAGTTCGACCTGCGCACGGGCGAGACCACCAACCTCACCTTTGGCGGCACCTTCCGTTATTTCCGGAGCAACGATTACGTGCAGACGTTCTCGATGTTCAACTACGACAACAACCCGATTTCCACCAACAATACCTACCGCGGGTATATGCGGTTTACTCAGCGCTTTCCCGAGCGGAAGAATGCCGACGGAACCAGTTCCTCCATCCTGGGCAATGCCTACTACTCGCTGCAGTTCGATTACACCAAGTTCAAGGCCAACCGGGAAGACCCCAACCATGGCCAGAATCCTTTCAACTACGGCTATGTCGGCAGTTTCCAATCGTTCGACCGTCCGGTCTACATCTACCAGCAGGACTCGTTGACGGGCCTGAACGGCTACACCCTGGTCGGCTTCAGCGACACCGCGGTTCAGTTTACGCCCGGCACCCTGAACCCGGGCCTGACCAACTACACGTCAGACTACTATGCGTCCACCGGCTTGCAGCCCAACAACATTTTCGACATTCAGTTGGGCGGTGGTCTGCTGAACGGCGACTTCAACCAGAACCTGACGGTGTACTCCATGTATTACAACACTGGAGTGCCCTGGTTCAACTATTCCTACACGGATGAGGACCAGTTTGGTCTGCAGCTCAACGCTGCCGTGGACCTGAAGAATCCGAACTCCAAGAACTCCTCCAAGCACAGCCTGGAATTCGGTTTTGAATTCCAGCAGCGGGTCGAGCGATTCTGGGGGATCAACCCGACCAGCCTCTGGACGGTGGCCCGTCAGTTGACCAACCAGCACATCCAGCTGGACAACCAGAATCCCATTCTGGTTATCGATGGCCAGTCTTACACCTATGAAGAGTACCTCGCTGACCCGAGCTTGCAGTTCGGCCAGTTTGATACCATCAACTACGGCTTTTCCAACGTCGGTCAGACGGTGTTTGACCAGAACCTCCGTGAACGTTTGAACGCCAACGGGTTCAACCTGACCGATCTGGATTTCATCGACGTGGATGCCCTGGATCCCTCCCTGTTGAGCCTGGATCTGTTCTCCCCGGATGAACTGCTGAACAACGGCAACCAGTTTGTCTTCTACAACGGCTTTGACATTTACGGCAACAAGCTGGATGAACCGGTTGCGTGGGACGACTTCTTCCTGGCTCAGGACGAAAACGGCAACTACCTGCGCAACGTGGATGCCTTCCGCCCGATCTACTCGGCCGCGTACATCCAGGACCGCTTCAACTTCAACGACATCATCTTCCGCATCGGTTTGCGCGTGGACCGCTACGACGCCAACCGGAAGGTGCTCCAGGATGAGTTCACCCTCTACGATGCCCGCTCCGCGAGCGAAGTGGATGCTTCCATTTACTCAGCACCGAACAACTACGGTTCCGGTGCAAGCAGCGCACCCAGCGGCATCGGCGACGACTTTGTGGTCTATGTGGACGACCCGAGCTCGACCACGCCTACCATCCTCGGTTACCGCGACGGCCGGACCTGGTACAACGCTGCCGGTGAAGAGGTGAACAACCCGAACGTGATTGCTTTCCAGTCCGCCGGTGGTGAACCCACGCCTTACCTGGTGGACCCGAACCACGACGTCAAGCGACCGGAGGAAACCGGCTGGGATCCCAGCTCCTCCTTTGTGGATTACGAGCCGCAGATCACGGTCGAGCAGACGACGACGTCCGAGGACGGCTTCGAGCCGTGCCTCGCGCGCAGCTTCCCGGACCTCTTCGACCCGAACAGCCGGTCGTCGCGCGGCGAGCCCTGGAACCAGGCGATCCGAGTCACCGCGCGAATCCAGTAGCTCCCGTGCCGCAACCCATCGACGTGGGCTCCGCCGCGATCCTGGGCGCCGTCCAGGGCGCGACGGAATTCCTGCCGGTCTCGAGCAGCGGCCACGTGGCGCTGACCTCGATGCTGCTCGACGTCTCCGAGGAGATGCCGCTGTCGATGGTCGTGCTCCTGCACTTCGGCACGCTCATCGCG
>JAUIHG010000274.1 GCA_030432405.1 Bacteroidia bacterium | reverse complement strand
CGCCAGTTGGTCGTTGATCATCAACTCCCCGCCCCGGACTTCCAGCTTGTCCCCGGGAAGGCCGACACAACGCTTGATGTAGTTGTCGCGCTTGTCCACCGGAAAGGTGGCCACGTTCTGGGGCCCGGGTTTGAGGCTGCCCGGTTGGGCGAAGGGCAGGGACGGGCTTTGGTTCAAGCGCCCGATGAATGCCGGGTCGCTGTGAAAATTGGTACCGTAGCGGCGTTGGAGGTCGTAGTAGCTGATCTTGCTGCCGTAGGGCTTGAAAATGCTGTCGCCTTCCGGCCAGTTGAACACCACCACGTCGTTGCGCTTGACCCGTTGCAGGCCGGGCAGCCGGCGGTAGGGCAACTGGGGTTTGTCGAGGTAGGGTTTCAGCTTGGTCCGCGGGATGGTCTGGTGCATGAAGGGGATGCTCAGCGGCGTCTGCGGAATCCGGGGGCCGTAGTGGAATTTGCTGACAAAGAGGAAGTCGCCGGCCAGCAGGGTACCCTCCATGGAGGTGGTCGGGATGGTGTAGGCTTCAAAAATGAAGGTCCGTACCGTTACTGCGGCGATGATGGCAAAAGCTGCGGCATCCGCCCATTCCCGACCAGCGGGTTTGGGCTTGGCGTAGGCCTGCTCCATCGAGATGTACTCCGTTTTGTCGCTCAGGCCCAGAAAGGGAAAATAAGCCCATGGAAAGGCCATGGCCAGCACGCCATCCCAGAAGCCGTGGCGCTTGAAGCGGGGAGTACTGTCCGCGGCCAGAATGAGCCAGACCACCACATTGAGGATGGGGATGAGCATGGCAATAAACCAGCCCAGTCCCTTGTCGAGCAGCTTCACCCACACGTAATAGTTCAGACCCGGCACAAAAGCCTTCCAGGGCGCTTGGCCGGCCTTGCGGAACATCAGGGCCAGGCCGATGTGGCTGCCCAGAACCAGCACGATCAAGTAGATGCTGACCAGTATGGGTACGTTGGCGTCCATGCGCGTAGTGGGGCGGGAGAGTGGGGCGAAATCGATTCAGGCAGGTGGAATGCGGACCTGCAATTGCTCCGCAAAGGAAAGCCCCTCCGGCGGATTGCCGGGAACATGGCGGAGGGCAGGCTGGCGCAACCGGCTTCCCGGAGGGATCAAACGGGGCGGCCATTCACAAGCCAAGCACATCAGGCATGCGGAAAACACCGGTTTTCCCGTTCAACCAGTTGGCCGCGGTCAGCGCCCCCTGGGCGAAGCCCCGTCTGGACAGTGCTTCATGGCGGATCTCCAGCAGGTCGATCGGACTTTGGTATACGACGGTATGGGTGCCGGGGACATCGGCCTGGCGGTTGGCGCGCACGGGAAGGCTGCTTGCGGAGCCTGCGTTGTGGGTTGCGGCATTGGCATCCTCGTCCTCCAGATGCCATTGCGCCCAGGCCGGATGGGCACGGATAAGGTCTTCGGCCAAGTGCACCGCGGTACCGCTGGGAGCGTCCTTTTTGGCGGTATGGTGGGTTTCGCTAAGCCTGGGCAAGTAATCCGGCCAATCCGCCATGCGCTGGGCCAAAAAGCGGTTGAGCGCAAAAAAGAGGTTGACGCCTATCGAAAAATTGGCGGCGTATAAAAAGGCGCCCTGGTGTTCCCGGCAAAAGGCCTCCACCTCGGGCAAGGCTTCCAGCCAGCCGGTGCTCCCACAGACCACCGGCACTCCAGCATTCAGGGCAAGCAGCACATTGTCCCGGGCCGATTGCGGCGTGCTGCACTCGATGACCACATCCACCTGGGCAAACGCATCGGGAAGCAAGGTTTGCGTTTCGGTGCGGCCATAGGCCCAGGCCAGACGTCCCCATTGGGGCGAGTGCTGCAGCTCTTCGGCGATGGCCGAACCGAGTTTGCCGCGACCGATCAGCCCGATGCGCGGCGCAGTAGCTTGAGCATATTCCGTGTTGGGTGGGGTCATGGGCAGGGTCTTGTGCTGCTGTCTGCCGGGTTCAACGCAGGTACAGCGTCAGTGTGATGCCGGCCGCCTGCGGCGAAGGCAAAGCCGAAGACCATCCGGCAGCTGCCGCTGCACCGCTGTACCCGCTGGGAAAGGCCGGGTCATGGCCTTTGGATTCCAGACCGTTTGTTCCAAAACCGGGGGCAGGATGGCCGGGCATGCCCGGGTAAGCCTGGACGGGCAACCAGGGCGCTGCTTGGAGACTGAGGTCGTCGGAGACGTCAAAATCAAACAAATGAGCGTCCACCACGGCATCCACAATCTGGAGGCCGTAAAAGGCCACCGTCAGCAAAATGGACGCATCAAGCTGGCGGCGGTAGTATTCGCGTGCGGCCAGCACGCTGCTTTCCGGAAGGGCCGGAAAGGGATCGGTGAAGCCCGAGGTCTCGTCGGTTTTGGCGATGTAGGAACGCCGGAACTGACGGTGCTCCACGGCGTTGAAACCCACCCAGTAGCCCAGGCCTCCAAGCCCGCCGTAGACCAGGGGCAGCTTCCAGTACTTCTTGTTGTAGATCTGGCCCCATCCGGGAAGCACCGCGGCACGCCAGGCCGCCTTGGTCGGCGAATGCCGCTCCGGGACAACGGCACCGTCCTCCAAAAGCACCGCGTTGGGCGCCGTTTCCTGATCTGCGGCATTTTGGGCGGGTTGTGCCGTGGGCAGCAGGCTGTCTGCGGACCCCTGCACCGCCACTGAATCCATCAACACCACCGTGCCGCCAATGACGCTGTCCAGCACCAGGCTGTACGCCAAGGGAGCAGGCTGTGGCTGCTCCGTCTGCGGCTGGCCTGCAGCTGCGGATCCGCCATGCGGTGCCGTTTCGGCCCGGGCCAAAAACGGAATACACGTGACCAGCACAAGGCACCAGCCGCACCGGAAGGAGAGACGCCACATGGACCAAATCAACGCAACAATTCCGCGATCCGGTATAAGTCCTCCTCCGACGCGTAGGGAATCTGGAGGACGCCTTTGCCACCGGAACCGCGCTGTAGTTCCACGCGCGAACCCAGGTTGGAGCGCAACTCGTCGCGGAGTTGGCGCAGGTCCGGGGGAAGGGATTCGCCGGAGGCGCTTTTGGCGCTTTTCTTTTTGGATGGCTTGTAGGCAGCTGTTTGCTGTTCCACCTTGCGCACGCTCCAGCCTTCGCGGACGGCGCGCCGGAACAGGTCCACCTGGGCCACCGGATCCTCCAGGCTCAACAGGGCACGCGCGTGGCCCATGGACAGGACTTGTTTGCGCAGGGCGTCCTGGATTTCGGGAGCCAGCTTGAGCAGGCGCAGGTAATTGGACACGGTGGAACGCTCCTTGCCCACACGGCCGGCCATATCGTCGTGCGTCAGGCCGCATTCGTCGATCAGGCGCTGGTAATTGATGGCAATCTCCATCGGGTTGAGGTCTTCCCGCTGGATGTTTTCGATCAGGCCGATTTCCAGCATCTCCTGATCGTTGGCCTTGCGCACATAGGCCGGGATGCGGTCCAGGCCGGCCATGCGGCTGGCGCGCAAGCGGCGCTCGCCGGAAATGAGCTGGAAGCGGCCGGGTCCGAGCTGTCGCACGGTGATGGGCTGGATCACGCCATGCACGCCTATGCTGTTGGCCAATTCCTGCA
>JAUIHG010000273.1 GCA_030432405.1 Bacteroidia bacterium | reverse complement strand
ATTTTGGCGTAACGGCCACTGGACAGGGCCCCCGGGAAACTGCCGTGCGCAACAAGCCCACGCCTCCCCCGCCGCGCACGGAAGCCGCGCCGGTGGTCGAGGAATCGCCCACCCAGGACATTGAAGAATCCGTTGCTTTACCGGAGCCTGAAGAGGATCCAGCGCCACCCAAACCGGAACCCGAAAAAGAACCGGAACCCGAACCGGAGCCCGAACCGGTCGAACCCGAAGAGCCCGTCATCGACGAGCGCTTTGTTTTCAGCGAGGACAAGTTCGATTTTGAAGATCCGGGCAAAAGCGAAGGCGATACCCGACCCGGCGGCAATATGGGCGACCCCAGCGGGTCGGAGTCGGACAACTACCTCGGTCAAAGCAGCGGTCTGGGGGACAAAGGCGTCAGTTATGGCCTGGGTGGACGCGGCATGTTGGGCGCTCCGCCCACCGACAACAACGTACCCGAACGCGGCTATCTGCAAATTGAAATCCGCGTGGACCGGGACGGTACGGTAACCTATGCCAAGGTAGACCGCCGCAAAAGCACCATCGTGGACCCCGGACTGATTGCCCGCTACGAGCGCTACGCCAAACAAGCCACCTTTCAGCCCAAGGCCGATGCCCCCGCCACGCAGGTGGGCTATATCCGCTTCACTTTCGAGCAGCGCTAAGGGCACACGCCCCGCATTCGTACAGTCCCATCCGTCGAACACTTTTTGCCTATTGCCACCAGGCCGATGCACGCCTGCTTTGTCCTAGCTTTATACCGATTGCCGGATCCCTCCCGGCAAGCACTGCATGACCCAAGCCCAAGGCCCTTCGCCGGATGCCTTCGCCCAGCCTGCTGGACACCCGGCCTATACCCAAACCGTTGAGGAGCTTTTCCGCCGCCTGCCGATGTACCAGCGGCAGGGACCGATGGCGTACAAAAAGGACCTCGGCAACATCCGGGCCCTCTGCCAGGCCCTGGGCCGTCCGCACCACCGCTTCCGCAGCATCCACATTGCGGGCACCAACGGCAAGGGTTCGGTGGCGCATGGCCTGGCTTCCGTACTGCAGGCTTCCGGCTACAAGATTGGTCTGTACACATCCCCGCATCTGAAGGATTTCCGTGAGCGCATCCGTTGCAACGGTCAGCCCATTTCCGAAGCGGATGTTGTCGGGTTTGTGGAACGCAACAAGCGCTTGCTTGAACAGGTACAGGCATCCTTTTTTGAAGTGACCGTAGCCATGGCCTTCGAGCGTTTTGCCGCCTGGAACGTGGATGTTGCGGTGGTGGAAACGGGGCTCGGTGGCCGTCTGGACAGCACCAACATCCTGCATCCGCTGTTGTCGGTCATCACATCCATCGGCCTGGACCATCAGCAATTCCTGGGCAATACCCTGCCCCTGATCGCCCGCGAAAAGGCGGGCATCGCCAAACCGGCTGTGCCCCTTGTGCTGGGTGCGGTGCCCAGCGAAGCCGAAACGGTCATTGTGGACCACACGCAGCGCGTTTCCGCACCGCTGTACCGCGCCGAGCAGGCCATCCGCATCGAAGTGCAGGAGCAGGATTTCCGGGGCACACGCCTGCGCTGGATCAGGCCGGGTCAGGCGGCCCTGGACGGGCTGCATTTTGCCCTTGCGGGCGAACACCAGGTGCACAACCTGCGCTGCATCCTCCAGGCCGGCCTGTTGCTCGAAGAGCTGGGCTTGCCCATTTCCGACGCCGCGTGGCGTGAAGGCCTGTTGCACCTCAGGGAACGCACTGGCCTGCGCGGCCGTTGGGACATCCTGCAGGAAAAACCCTGGCTGTTGGTGGACGGTGCCCACAACCGCGAAGGCCTGCGCGCCATGCGTCCCCTGCTCGACCAGGTACCGCACAAACGCCTGCATGTGGTCACCGCCAGTGTGGCGGACAAGGATCTGGACATGGTCCTGCCGGAATTTCCGGCCGCCGATGCCTACTACTTTGCGCGCCCGGACATACCGCGTGGCCTGGATGCGTTTTCGCTGCAACAGGCAGCAGCCCGACATGGCCTGCACGGAGCGGTGTACCCATCGGTCGTCCAGGCCATCGATGCCGCCTTGGACGCATCCAGCCCAGAAGACGCCGTTCTGGTTTGCGGCAGCCTCTTTGCCGTGGCTGAAGTGCCCTTTGAGCGGTACGAAAAGCAAGGCCGCTAGGCAGCGTTATTCCAGCCGCTCCCCGTCCACATAGGAGACCACAAAAGCATCCCGGCGTCCGCGGGTACGGACAGCCAATTGAATGGCGTTGGCTTCCGAAAACTTGCGAAAGCGTCCCAACATGACCACAGGAACGCCGTTGCTCTTTTTCTCGGTAAACAGCGTGCCCAGGTCCTTGAATTCCTCATAAGGACTGGTCTGGTCCGTTCCGTAGGCAATCTGAACGGCATAGGATACACCGTCGCGCCACCAGGCATTGGCGGATGCCGACGCCGCATCGTTCGGATCCGGCTCCAGCCGGATGGCGGGTTCATCTGTGGCGCCAACATGGGCCTCCGCCATGTTCGATGCCGATGGGTTTGATTCGGTTTTCGGCTCCGGAGTGGGTTTGAGCGCTGGTTTCAGAACGGTTGTTCTGGTTTCTGTTTCCACCTTCGGGCTGCTGGTATTTTCGCTTTTTGCCTCAGACGTTGTTTCGGTTTTGTCCGGTGTATTGTCCGTGCGTCGATCCGGGTCGGGCTCAAGAATCTGGGTGGATGCTTCCTGCTCGGGAACCTGCACGGCGGCAGGAACCACCGGAGGTGGTAGGTCTACTGCGGGTATCGGATTGCCGCTGCCGGTGGACTGTGCCGTCGGGTAGAGGCTTTCCAGGCGTTCGCGCTCGGCGCGGCTCAGCCGGCCGTCTTCCATGCCAAAACCGATGGCGGCAGCGGCAGCTTCTGAGGCCAGGCGCTGACGGTTCAGCAAAGGCGAGGAAGGCTTTCCCGTGGCATTCAGGACCACCGCATCATCAGGCACTTGCAGGATGATCGTGTTCGGTGGGTCGAGCAGGCCTGCGGCCACCAGATCGCCGGGCTGCCGGTTGACTTTGTCTTCGCCGAAGGCCTTCACGTATTGGTTGACCGTCGGATTTTCGACTTCGTCCGAATACAGCACCTTGTCAAAACTCAATACCCGAAACTCGGTCCGGCGGTTGACCTGGTGTTCCTCTTCGGTGCAATCCACGCCGTTGGCGCAGCGGTTCTTGGGCACATATTCACCGTAGCCACGGGCTTCAAGCCGATCACGGCCGATGCCTTTGGTCACCAGATAATCCACACAGGTTTCCGCACGCTTTTGGCTCAGGCGTTTGTTGAATTCATCGGAACCCCGGCTGTCCGTATGGCTGGAGATTTCGATTTTCAGGGAGGGGTATTCCTCCATCAGCGCTACCAGGTTGTCCAGGTCTTCCACGGCGTCTTCGCGGATGTAGTAGCGGCCGTAATCGTAGTAGATGTTCTTCAGCTCAATGACCAGGTCCTCGTCGATCTGATGCGTCTCACCTGTCCTCCAGGTGACCGTTCCAGTGATGGTCTCCGCCAGTCCGACCGATGCGGTCAGCGCGAGCGCCAACGTGGTGAATCGTGTCGTGTTCATCGCGTA
>JAUIHG010000272.1 GCA_030432405.1 Bacteroidia bacterium | reverse complement strand
CATCCTCCACGAGGCCGGGGTGCACCATGCGCGGGCGGTGGTGGTGGCCATTTCTTCGCTGCCGGCCACCCGCGCCATTGTGCGGCATGTGCGCGACCTGAGCCGCACCGCCCACCTGATTGTGCGCACGCGGCACATCGAAGAAATCGACACGCTGAAACGGGCCGGGGCCAACGAAGTGATCCCGGAGGAATTCGAAACGAGCATTGAAATTTTTGCCCGTGTGCTGCGGCATTACCTCATCCCCGGAGAGGAAATCCAGGCCTTTGTGCGGCACGTCCGCGAAGGCAACTACGACATGCTCCGCGCGCTCGACCTGCCCCAGGGCAACCAGCGCATCCCCATCCCCGATGTGGAGATTGCCGTGCTCCAAGTCCAGCAGGGCGACAACAAGGTGGTGGGCAAAAGCCTCATCGATGCGCGGCTGCGGGCAGACTTTGCCATCACCGTGTTGGCCATTCGCCGGGAAGGCGCCTTTCTGACCCAATTGGGGCCCGACACCGTGATCCGGCAGGATGACACCATCTACGTGTTTGGTCATCCGGATGCCGTCAGCCGCCTGAACGGGCAGTTGAAGTTGGGGTAGTACAGCAATGTAAGGGTTTAGATTGACAAGTTACTTGATTATGTAAGGCTATGCCTTTACTTTTGAGGTTATACTGTCAACCTAAGGCCTTACACAATGGGTGCCAAACACCTCCAGATTCAACAGCTTGATGCCCGCATCACCCGCTTCGCGCGAACGCGCGAATTGCCCAATCCCCCAACCGGCTGGATCAAAGCGCTGCGTATGGCTTTGGGGATGAGCATGGAACAACTGGGCCGGAAACTCGGCGTAACCCGGCAGAGCGTGTACGAACTCGAGAACCGGGAAAAAGAAGGGGGCATCACGTTGAGTAGCCTTCGCCAGGTGGCCGCGTCGATGGATATGGAGGTGGTCTATGGTTTTGTACCGCGTGAGGGGTCCCTGGAGCAGTATCTGGACCGCAAGGCCTCTGAACTGGCCCAAAAAATCGTGCTGCGCACGTCGGATACCATGCGCCTTGAGGACCAGGAAAATGCACAGTCGCGCATTCAACAGGCCATTGAGGAGCGCACCAAGACCATCCGTGCTGATCTTCCCAAGGCACTATGGGATTGATGGCCATGGCACTGGATCTTGAATACCACGATGGGCAAACGCCCATTGACGAAGACGAGAAGGAGGGGCTGTTGATTCCCACCATCGCAACGCGTTACCAATCCACATATCCACATTGACCCTGTCCAAAGCCCTGTCCAGCCGGGCTTTTCCGGCCGTCGGGGGCAGGGATGCGCGTACCTTTAGGGGTCGGGCCCAGGCCCATCCCACGCACCGCATATGGCATCCAAGAAGTCCGCTTCCAAAGCGTCCAACGACCCCGACCTGCTTTCGCCGCAGGCGGGCAACTATACCGAAGACAACGTCCGCACGCTCGACTGGATCGAGCACATGCGCCTGCGGCCGGGCATGTACATCGGCAAGCTGGGCGATGGGTCCAGTCCCGACGACGGGATTTATGTGCTGATCAAGGAGGTGGTCGACAACGCCATCGACGAGCACATGATGGGCTTCGGCAAGAAAATCGAGCTCACCGTGACCAAGGAAGCGGTCGAGGTGCGCGACTACGGCCGCGGCATCCCGCTGGGCAAGGTGGTCGACTGCGTGAGCAAGATGAACACCGGGGCCAAGTACGACTCCAAGGCCTTCCAAAAATCCGTGGGCCTCAACGGGGTGGGCACAAAGGCCGTCAATGCCCTGAGCCGCCAGTTCACCGTGTCCGCGTTCCGCGAAGGCAAGGTCAAAACCGCGCACTTCCAACAGGGCACCATCGCCGAAGACAAGCGCGTGGTCAAGTCGGCTGAGGACAACGGCACCTACGTGCGTTTCGAGCCGGACGAAACCATCTTCAAAAACTTCCACTTCCGCCCCGAATACCTCGAGGAGCAGGTCTGGAACTACGCCTACCTCAACGCCGGGCTGTCCATCCACTTCAACGGCCAGCGCTACTACTCCAAAAACGGCCTGCTGGACCTGCTTGAGCGCAAGACCGACGCGGAGGCGGTACGCTATCCGGTCATCCACCTCAAAGGAGAAGACATCGAGGTAGCGCTGACCCACGGCAACCAGTACGGGGAGGAATATTACTCCTTTGTCAACGGCCAGTTCACCACGCAAGGGGGGACCCATTTGGCCGCGTTCCGCGAAACCATCGTCAAGACGGTGCGCGATTTCTACGGCAAGAACTACGACACCTCGGACGTGCGCGCCTCCATCGTGGGTGCTATTGCCATCCGGGTGCAGGAGCCAGTCTTTGAAAGCCAGACCAAAACCAAGCTGGGCTCCACACACATTGCACCCGAAGGGCCAGCGGTGCGCACCTTCATCAACGATTTTGTAGGCAAAGAGCTGGACCGCTTCCTGCACGAGAATCCGGCCACGGCCGAAGCCCTGCAAAAGCGCATCCAGCAAAGCGAACGGGAGCGCAAGGAGATTGCGGGCATCAAAAAGCTGGCCAACCAGCGGGCCAAAAAGGCCAACCTGCACAACAAAAAGCTGCGCGACTGCCGCGTGCATTTCAACGATGCCCGCGGCAAAAAAGACGACGACCGCAGGCCCGAAACGCAAATCTTCATCACCGAAGGCGACTCGGCTTCGGGCTCCATCACCAAGGCCCGGGACGTGCAGACGCAGGCGGTGTTCAGCCTTCGCGGGAAACCGCTGAACTGCTACGGGCTGACCAAAAAGGTGGTCTACGAAAACGAAGAGTTCAACCTCTTGCAGCACGCGTTGAATATCGAAGACGGCATCGAGGGACTGCGCTACAACCAGGTGATTGTGGCCACGGACGCCGATGTGGACGGCATGCACATCCGCCTTTTGCTGTTGACCTTCTTTTTGCAGTTTTTCCCCGACCTGGTCCGCAACGGGCATTTGTTCATTTTGGAAACGCCGCTGTTCCGCGTGCGCAACAAAAAGGAAACGCGCTATTGCTATTCGGATGCCGAACGCCTGGCGGCTCTTGAGGCCCTGGGTACAAAAGCCGAAATCACGCGTTTCAAAGGATTGGGTGAAATCTCCCCGGACGAGTTTGGCCAGTTCATTGGCGCGGACATCCGCCTGGAGCCGGTGATGATCAAAACCGAAGGGGCGCTGGACAAAATGCTGGCGTATTTCATGGGCAAAAACACGCCCGAGCGCCAGCGCTTCATCGTGGACCACCTGCGGGTCGAAAAAGATCTGGTGGATGACAACGGAGGGGATCTGTCCGGCGGCAATGCCACCGGCGCTGCGGCGGATGATGCCGCCTCCGGCGAAACACCCCCGGCCAAGTCCGGCAAAACCAAGAAGTCCGGTACCGGCCGGCAAAGCTCCAAATCCAAAAAAGCCGCAGTGGCCGGCTGAGCATTCCCACGGAAATGGCCCGAAAGAAGAAAAGCGACAAACCCTATCAGCCCCTGGCCATGCGCAAGGAGGCGGAAGGTGGTGATACGGGTTCACCGGAGGCGAAGGCCGAAGGCGGACAGGCGGCGGACGGCATCAACAGCAGCGGCAGCGGCACCGGAGACGGCATT
>JAUIHG010000271.1 GCA_030432405.1 Bacteroidia bacterium | reverse complement strand
AATCTGGTCGGTTATCGATAAACTTGACCGATGATTCGCCACTGAACTGCCCCCGAGCATTTTCATTTGCTACCGCATAGCTTTTACTTTCTTGCGTTTTATCCGCATAAGTAGGCATAAGTTATATTTTTCAGCAATTGGCTTATCACCGGTAACGCGCGGTTGCTGCATTCGCTACAAGATAATGCATCCTCCGTTGGATTTTTTGTAACCGCTAGAAAAGTATCTTCCCCCTGTGTCTGCCTCACGATGCACTTCCCCTTACCCCACCACCCCTCTGATCACCTCACCGCCCACGTCCGTCAGCCGGAAATCCCGGCCCTGAAAAGGGTACGTGAAGCGCTCGTGGTCGAGCCCCAACAGGTGCAACATGGTGGCCTGCACGTCGTGGACGTGCGCCCGGTCCCGCACCCCGGCGTAGCCAATTTCGTCAGTCTCGCCGTAGGTGACGCCCGGTTTTACCCCACCACCCGCCAGCCACATGGTAAAGGCTTCTCCGTGGTGATCCCGGCCAAAAAACGGCATGGTAACGCCGCCGCGGTTCTCCCGCATCGGTGTCCGGCCAAACTCTCCTCCCCAGACGACCAGCGTATCTTCCAGCATACCGCGCTGCTTAAGGTCCCGGAGCAGGGCCGTCATCGGCCGGTCAATCTTACGGCAACGCCGGCGCAGCCCGATTTCCAGGCTGGCGCCCTCGTTCGTCCCATGATCATCCCAGCCCCAGTTGTACAGCTGGATGAACCGCACGCCGGATTCGGCCAGGCGGCGGGCCAGCAGGCAGTCGTTAGCGAAGCTCGACTTGCCCGGCTCCGTCCCGTACATTTCGTGGATGTAGGCGGGCTCCTGGCTGATGTCCATCACCTCCGGCACACTCACCTGCATTTTGAAGGCCATTTCGTACTGGCGAATCCGGGTCAGGGTTTCCGGGTCCCCCACTTGTTCATATTGCTGGCGGTTGATGGCGTTGATGGCTTCAATGCTGCGGCCCCGTAAGTCCCGGCTGACTCCTGCGGGGTCCGACAGGTACAAAATCGGGTCTCCGGCGGAGCGACACTGTACCCCCTGGTGTACGGAAGGTAAAAAGCCGCTGCCCCACAAGCTTTTACCCGCACTCGGCTCCTGCCCGCCGGAGGCAAGCACGATAAAGCCCGGCAGGTTATCGTTGTCCGAACCGAGGCCGTACGTCACCCAGGACCCCATGGCCGGCCGGCCCACCCGCGGGCTGCCCGTCTGCATCAGCAACTGGGCCGGGGCGTGGTTGAACTCCTCGGTGTGGACGGCCTTGAGGAAGGCCACGTCATCCACCATCGTTGAGAAGTGCGGCAAGAGGTCGGAGACCCAGGCACCGCTCTGCCCGTGCTGGCGGAAACTGGCCTGCGGGCCCAGCATCTTAGGCGTTCCCTGAATAAAGGCAAAGCGTTTCCCGTCCAGTAGCGAGGGCGGGCAATCCTGATCGTGCAGTTTGGCCAGGGCCGGCTTATGATCAAAGAGTTCCAATTGTGATGGAGCACCCGCCATGTGGAGGTAAATGACCCGGCGCGCCCGGGGGGCAAAGCGAAAGGCTTGCCTTACCCCCGCCACCGCGGCAGCGGGGGCTGCCCCGGACCCACAGCCCGCCAGCCCGCCCAGGGCGAGCCCGCCCAGCCCCAGGGTACACTGTCGCAGGAAAAGCCGGCGGGTATTTAACAGCGATTGGCGGGAACGGATTTCATGATGCATCAGCAGGTGAAGTTTAGGAAGTGGTCAGGAACTCGTCGAGGTTGAAGGCTGCATTGATGACCAGTGTGAGAGCGGCAAGCTCCGGGTTCTCTTCACCGGTCAGGGCCCGCGCAGCCTCCGGATTCTGCCGGTACCTCAGCAGGGAGGCTTCGTACAGCCCACCCAGCTCGCTGGAATCGGTTGGTGTGGCCGCCCGGAACAGGAGGCGGGGGAAAATGCCCGCGATGCGGGCAGCGGGCGTTTCGTAGCTGCGGGTCAGGGTCCGGGCCAGGGCCAGCGCGCCCTCCAGTCCGGCCGGGTCATTCAGGGCCATTAGTGCCTGCAGCGGCGTATTGGTTTCGATGCGGCGCGAAAGACATACCTGCCGGCTGGCCCCGTCAAAAGTCGTGAGCTGCGGATGGAGGACACTACGCCGCAGGTAAGTGTACACCGCCCGCCGGTACCGGTCTTCCCCCCTACTCGTCTCCCACCGCATGCCACTGTAGGGCACGTAATCCCAGAGCCCGTCCGGTTGGGGAGGCATAACGCCCGGTCCGTACATCTTATCCGCAAACAGGCCCGACACGACCAGCAGCTGGTCCCGTACCTGCTCCGCCGTGAGGCGTTTGCGGGGTCCGCGGGCCAGCAGGCGGTTGTCCGGGTCGCGGGCCAGGAGCTCCGGCGTGAGGGCACCGGACTGCCGGTAGGTGGCGGAGGTTACCAGCAGGCGCAGCAAGGCCTTGGGCCGCCAGTGCAGGTCTTCCCGGAAAGTGACGGCCAGCCAGTCCAGCAGCGCCGGGTGGGTAGGTGGGCTGCCCTGGCTCCCGAAGTCTTCGGTGGTAACGACGATGCCCCGCCCGAAAAGCTGCGCCCAGAAACGGTTAACGGCCACCCGGGCCGTTAGGGGGTTCTCGGGTGCCGTCAGCCAACCGGCGAAAGCCAGCCGGGCCTTTTCGGGCTGCTCCGTGGGGGGCAGCGGAGGGAAGATGGCGGCCACCCCGGCGCTGACGGTATCCCCCGGCACCAGCCAGTTGCCGCGTTGAAAAATGGTGGTGGTCCGGCGCTGAGCGCCGGTCAGCTCAGCGAAGACGGGCGTCCGGACGGAATCTGCGGCGACCAGCAGCGAATCAATGAATGCCTCCACCTGGGCGTAATCCGGAGCGCCGGCGCCGGGCAGGGCCTCCTGGTACAGGACACTGTACAGCCCGAGCAGGCTTTGCCCTTCCGCTCCGTTGAAGCGAAGGTAGAGGGCGTGTTCGCCAGTCATGGGTGGTAGCTTAATCCGGTCGAAGGCCTGCCGGCGCAGCTCCGCAGTAGCCAGCAGGGGACCGTCTGCGCGGTCCTGCCGGACTTCCACCGTGGTCGGGCGGAAGTAACGATAATTGAGGTGGAGGGCGTCGATCCCCGTCAGGTCCCGCACGGGGAGCCGCAGCGAGGCATCCCCCTTTAAAAACATCCAGTCTTCGTCTCCCCGGTCGGTAAAGACCCCGTTAACCACCTCGGTGAAAGCGTGGGGGCGCAGGCGGGGTTCCCTAACCCTGATCATTTCGACCCATTTTTGCACCTGCGTCCGCGCCGCATCATTACTGTGTTCCCGCACCCAATCTTCGAGTTTTCTGGCTTTTGCCTCGTCCGCCTGCCGGTAAGTGATCAGATAGGGAGCTTCCGTGACGTGGTCGTGGTCCGCCGTATTGTTGAACAGGGCGTAGGAGCGGTAAAAATCTTCCTGGCGCAGCGGGTCGTACGGGTGGCCGTGGCACTGGACACAGGCCATGGTGGTGCCCAGGAAGGCCTCCCAGGTAGTGTTTACCCGATCGATGGTCGTGATTACCCGGTACTCTTCGTTGCTGGTGCCCCCTTCATCATTGCTCAGGGTATTGCGGTGGAAGGCGGTGGCCAGGCGCTGGT
>JAUIHG010000050.1 GCA_030432405.1 Bacteroidia bacterium | reverse complement strand
TCTGCGCAACGAGGAGCTCAAGGAGTACAAGCTCAACAACGAGATCGTCAACATCAACGATCAGGCCGCCGCACGGATCGCCCAGATCCAAACCCTGGAACTGCAGCGCGAACAGGAAAACAAGCGCATCCCCGCCAGCGTCCAGGCCATCCGCGCCATCGACCGCGAGCTGAGCGGTGCCGAATCCCTGGCCGGGGAAAAACAGGCCAACAACATGCGGGTCCAGAGCCTGCGCGACGAGTTGACCGACCTGACCAACCAGGCGGTGGCCACAGCCGCTGCCGGCGGCGACGATTCGGCCATCCGCCAGCAAATGGAAGCCAAGCGCCGGGAGCTCAACAACGTCATCAGCAGCTTGTCCAAAGAGGATCCGGAGCTCACCTCCACCACTGCCGATCTGCTGGCCACCAAGTTGCAATTGGAAATCGATCTGGAGGTGGCCCGTGCCGGTGTGCAATCCATCGACCGGGAACTGGGCCGACTGCGGGGCACCGTGGGCTCCTTTGTGAAAGGCGATGCCACGATCCAGAACATGGAGCGTGAAATTGAAATGGTGCAGGGCGAATACCTGGACTACGTCAACAAGCTCAACACGGCCAAACTGATCTCCCTGACCTCGGGCAACCAACTGAGCCTCATCGAACCCGGCGAGGTGCCCGACAGTCCCGAGCCCAGCCAGACGCTGGTGCTGAGTGCTTTCGCCGGAGGCGCCGCTTTTGCATTTGCGGTTTCGTTGATTTTCGGGTTGTCCTACCTGGACATGTCGTTGAAAAATCCGTCGCGCTACCGCCGGATGACGGATATGCCGCTTTTGGGCTACCTCAACAAACTCAAACAGGACAACCTGGACCTGGAAACCTTTTTCAATTCGCGGAGCCACGATCCGGAATTGGAAACCTTCAAACAGCTGTTGCGCAAAATCCGCTACCAGTTGGAACAGAACAACGCCAAGCGCCTGCTGATCACCTCCACCAAGCAGCACGAAGGCAAGAGTTTCCTGATCATTTCGCTGGCCTATTCGCTGAGCCTGAACAACAAGAAGGTGCTCATCATCGACACCAACTTCAAAAACAATACGCTCACCGAAATGCTGCAGACCAACGAGCAGGAAAACCTGCTGAGCAACCACAAGCTCATCGGGGACGCGCAGCTGGAGGACGAGTTCACCACCACCGGCATCATCAGCCGCACCAACCATTCGGGCATCGACATCATCGGGTCGAAAGGCGGCTACAATTCCCCCTCGGAGATTTTTGCCGGCAAGAATTTTGACAAGCTCCTGGACGGCCTGGAACTGACCTACGATTACATTTTCCTCGAAGGCAGTGCCATGAACGACTATTCCGATACCCAGGAATTGGTCGGCTACGTGGACCATGTGATCGCGGTGTTCTCTGCAGATGCCGAATTGAAAAACGTGGACAAGCAAAGCCTCGAATTCCTCGACGAATTGGAGGAGAAGTACCTCGGTGGCGTACTCAACCGCGTGGAGCTCAAGCACACGGCCTGAACGGCCTGTTGAGCCCCGTTGTGGCCCATAGCTTTGGGGATGCACCGGCCCTTCCTGGCGGGTGCCTGGCCTTCAGACGATGCCTCCGCTCCCCAAAGCAGACCATATTGCCCTTTTTGACGGCCATTGCAACCTCTGCAATGCCTCGGTGGATTTTATCCTTCGCCGGGACCGGCGAAAACGGATCCATTTTGCTTCCCTGCAATCGGAGCTGGGCAAAGCCCTGCTCAAGCGCAGCGGGACCTCCGATGAAGGGCTGGACACCGTGGTGTATTTCCGCAATGGGAAGGTGTATAAGCGATCCGACGCCAGCCTACGCATAGCCGTGGACATGGGCGGCATCTGGAGCGTCCTGGGCCGCATTGGGCTGGCAATCCCGCGGCCCGTCCGCAACGCCGTGTACCGCTGGATTGCGCGCAACCGGCTGCGCTGGTTCGGGCACCGCGAAACCTGCCGCATGCCCACGCCGGAAGAGCGGGAGCGGCTGTTGGGTTGAAGCATTGAAAAGCGCTCCAATTTGTACTTGGACGCTGTATAGAGTCCCCATATATTGGGAGCTCATCATGGATCAGCGCTGATCGCCTTGGTTTTCGGCGCACATAACCCCACTTCGCATGTTCCACCGTTCCTTGTTGTTGCTGGCCCTCAGCGGGCTGGCATCTTCCGCATTTGCACAAACCTTCGAACCCGCCGTTGACATCAGCACCGGCGTCAATGGATCCTTTGGCGTTGCCACGGGTGACCTGGATGGCGACGGGCTGGAAGACATTGTCAGCGTTGGCCGGATTGCCGATGCCGTGTACTGGCAGAAAAACCTCGGCGACGGCAGTTTCTCCGGCCTCAATACAGTAGCCACTTCCATGAACGATGTCCGCAATGCCGTTTGCGCCGACATCGACGGCGACGGCGACCTGGACATCGCCGTCAGCGTATTTGGCAGTTCCGATGGACATGTATGGTTCTCCAACGATGGTGGTGGATTATTCAGCGCCCCTGTCTCCATTATTTCCGGAGGAGGTGCCATCGACCTGCTTGCAGCAGACCTGGATGGCGATGGCGATATGGATGTTGCCGGAGTCAACTTGTTGACCGACCAGGTCCGCGTGGCCTGGAACGATGGCAGCGGCAGTTTTACGGACACCCTTCTGAGTACCACCCAAAATGGCCCGCGCGGCCTGGACCTGGCCGACATCAATGCCGACGGCACCCTGGACCTGGTGGTGGCCAGCCGCTACGACAACGAGGTGGCCTGGTATCCCAACAATGGCGATGGCAGCTTTGCAGCCAAGCAGGCCGTGGGCACCGTCAATGAGGCATTCAGCATTTCCTGCGCCGACCTGAACGGGGACGGCACCCAGGATGTGGTGTCGGCCGGCAATGTGGCGAATCAGGTGGTATGGTGGCCCAATGTTGCGGACACCTTCAGCGTCCGCCTGATTGCTGCCAACGGCATCAGCGAAGCCGTTGACGCCATCACCGGCGATTTTGACCTGGATGGTGACGTGGACGTCATAACCGTGGAGCGTGGCGGAAATCGCCTGGAACTGCACACCAACGACGGCAGCGGGTCCTTCATGCTGGCACAAATCCTCACCACGAGCGCCAGCGGGGCCATCGATGCCAAAACCACTGACCTGGACAACGATGGCGATCTGGACGTCGTGGTGGCCAGTGAGTTTGACGATGCCGTCACGGTCATTATCAATTCGACCATTGCACCGGTGGTTTGTCCTGCACCGACCATGCCCATGGCCAGCCCCACCTCCAACAATGCTGTGGTCAGCTGGACGGGCGATCCGGACCATATCGGATACCTGGTACAGGGCCGTGTTGCTGGATCGACCTCCTTCCGCAACGGCTTGGCCATGGACACCTTCCGCAATACCGGCATCCTCTTTCCCGGCGTAACCTACGAGTGGAAGGTCACGGCCCGCTGCTCGGACGGCAGCAATTCCGAATCCACCGCCTTGCAGAGCTTCACCACCCTTACCCTGAAAGCCGGTGCAGCCGCCAATCCGTTGCTCGCCCGTTCGGGCGAAAGCCGGTTCCAACTCAGTGGCCTGCCCACAGGCAGCCAGATCCGCGTGGTGGACATGGCCGGCCGATTGGTGCACAGCTTCCAAAGCACTGCCAGCGTGGAGGCCCTGGATGCCAGCGCCTGGGCCGGTGGCATGTACCTGGTGGAATGGCGTTCGCCGGAAGGCGAAAACGGCACCTTCAAGCTGGTGCGGGAATAAGATCCGGTTCCGGCATATGGCCGAACCAAACGTTGGAAAAGGGCTCGGGATGCCATGCACCCGGGCCCTTTTTTCATGCCGGGTGCCCGCGGTTCATCGCACCTTCAAAACCCGGTATTCGCCTTTGGCGAACACCTCGTTGAAGGGCAGGTCCATGTCCTTGAAGACCACCGCGTAGACGCTCGGGTTCAGGGGCATGGAATCAGCCACCACCTGGAACTGGCGGGGCGGCAGGGCCCGGTAGCCGTCGCCCATGGCGTCGGGGTCGCCATTGAAGCCGACCATGGTCATTTCACGGATCCAATCGCCGGCAAAGGCCTGGTTGAAAAAGCTCTGCGTGCCGTCGTTCCAGTCCACAAACACGTGGCGTTTGCTGTCCACCCGGAAGCCCTTGCGGTTGGGCGGGACAATGAACCCCGCGTCGACCGGGGTTTGGCGTTCGGCCCAGTGCTGCAGGGCCACCCAGTCGCTTTCCTGGTGGGAATAAATGCTGAAGCCGCGCAGGAACATGGACGCCGGCGTGACCATCACCGGGAAGGCCAGGGCCAGCAGCAGCACCCGAGGCAGGCCCCAATCCCAGCGGCGCATGCCGTAGGCGGTGCCGAACCACAAGAGGGCCATGGTCATCAGCAGGGTGGCGTACTTGAGCTCCACCATTTCCAGCCAGGCCGGCATGGCCAGTACAAAGGCCGCCATCCCCTGCCCTACCGGAATGTGCCCGCGCGCAGCGGCGTACCAGCCGCCGGCCAGCAGGATCATGCCGAGGTACATCAAAAAGCGGTAGGCCCGGAAAAACTGGAACTGCACCACGATGCTCAAGGGCACGAACTCGGTAAACACCACGCCGAGGACCGCCATACCGGCGAAGGCCCAGAGCATGCCGCGCAGGGCCGTCCAGCCTTCGCGCGAAAGCGCGGGATGGGTTTCCCCTGCACCGGAAAGCCCAGCAACCGCTGGCAACCAGGCGCGGCGCAGCAACCAGACCGCACCCCAGAACAGTCCGGCGCGCAGCCAGCCGTGCCAGGGCCAGTCGAAGGGAAACACGTGATAGGCCGAGCGCATGAACAGCACGTCCAGCCAGCCGTCCACCGGCGTGCCCACGGGCATCAGCGGTTCGGGACCGGTGGCCTTCAGGTAGAGGCTCGGCGCGGCAGCCAGGGCTCCGGCAAGCAGGCCCAGGCCAAAGCGCAGCGCTTGTTTTTTGAAGGGCTCGGCGGCGGATGCCGGGTGTTCGCCGGAGGCGGTAATGCCTTCCGTACGCCAGGCCTCCCACAAGCGGAACAGCCCCGCCATGCCGGCAAAGACGCCCACGTAAAAGGCGGACAGGGGATGGATGCAAAAGGCCACGCCGATCCCGGCGAAGGCCCAAACCCAACGGCCGCGGATCACCCAGGCCAGGGCCAGGAATTCCAACGGCATGATGAGCGTGCGCTCCATCAAATGGCTTTCCAGCGTGCCAACGTAGCCCAGGGTTTTGGAGCCGAAGAGCAGCAACAAGCAGGCCACGGCCGCCACGGCCCGGCACGGAATCAATGTACGCGCCAGGTAAAAAAAGCTCCAAAAGGTCAGGTAGATCGAGAGGCTGTGCAGGCCGAAGAAGATCCATTCCAGGGGCAGCCCGCTGACGCGGTACAGCCAGCCCAGGCCGGAGAGGAAATAGGTGTAGAAATAGGCCAACTGGGCCACCATGTCGTCGCCTGGATACAGGCCGGGGTTGGCCGCGTCGTACACAAAGGGCACGGTCACGCAGTGGTTGTACAGCCCGTAGAGGTAGGGGTTGATCCCGAAGACCGCCGCCAGGGTCAGCAGCGCAAAAAAGCCGTGTTGCACACGGCCGGAAGGCCATTCGGGCAGCTTGCGCAGAAATGCATCGGGGGACATCGTGGGGATAGGACGTTGAACGGTGGCCTAGCGCCAGCGCAGGATGTGATAACGCGGATTTTGGTATACGGTTTCGAGGCCCTCGGTTGCAGAGCTTTCGGCAGCATCCGCGTATTGCACCACATAGACCGGCTGGTCTTCCGGAAAGGCTTGCGCGGCCCGCGCAAAGGCTTCGGGCGGTAAGGCCCGGTAGGCCTCGGGCAGCGCGGCTTCATTTCCGTTGTAGCCCAGGTTTTCCATCCGCGCCAGCCAAAGCCGGCCGTATCCGGCGTCAAAAAAGTTCTGCGTGCCGTCGTACCAATCGCCGTAGGACGTGCGGCGGCTTTCCACCCGCCAGCCCCATTCGGCCGGAGGCACAATGAAGGCCGCATCGGCTGCCGTGTTGTCCCGCGCCCAGTGCTGGGCATCAACCCACTCAGCCTGGGCGCGGCTTTCGGCTGAAAAGCCATAGGCCTTCAGGCTGTATCCGGCCGTAGTGCCGGCCACCAGCAACAGCAGGACGGCCAGGGCAGCGGGGCTGTGGGCTTTGCGGGGTTCCCGGCCCAGGCGCTCCAGCAGTGCCGGGCCAAAAAGCAGCACAGCCATCACCGCAGCAGCCCCCAGGGTGAGGTGCCGGGCAATGCCCGTCCAGGCCACGAGGGCCAGCACCAGCACGGGTAGGGCATACATGCGGCTGGTTTGGCCGGAGGCGGAACGGAGCGCCAGGGCCGCGAGGAAGGCAAAGCCGATGTAGAAGAAAAAGCGGAAACCGCGCCAAAATTGGAACTGCAGCGGCAAGGTCAGCGGCACGATTTCGGTGAACAGGGTGCCGATAAGGCCCAACAACAGTATGGCCAAAAGGGCTGTACCCGCCCGGCGGAAGGCCGCTGGGGTATTGGGTTGGCCGGCTGCGGCCGGACGCGAACCGGCGCCCAATCCGCCGGCCATGCCCCCTTTGAGGGCAAAACCGGTGGCCACCACAAAGGCGGCTGCCCGCAGCCAACTGGACAAGGGCCAGGAAAAGGGAAAGACGTGGTAATCCGAATGCAGGCGCAGGATGCGCAGCCATTCGCCGTCCGGATGAAACATCGGCAGCTCCGGCGAGGGCTGGGTGAACTTCAGGTAGAGGCTGGGCGCGGCACCGAGCAGGAAAAGCAGCCCGCCGCCCAACCAAACGCCCGGTCGGCGGGTCTGGCGCACCAGTGCCGTGAAGCCCACAATGAAGCCGGCATATGCTGCGCTGAGCGGATGGATGGGAAAAGACAGCCCCGCCAGGGCAAAGGCGCTCCACCAGCGCCCGCGCAGCATGCGTTCCAGCGCCCAGAGCTGCAGCGGCAGGGCCAGGCTGCGCTCCATGAAAATCGGCTCCAGGGTCCAGACCTGGGCCAGGCTGCGCAGGCCTATGGCCAACAGGGCAGTGGCGCCCAGGGCGGCGTCTTTTCGCCCGGTCAGGGCGAAAGCCAGCCCGTGCATGGCCCACAAACTCCCGAACAAGGACAGGAATTGCCCCACCAGGAAGAGGCGCTCGAAGGACCATCCGGTGGCCTCGTGCGTCAGGGCCAGGCCGCGCAGAAAATAGCTGTAGAAGTAGTCGAGCTGATCCACCAACGGGTCGGCCGGAAAAGCCGTGGGATCCAGCGTCCGCGCCAAAAACGGCACGGTGATGTTGTGGTTGTACAGCCCGTAGAGGTAGGGATCCAGGCCCACCAACGCCAACAGGCTCAGGACCAACAGCCAGGCCAGGGTTGGCCAGGTGCCCAGGTCTGCGTCTGGCATCACCGGCGCCGCTGGGACCCGCAAAGCGGCCCCGTCCGGGGCCTGCTGTGGCGCATGGCCTTCGCCCGGAAAGGGCGCATCCGCAGGCGGGCTTTTGGGCATGGAGGGCATGTTCCGAAGGTCGTGCCCGATGCGCGCACGCAACAGGCCTGGTGTCCACACGTATACGGAGGAAAGGACGAAAGTTGCCCTGCAACAGCCCCAACATCAGGACCGCTCAGCTGCGGTATGGATGCGGAGGCCGAAGCTGCAGCGTCCGGTCCACGGGGCCGGCCGGGTGTAACTTGCAGCCTGTTTTTGCGTCCAAGAACGGCAGGGATTTCGCCTGCCGGCGAAGGACCACGCTACCTTTGCCGCCCTTTTGGGCACCGTACCGGCCCCGAAACCTGGCCTCAAAAAGGGCCTCCTCCGAACCTCCCTCCTTTTCATGGCTGCCGCCCCCCGCGCGTATTGGTTGCGATCCGGGTTTTTCACCCTGGTGGAGCGCTTCGCCTTACAGGCGCTGGGCATGGGTACGGTCATGATCCTGCTGCGGGCCTTTGCCCAGCACCAGGAGACCTATGGGGTATGGGTCCTGTATACCGTGGTGGCGGCCTTCCTGGAGGTGGCGCGCAACGGCCTGATTCAGAATGCCCTGGTCAAATATGCCAGCGGCGCAACGGAGGACAATTACCGGCGCATCGGCACCGCCTCCTTTGTGCTCAACATCGCCGTAACGCTGGCCGTCAACGGCGTTTTGCTGCTGATGGCTTCCTGGTTGAGCACGGTGCTCAAGGCCCCGGGCCTGGCGCCGTTGATCCGCATTTATGCGGTGGCCAACCTGGCCATGACGCCGCTGACCCAGTTCAACATCGTCCAGCAGGCCAACCTGAATTTCAAGGGACCGCTGTATGCCAACCTGACGCGGCAGCTGCTCTTTTTCGGTTTTGTGGCCTTCACCTACTGGAGCGGCCGGCGCCTGATCCTGGAGCAATTGGCCTGGATGCAGGTCATTGCCGCCTTTGTGGGCAGCCTGGTGGCCTACCGCCACGCCAGACCATACCTGCGGCTGAGCCCCAGCCTGGACCTGGTTTGGATGGGCAAACTGGCCCGCTTTGGGGTCTTTACCTTCGGTACCAACCTGGGGGCGATGATCTACAAGGCCACCGACCGCTTCATGCTGGGCATCCTCATGCCCACGCAGTTGGCGGCCATGCGGGCTGTGGCTTTGCTCGACCCCGCGCTGCGGATTACCGGCATCATGGAGATCCCCATCCATGCCATGGCCACCATCGTTTATCCGCAAGGGGCCAGACGTCTGCGCTCCGGCGGCACCAAGGCCATCCAGTACCTCTATGAAAAGTCGGTGGGTACCCTGCTGGCGCTTCTGCTGCCCCTCTGCATTGTGGTCCTTTTGGTCCCGGGCATCTTCATCACCTTTTTGGCCGGTTCCGAGGAAGCCTTTGCCGGCGCCAGCGACATCCTCCGTGTCACCATCCTCTACACGCTCTTTGTGCCATTCGGCCGGCAATTCGGGACCACCATGGATGTCCTGGGCAAGCCCTCGTGGAGCTTCGGTTTTGTGCTGGCCAGCACCATGACCAATATCGTCAGCAATTACTTTTTCATCCGGGCCTATGGCGTCATCGGCGCGGCCTACGGCACCCTGCTGACGCATTTTGTCAAATTCATCGCCCAGCAGATCGCGCTCAACCATTTCATCGGCGTGCGCACCCTGCGGGTGTTCGGCTATACCCTGTTGTTCTACCGCCAGCTTTTCGAGGCCCTGCGCGGTGCCTGGAACGAGCCGGACCGGCTCATGGAAAAACTCCGCAGCGCCGTGGCCCCTTCCGCGGCTGATGGCCTGGCATATGCCGACCATACCGGGAGTTCGCCGGCAGGCGAAAACGGTGCCCGGACCGAAGAGCCTGCCCACAATGGCCAGGCGCCCGACAGCACAGGCCAGCACCAACACCCCGATGCCCCACCTGCCCGGGCTCACCCAACAGCCTCCGACCCCTCCTGAACCGTGCCTTCCCACACTGCCCATAAGACCCCGGAAGCCAACCTGCGTGGCGCTGCGCTGCCCCGGCACCTGGTCATCATGACCATGTCGCGATGGGATGGCGACGTATCCTCCGCGGTGCGGTCCATGGCCCTGGAACTGGCCGGACAAATGGACGTCTGGTACTGGGACCACCCGGTCAGCTGGAAGGACTTGGTGCAAGGTTGGTCGCAGCCCGGGATCGCCCGCCGCCGCAGCGGCTTGCTGGCCGGCAAACTGGTGGTGCAAACCCCGGAAGGGTTCCCGCAAGGCTTTCACGCGGTCACCCCTCCCCCTACCTTCCCGGTGAATTTCCTGCCACCGGGGCGCGCCTATGAAGCGGGTTCTCGCTACAACGACCGCCTGCTGAATCGGGCACTGGCGCGGCTGCGCCGCGAACAGGGGATCGGCGACTACCTATTTCTGAACTCCTTCGATCCGTTTTTCTTCCGCCACATCGAGCAGGACCAAATGCCGGCCCTGCGCATCTACCAAAGCCGCGACGACATCTCCCAGGAGGCCTATATCGCGCGGCACGGCATCCGTTTGGAGCGCGAACAGCTGGACCGCGCCGACCTGCGTCTGGCCACGAGCCAGGAATTGTGCCGCAAGCTCTCCACGCCGGAAAAACCGGTGCAGCTGCTGCCCAATGCCGCCAATACGGCACTGTTCAAGGCCGCGTTGCAGCCGGGTCCCCCTCCTGCCGACTGGCCCTGTTCGGGCGAACGCCCGGTAGTGGGGTATGTAGGCAATATGGCCGCCCTGCGCATGGACTACGCGCTGCTGGACGCGGCCGTACAGGCCTGCCCGGATTACGATTTTGTGTTCATCGGTACGGGCGGCGTTCCGGATGCGGCCTTCGCGCGTAGCGCAAACGTGCATTTCCTGGGCCCCAAACCGCTGGAGCACCTGCCCGACTACCTGCGCCCGATGGACTGCTGCCAGATTCCCTTTTTGCGCAATACGCTGACCCGCAGCATTTACCCGCTGAAAATCAACGAATACCTGGCCGCCGGAAAACCGGTGGTGTGCACGGATTTCAGCGCCGATGTGGAGGCCTTTTCGGACGTGGCCCTGCTCAGCCGTTCGGCGGCGGACTATCCCGGCCTCCTGCGCCAGGCGGTGGATCAAGCCAGCGCCCCGGACGCCCAACAGCACATCCAGGCGCGTGTGGAGCGGGCAGAAGCCAACAGTTGGCCTTTGCGTGCCAGCGCATTCCTCAACCTTTGCCGCCAGGCGATGCAACACAAGCATGCCGGGCGGGCAAGCAGCCCCCAATCCCCCGCAGTATGTCCCTGAACGCACGCATACAGGGCAATCCCCGGCTCAAAAAGCTGGTGCACTGGCTGCTCATACCGGCCGGGCAGGCCCGGCCACGCACCTGGGTACGCTGGCTCGTCAACCCCTTTGTGCACCAAAAGGGCCGTGGCGCCCGGGTTTCGGCAAAGGCCCGCATGGACGTTTTACCCTTCCGGTCGTTTGCCATGGGCGCAGGTGCCGCCGTGGAAGCCTTTGCCGTGGTCAACAACGGTGTGGGGGATGTGGCCATCGGCGCCAACAGCCTCGTGGGCATCGGTTCGGTACTTATAGGACCGGTCGTGCTGGAAGACGACGTCATCCTGGCACAACACGTGGTCTGTTCGGGATTGAATCACGAATTTCGCGATGTCCAAACGCCCATACGGCTGCAGCCCGTTCAGACCAAACCCATCCGAATCGGTGCCGGCTCCTGGATCGGGGCCAATGCAGTGATTACCGCAGGGGTTTCTGTTGGCCGCCAATCGGTGGTGGCAGGCGGCGCCGTGGTCACCAAAGACGTGCCCGACTGCTGTGTGGTCGGCGGCAATCCCGCAAAAATCCTGCGCCGTTTTAATCCCGCCTCCGGCGAATGGCAACGCGAATGGCGCAGTTCCGTACAGCCTTCAGGGGCCCGTTCGGCCGCTGTCACACCGGATGCGCCATCCGCAGACACCCCCGTCACCCAACACCACCCGAAAAAGCCCTGAACGTACTCCCATCGCGTCCCTTGACGCGCCTTTGCCATGCGCTACAAACGCCAATACACGGCTCAGCAGAACCGGAAATCCGGTAAGCGGTCTTCGCCTGCCGGCGAACCACCCGCTGCCGGCATCACGCCGACCGAACGTGGCATTTCGGCGGGCATCCAGGTCTTGACCGGGGGCATCCTCATTTTCATTTTCCTGTGGATCGTCTGGCTTGCCTGAGGTCCATTCCCGCATGATCGGCAAAAACCATAGCGCTTCGCAGTCCATGCCCATGGGCTTTTGGCAACGCAGCCTCGTTTTGGAGAAGCTGCGCAACCCGACCGGCGTGGCCATCCTCGGCCTTGCCGCGCTGCTCTTTGGTGCCCTCATCGGGACCCAGGGACTGAGCATCGGGGTGATCCTCGTGGCGGTATGCTTTGGCATACCCATCGTAGCCGCCACCGTAATCGACCTGCGCTTCGGGGTGGTTTTTGTCATCACGATCTCCTTCTTTTTGATGGAGTTCAAAAAGGCCATCAACCTGCCATTTGGCATCTTCCTGGATGCCGGCATGCTCTTGCTGTTCATCGGCGTACTCTTCCGGCAAGCCGAGGAGCACGATTGGTCCTTCATGAAAAACCCCATCAGCTACGCCATCTTCTTCTGGATGGGCCTCAACATTCTGGAAGTGGCCAACCCCGTGGCGGCATCCAGAACGGCGTGGGTCTATACCGTGCGGGGCATGGCCGGTACACTGCTGTTTTACTACATCCTGCTGTATGTCATCCGGGACCTGGGCTTTGCCCTGAAGCTGATCAAACTGATTTTCGGCCTCTGTTTCCTGGCCGCGCTCTGGGCCATGTATCAGGAGTTCTTTGGGCTGCCCCCCTGGGAACACCGCTGGATGATGATGGACATCGAGCGCTTCAAGCTCATCTTTCAGGCCGGCCGCATCCGCCTGTTTTCCTTCCTCTCCGACCCCACCACCTTCGGTATTCTGATGGCCTATATGGTGGTGTTTGCCTTTGCGCTGTTTTTTGGGCCTTACCGGCGTTCGAGAAAGGTATTTCTGGCCATTGCCGCCGTATTGATGATGCTGGGCTGCTTCTGGTCCGGCACCAGGACGGCCTACATTGTCATTCCGGCCGGCATGATCATCGTGGCTCTGGGGGCCATCGCCAAAAAGCAGTGGATGATCGTGGGGTTGATCGGCGCCACCTTTGGTGGGGGTTTTGTACTGATCAACATTCCGACCAGCAACAATACCATATACCGCTTCCAGACGGCATTCAAACCTTCGGAGGACGCCTCGTTCAACACCCGCCTCAGGACGCAAAAGGCCATCAAAAGCGTGGTCCAGCAATACCCGATTGGCGGCGGCCTGGGCTCCTGCGGGGCCTGGGGCAAGCAGTTTTCCCCCGGAACCATCTTTGCCAGCATCGCTCCGGACTCCGGATATGTGCGCGTGGCCGTAGAACTGGGTTGGGTTGGCCTGATTGTCTACATGGTGATGTTGTTTGTGATGATGCGCGAAACAGTTCGGGGACTGATGAGGGCCCGTGATCCAGTGATCACAAACATATACCTTGGGTTGACTGGTGTCGTATTTTGCCTGATCGTGGCCAACTACGGACAAGAAGCCATCACCTTGCTGCCCAACAGCATTGTGTTTTACGTGGTGCTCGCTTTGGCAGTGCGCCTGAAGGACTTTGACCCCAATTACCAGCACGACGCGTGACCGGCCGTTTCACCATACCGTCCTGGGTGCGCCAGCACCTGGTTGCCTACCAGCCTGATACCGAGGCCGGCAAGCAGGTGTTGGTGCGTATTCGCCAGGGACTGGCGCGTTTTCAGGATCCCGAACCGGAGGTATCCATTGTCATCCCTGCTTTCAACGAAGAAGAGGAATTGCTGCGGGCACTTTCTTCTTTGGCCGCTCAACAAACCAACCGCAGGGTGCAGTTGCTGGTGATCAACAACAACTCCTCCGACCGGACCCAGGAAATCCTGGACGCCTGTGGGGTAAGGAGCATTTTTGAAGGGCGTCAGGGCATTTCCTTCACCCGGCAAACCGGGCTGGAGAACGCCAGGGGGCGCTTTTACCTCAGCGCGGATGCGGACTCGGTGTATCCCCCGGACTGGGTGGAAGCTTATGTGACCGCGTTGCAGAATCCGGAGATCACCTGCGCCTACGGCCGCTATTCGTTTTTGCCCAGCCCAAAAAGCAAACGCTATTGGCTGGCCGTCCATGAGATTGCGGCGGAAACCTGGTTCAATTTCCGGCGCCGCAACCGCGATTACCTGAATGTAATGGGCTTCAATTTCGCCTTCAGGCGCGAAGACGGCTTGAACGTCGGGGGCTTCAACACCTCCCGTCAGCGCTGGCAGGACGGTTGGATGGCCATGCAACTGGGCAAAAGCGGCCGCATCGAACTGCTGGAAACCGAGTCCGCCCGGGTGTGGACCTCCGACCGACGGCTGATTGCCGACGGGAACCTCCGCAAGGCCTTTTGGCGGCGCTTGCGTACGCATTCGGCCAAGCTGCGGCGCTACCTTCGCGACGACGCCTCGCAGCGCACATCCGGCACGGAACCCTTTTTGGATCCGGAAAGCCAAAATCCAAGCCCGGACGCCCAACACAAAACCATAAGCGGCAAACGGCGCATTTCCTGATGCCCACTGGCCGCTGCATCCCTTCCGCATTCCAACAGGCTGCGCATCGCCATTGCGCCACATGCACCTGAATCCATCTGATTATCCGATGAAGCGTTTTTCCATCCGCCACACCAATCTGTCCGGACTTTGTGCTCCTGCCCTGCTTTTTGTGGCCCTTCTTTCCGGTCTTGCCGATGCCGTCGGCACACGGTCCCTCCAGGCCCAAGCCGTCCAATGGGACAAGATCATTCCTCCTCCGGAAGCCACGGATGTGCCCTATGCTGAACGCCTGGTCCAATTGGCTTGGCAGAATTATTCGGAGAACCGCAAATTCGAATTGAACATCCTGGCCACTGAAAAGGCCATCGGTCTGGCCCGTGCCGGATGGCTGGACCTCCTCACCCTCCAGTTCAACATCAACTCACGGACGCTCAGCAGCTTTGGAGATTTCAGCGTGGATGGAGATGGCAACCAGTTTTTTCCCTGGTACAACGTGGGCGTCAACATTTCGCCGAGCCGCTTTGTGACCGTTCCAGCGGAGGTCAAGCTGGCGGAATTTGAACACCAGATGAGCTTCTACGACCTCAATTCCCAGAAGCTGCACATCCGCGCAGAAACGCTGACCCGCTACGAGCGCTACCAACACAACCTGGATCAGCTGAAGGTGATCAGCGAAAACTACGAGACCTCCAACAGCACCTTCATCCTCATCCGCGAGCGCTTCAACCGCGGGGAGGCCACCCTCGAGGATTTCAACGCAGCCAGCCTGGCGCGCATCGGCGCCCTGACCGGCAAACTGACCGCAGAACTGGAATTGCGCCTGGCCAAAATTGCCTTGGAAGAGCTCATCGGCATGAAACTCGAGGAGGTCATCCGGTGATCGGTTTCGCTTTTGATAAACGAAGCCAGCAGAGGTTTCGCCGGCAGGCGGCCTTTATTCTTCTTCCCGTTTGATGTCGTCAAGACCAACCTGTTTCCGTTTTTCGGTCACCAGGAAATCGGTGCGCGCCTTGCCCAGGCCCAGCAGCGACAGCACCTGGCGGTAGGCAAACATCGGCAGGCCATAAAACTTGCGCCACACCGAAGCGGGCGCCTTGGCCAGGCGAAGGCTCAACAGGATATTGGCCACAAACAGCACGCCGGCCAGGGCCAGCACGATGCTCCAAACCGGGGCCAAAAAGAGGTCCACCAAAAACAACAGACCGGTGCCCAGCAGCAAGAGAAAAAGCGGCGGAATAAGCGTGTAGATGCCAAAAAGCAGCGCATTGCCGTCCAGCCGCAACAGGCCGCGCAATAGGATGCGGCCCGCATGCGGAATGTTTTCAAACCAGGAGTAGGTCCATCGGGTGCGCTGACGAGTCACTTGCTCCCCTTCCTCCACCTTTTCGTCGTACAAAACCGCATCCCATCGGAAGGGTATGCGCAGTCCTTGCCCCACCAGGTGGTTCTGCAGAATCTTGTCTTCGGCAGGAATCACGGCACCGGCGGCCAGGGGACGGGCAATTCGGGGGCTGGCCAGCCAGCTGTCAAAGCGGGCGGTACGCAGGGCCATGCCACTGCCGGCAATGCTGGCCGAGCCGCCCAGCCGCGTGGGCGCTTCGCGCTCGATGAAATTTTTGTAGAGTTCGCCGGCAGCGTCAGCGCCGGCATAAGCCGAATCCGTGTTTTTGGCGGCACGCCTCCCCTGTACGGCTTCAAAACCGTCCTGCAGGGCCTCGTCCAGCTTGCGCAGGAAAGACGGTGTGGCCAGGTTGTCGGGGTCAAAGACGGCCACCGCATCGTGCTTGCGGATGAAACGTTCCCGTCCGTACAGCAACGAGCGCACTTTGGAGTTCAGGGGCGCATCGGGCCGCAGGAGGGTCAGGCGCGGGTCGTGCAGCAGTTCGTACCACTCGGTACCGGCCTGGGGGCATTGGTCGGCCACCAAATACACCTGAAACCGTGGATGGTCCTGATGCAAAAGGCTTTCCACCAGAGGACGCGCCACGTCCAATTGCTTGTAGGCGGTGATCAGGGCGGCCATGTCCATGGATTGGCCAGCATCAGCATCTGCCTGCCCCCGTCCTGCCCTGGCCCTGCCCGCCCATGGGCTGCTGCGCAGGGCTGCCACCAGGTTCATGGCCAGGGGGAACACCAAGAAGAAGGCCATCACGGCCGAGGCCAGTGCCAGGATCCAGTAGAGCATCGCCATGATCAGGTGCGCCGGTTCAAGGGTGCAGGAACCGCATGCATTGCGGCCGGATGCAAAGATGCCCTTTCAGGCCGCCTTGCTCAAAAAAGCGGGAAGGGCTGGTGTGGTACCTTCCTGCTTGCGGGCCCCGAGGCCCAAATGCCAAACCATGGCCTGGCCGAAGGCTTCGAGGTGCCGGCTCTTGCCCCGGATCAGGTATCGGAGGATATGGATGGGGCTTGCCACCAGCAACCAATAGGCCATAAAAGCCATGCGCGACCACCACGGGGCATGGCGCCGCATGTACAGCATGCGGTTGCGGGTCATGAAATAGGTTTTCAATGGACTGTCCTTGCCCACACTGACCGACTCCTTGTGGAGCACCCGGGCCCGGGGTTCCACAAGAATGCGGTAGCCGGCCTTGCGGATGCGGGCTGACCAGTCCAACTCCTCGTAATAGAGGAAATAGTCTTCGGCCATCAGGCCAACCCGTTCCAGTACGGCCCGGCTGGTGAACATGGCCGCGCCATGCGCGAAAGGGGTTTCCCGGACCTCCGTGTACTGCCCCCGGTCGGGCTCAAACTGGCCGATGGTCCTGTTGCGCGCCGTGACCGGGTGCAAGGGGGTATACCCCGCATATTGCACCACGTCGGCCGGTTCGTGGTACAGCAAAAGCGGACAGACCATGCCCACATCATCGCCGGAGGAAAAACAGGCCAGCAGGCGCTCGACCACATCGGCCTCCAGCTCGGTATCGTTGTTGACCAGCAGCAGGTATTCGCCGCGTGCGGCACGGATGCCCACGTTGTTGCCTCCGGCGAAACCCAGGTTGCACCCGGTTTCCAGGTACCGGACTTCAGGATAGTGCTGTTCCAGCCAGGCACCTGGCGGGTCGGAGGACCCGTTGTCCACCAGGATCACCTCAATGGCCGGATACTGCAAACGGCGTACAGAGTCCAGGAAAGCCGCCGTGACGGCCGTCTGGTTGTAATTGACGGCGATGATGGAGACGAGGGGGGCGTTGTTGGCCATAGGCTGCCTTTCCTCGTACCGAATCAGACGCTGGACTGTTGCAACAAAGCCGGCACGGTCTTCAGGATAATCTTAAAGTCGTACAGTACCGAGAAGTTGCGGGCGTATTCGATGTCCAGCGCTATGCGCTCGGAAATGGACATGTCGTTGCCACCGCGCTTGGTTACCTGCCACAGGCCGGTGATGCCGGCCGGGGCCAGGAAACGGCCTGCGGAACCGTCCTTGGTCAGCATTTCTGCTTCGTAAAGGGGCAGCGGACGGTTGCCGACGATGGACATGTCGCCCTTCAACACGTTGAGCAACTGGGGCAGCTCGTCGATGGAGGTGTTGCGAATGAACTTGCCCAACCGGGTAATGCGGGGATCGTTCTCGATCTTGATGAACGCCGCGCCCTCTTCGTCGCCTTCGCCACCGGCGTACTGGTTGAGGTGCTTGAGGTTCTTGAGCTCCGCATCGGCGCCCACACGCATGGAGCGGAACTTGTAGAAATCAAACACATCGTAACCGCTGCCCGCCCGCTTGGAGATGTAGAACACCGGGCCCTTGCTCTCCAACTTGATGGCCAGGGCGATGAGCAGCAGGATCGGGCTGATCAGTAGCAGCAGCGTTCCGGCCACCGCAATATCGAACAAGCGCTTGCTCGTCGGAATGCGGTGGTCGAAACGGCTTTCGCTGGCCGGGTTGCCCAGCAGCAATTCCCGCTTGAAACGCTGCAGGAACTCGATGCGCTGGAACACGTCCTCCCATGCAAAGGGCGTGCGGTACACGTCATCCACCCCCATTTCCATGGCCAGGCGTGCATCAAACGGTTTGCCTTCCGGCGAAATCAGGATGAAGGGCACGCGGCGCAGTGCCGGGTTGCGGAGGATGACTTCGGTGAGCGCAAAGTCTCCGCTGCGGCTCCAATCCAGTTCGCAGACAATGGCATAGGGCAACGTGCTTCGGGAAGCCTTTTCCAGCCAGTGGCGGGCCTGGATGTAGCTGTCAACGCTTTTGAGCTCCAGCCCGCGCGAACGGGTTTGGTCCTCCGGAAAGACGCCTGCGGGGCCTACGTAGAGCAGGGTCCGCTCGGCCAACGCCTGATCCACCACCTTACGGGGTGCTTCAGAGCGTTGTTCGCGGGGCATGTTCATGGTGTGGGTCGTGTTCATGTTGATGGATTCGGGGATCGCTTATATCTGGCGATGGCTTATCGGAGTATGGACAGGGGCAACGTATACTGTTGCGCCTTGGCGCTGACGGTGCAGCGGTAAATGCCGGGACTGAGGCTGTGCACATCCATGGAGATGCGGTTTTCACCCGGGTTCAGGACACGGGTACCGGACAACAAGGTACGGCCTTGCATGTCCTGGATGCGCCATTCGGCTTCTGTTTCCTGCTTGCCCTGCAGGTGCAGGTTCAGGGTGGTGAAGCCTTGTGCGGGGTTGGGCTGGAGGCTCAGATCCACCAGATCGGCCACACGCGGCACGGCCATGGTGAAGGTATCCTCCGCTGTGGGCAGCGAGCTGTCGCCTGCACAGACAGCCTGAATGGTGAAGGCATAGCTGCGCCCGGGCTTGAGCGGCTGGACCACTTTGGATGTGGAAACGGTGACCACCGACTTGGTGAAGGTGCCGGGCAGGCGGCGGCCGGAGAGGATATAACCCAGTGCATCCGGTACCGGATCCCAGGTGATCAGCGCCTGGGTGGTGTTGGTCATCGTGCTGATGTTGCCGGGCACCCCGCAGACCACCACAGCCGTATCCGGACGGCGGATGTTGATGGCCGAGATCTTGGCCTGGTCCACCGAAGCATTGAAGCTCAGGTTGAGTTCGCCATCGGCGACCGTGACCGGAACGGTCAATACAAGGGCAGCTTCTGCACCAACGGTGTCGAAGAGGTCCAGGTCGTCGGCCACCAACATGCCTTCCACCACCACATCAAAGAGGCGTTGGCCCGAAGCGCCGAGGCCGGAACCGGCACCGGCAGCACCCCAGAAGATTTCAGCAAAGTGGAGGTCCACCTCCATCTCGCCGTCCTCCACCGGAATGGCATAATCCAGGTTGACCGTGAAGCGCTCCGTGCGGTACAGATCGTCGTCGTCGGTGCCGGTCACATCGGCAATGGCGGCATTTTCAAAGGTCAGGCTGGTGGAGAAGAAGTTCTCGTCGGCCATGAAGACGGTGCCGTCGGCCGCGGTGTATTCCGGGCCACCGCAGTTGATGGCCACCTCGAGGTAGCTGGTATCCACGCCATACTGCAGCAGCAGGACGTTGGACAAGTCCGAGGTCTTGATGCCTGCATCCACCACAGCGGCAAAGTAGTTCAGACCGCCTTCCAGGTCGTTTTTCTGCAGGGTCACCGGAATGTCCACAAAGCCGCTCAGGCCGATGGTGCCGCTCAACTCAATCTGCTTGATGAAGGCGTTGCCCTCAAAGGGATCGATGTCGAAACCCGGATTGCCGCGCAGCAGCAAGGCGCCTTCGGTGTGCAACAGCTTGACCGTAGCGCCAACCGGACCACTCACGCGCACCGTGTGCTCCAGCTTGCCGCTCAGGGACGGCGAAACGATCGTGGTATCCACAAACGCGATGCTGGGCACCGCAAGCGTATCGGTATCAAAGCGGTTGAGGCCGGTGCCAAAGGTGCCGTACTGGTCGAACAGTTCGCCGCCGACCACCGTGCCGTTGTCAAAGGACAATTCCACTTTGGCGCCGCTGAACTCCATGCCGGAGGTCTTGGCACTGCTCGCCGGACCCGGCGAAGACAAGCCTTGAACGCTGGTGGGATCCACATCGATGGAGAAGCTGATCAACTCACCCGGCTCAAAATCGTCGAAGGTCAAAATCAGGCTGTCGTAGCCGCCATCGCGGAAGCCGGCAAAAGCATGGCCGAGGAAGCCTGTGCTGTCAGCGCCAAAATCCACAGTCAGGTCCTTGCCCACGTTGTCACCGGCCGCCGAGGTGGGATCAAATACCATATCCGGCAGGATCAT
>JAUIHG010000049.1 GCA_030432405.1 Bacteroidia bacterium | reverse complement strand
GACCCACGCAGGTCCGCCGGACGACGTCAACATACAGGCCCCGCCACCCGGGCGCGATGCACCCGTGCGCTCCGATAAGGAGCCGCGCGAAGCGCGCCCGCAGAGTGAGCGGGAACAGCCTGCGCCGCCACTGCGCCAGTCCGGCAGAACGCGGCATGCTGATGCCCGATGGACGCGGCGGCATGCTGCGTCTGGAATCCGCAAGTCCATCCTCGCCCAACGCTTCGGTATACCGATGGAGCGAGAATCAGTGGAAATCCATCGCACCGCCAGTGGGGCACTCCTGGAACATGCCGGTGCCCATGGGCACCGGCGAAAGCCACGCCTGGATCCTTGATTCGGAGTCTACCACAGCTGCAAATGCCCAGGACGCCGGCCGCCGATGCTACCTCGTCCAGGTGGATGCCCACCGTGCGCGCGCACGGCCCCTGGTGCACTGTCCGCTCAGCGCCCCCGGTGTCCTCGAATGGGCACCCGGACGCCTGCTCTACGCTTCGGCCGAAGGCCCGGTTTTGCTGGATGCCGACGGCAGCGAACGGCTTTTGCCCGCCGCCTCCGCGCGTGGGCGCTCCCCCTCCGCCTGGCCGGAAGACCTGCGGCATTGGGTGCTGGACCCGGCCGACCGGCTTTGGCTGGCCGGCGACGAGGCCCGCCTGTACGCCTTCCAATTGCTGCGCCATCCACTGTCTGACTCCGTTGCCCTGAAGCCCTTGCAGCCCCTTGAGCTGGATGCAGTACCCACGGACCTGATGCTCGACCGGGATGGCAACCTCTGGTGGGGCACGGCCAACCGCGGGGCGGCATGCCTTCCAGCCAGCAGCGCTTATGTGCAGACGCTGACGCGCGAAGACGGCTTGCCCGACCGGCTGGTGCGCCGCCTGGCCGCCTATCCTTCAGGCAGCGTTTTGGGCAACATCTGGACCGGCCACCGGGCCGGACTGGTCGGCGTGCTGCACCAGACCGGCGTTGGCGGCGCCGGCCAGCCAATCTTTGGCTCGGCGGGCATTCGGCCCATCGATGCGTTGGAAGCCGACGCGCTGGGCCAGGCCTGGGCGGCCACCGATGCCGGCGTGTACCGTATACGGCTGCGCCGCGTAGAAGCCCTGCCGCGCGTGCCGGGCGCCCGGGCATTGGCGGTCTCGGACGAGCGGGTGTTCGCCGGAGGCGAAAACGGCCTGTTTGTCTGGCCGCTGCAGCCCGAAGCCGACATGCCCCTGGCCACCCAATGGCACGAAGGCCGCCTGGACGCGGTATGCAGCGACGGCCAGGGCGGCTGCTGGGCTTTTGGAGCCGGACTGTTGCACGCGGACCGGGATGGCCTGGTGCGGCAATGGCCGCTGGACCGCAGCCCTGCCCCGCGCGCCATCGATATGGCCCGCTTGGGCGCATCGGGTGGTTTGGTGCTCGCGCTTCGCGGTGAAGGCCTGTGGTGGCATCCGGCGCCCGATCGTCCCGGTGCGCTGGAGCCGGCCCGGGAAGCTTCCTCGGCTGGTGCGGCAACCCGCAACGGTTTTCTGCCACTGCTGGCCGGCCAATTCCGGAATCTGGTGTTGCGGGACGTGTTCGCCGAAGGCGACAGCGTCTTGTGGGTAGCCAGCAATGGGGGGCTTTTCCGCCTGCGGCGAAATCCCGATGTGGCGCTGGACCCCAAACGCCCCGATGCGGCCTGGAGCCTGCGCCGCTACAGCAGCGGGGATGGCCTGCCCAGCAACGATGTGCATGCCGTGCTCGTGCTGGATGGGCTGGTCTATGTTGGGCATCAACAGGGCCTGAGCCTTTTTCGGCCTGCCGATCTGGACCGCACCCAAAGCCTGCCGGGCATTCGCCTGACGGGCATTCAGGTCAACGGTGCGGATACCCTGCTGGAACCTGGCGCCCAGCTGCCGCACGACCAGAACCGCATCCAGTTTGCCTACCGCGGCATTGCTCCGGGCCATGGGCACCGCCTCCACTACCGCTATCGCTTGGACGGCCTGGACCCGCCCGGCCGTTGGAACCGGGCCTCGGACCTTTCGGTGCGCTATGCCCACCTTTCCCCGGGCCAATACCGGTTCCGCGTGGAGGCCGTGGATGCCGACGGCAGCACCAGCCTGGCCCCGGATCATTTTGCCTGGACCATCGTCCGGCCCTGGTGGGCCAGTACCTGGTTCCGCATCCTCGCCGTCCTGCTGGCCCTCATGGCAGTGGCCGGCCTCTACGCGGCCATGCTCGGACGCAGCCACCGGCGCAGCCTGGAACGGGCTGTCAGCGCCAAAACCCTCGAGCTGGACCGCAAAATCCGCGACCTCAAACGCAGCAACGAGCAGTTGGAGCAGTTTGCCTTCATCGCCAGCCACGACCTAAAGGAGCCGCTCCGCAATGTGGCCAACTACGTGCAGTGGATCGAGCGGCGCGGCAAGGGCCTGCTGACCGCGGAACTGGAAGGCTACCTGGATGTGGCCGTGCGGGGGGTCAAGCGCATGTACGGCATGCTGGACGGCCTGTTGGAATGGTCTGCGCTGGCGCGCGAAAGCCGCCCCCACCGCCGGGTGGACGGCAATGCGTTGGTCCAGCAGGTGCTTCAGGGCCTGCCGGCAGAGGGCCGCGTAACCATCCTCAGCGAGGCCCTGCCCGATGCCTGGGGCGACCCACGCCAATTGGGCATCCTGCTGCGGCAATTGGTGGACAATGCCATCAAATTCAATCCTTCGCCGGAGGCGAACGTCCACCTGTACGGCAGCAGCCGCGCCGAAGAAGTGGAGTGGTGTGTGGCCGACAACGGACCAGGCCTGGACGAGCGCTATGCCGACCGCGTCTACCAGATTTTTGAACGCCTGGTCGGCGAAGACGACGGCTTTGCCGGGCACGGCGTAGGCCTGGCCCTCTGCCAGCGCATCGTGGAGCGCCATGGAGGCCGCTTGTGGTACCGGCGCACGCCGGAGGGCACCACCTTCCACGTCACGCTGCCCAAAGCCCCCGACGGCCTCAACACCCCTGCTCCCGATGCCGCTTGACCTGCATCTGATCGCCGTGGGCAAGACCCGCGATGGCTGGCTGCGCGAGGGCATGGCCGAATACGAAAAGCGCCTGCCCCGTTACGCGGCCTACCGGAAGACGGAGCTTGCGCCCGGAACCGGAGGGAAGACCGGCGCCAAGGGCGGCAGCAAGGCCAATCCGGAAGTGATCAAGCGCCTGGAAGGCGACCGCATCCTGGAGGCCGCCGGCGATGCCTTCCTGGTGCTCTTTGATGTGGAGGGCAAGGCCTTGGATTCACCGGGCTTTGCCGATTGGCTGGCCGCCCGGGAGCGGGCCAACCAGCGGCAATTGGCCTTCGCCGTAGGCGGTGCCTGGGGCTTTTCCGAAGCGGTCTATGCCCGGGCCCAGGCCCGCCTGACCCTGTCCAGGATGACCTTCAACCACCAGATCGTCCGCCTGGTGGCCGTGGAACAGCTGTACCGGGCCTTCAGCATCCAGCACGGCGAGCCCTACCACAATGGCTGATGCCCCTTCGGGTGAGGCCTACAGCACGTACCTTCGGGCGCCGCGCCAACCCCCTTCTTTCCCGAGCTCCCCATGACCCTGACCATTTTGTTCATCGTGCTGACGGGCATTTCCAGCTATATGGCCTGGCAAAACCGCATGATGCTGGGCAAGGCCATGCTCATTCCGACCATCGTCAAAAACAAAGCCGAATGGCACCGGCTGATTACCCACGGCTTCATCCACCGGGGCTTCTGGCATGCCTTTATCAACCTCTTTGTGTTGTGGATGTTTGGCGACCTGGTTGAGGAGGTCTATGGTATGCGGTTCGGGAGCTTTGGACCACTGCTGTTTGCCGTGCTGTATTTGGGGGGCATCGTAGCCGCCGCCCTGCCAGTATACTGGAAACGCCAGGACGATGCACATTACGCGTCATTGGGCGCTTCGGGGGCGGTCAGCGGGGTGGTTTTTGCCTATATCCTGATGGCGCCGACCTCGATGATCTACCTCTATGCCATCGTGCCGATCCCGGCGGTATTGGCAGGTATCTTATTTGTGGCCTATTCGTCTTACAAGGACCGCCGGGGTGGGGACAACGTGGCCCACGATGCCCACCTATACGGGGCCCTCTGGGGTGCGGCCTTTACCCTGGCCCTGGATTTCGGTTTTGGTGCCGGGATCACCGAAGACTTTATGGATCAAATCGGCGCCTGGTTCCGCTAAGCCCCATCCACTTCCACGCCCATGGCCCCATCTGCCGATTTCCGCAGCGATACCCTGACCAAACCCACGGCCGCCATGAAGGCCGCGATGCTGGAGGCGCCCCTGGGCGACGACGTGTTCGGGGAAGACCCAACCGTAATTGCCCTGGAGCGCAGCGTGGCCAGGCGCTTCGGCCGGGAGGCCGGGCTGTTTTGCCCTTCGGGGACCATGTGCAACCAGTTGGCCATTGTCTGCCACACCCGTCCGGGCGAAGAGCTGATCGCCGACCGCCTACACCACATCTATCAATATGAAGCTGCGGGCTATGCTTTCCATGCAGGCCTGGGGATCAATTTGTTGGAGGGAGACCGGGGTCGGCCTACGGCCGAACAGGTGGAAGCGGCCATCCAGCCCGACGACCCGCACAAGCCGCCCAGCCGCCTGGTGGTGCTGGAAAACACCTGCAACAAAGGCGGTGGTGCCGTGTACCCGCTTTCCGAAGCGCAGCGCATGCAGGCCCTGTGCCGGGAGCGCGGACTGCGCCTGCACCTGGACGGTGCGCGGCTGTTCAACGCCCTGGTGGCGGATGCGGAAAAGGCCTTGAGCGCCCAGGGGTCCGCCTCCGGCGAAAGCCCTTCCGAAGCCCTGCTGGCCGAAGTGGATCGCGGTGCCCAGGCCTGGGGTGCTGCCGTGGACAGCATCAGCGTTTGCCTCAGCAAAGGCCTGGGCTGCCCGGTGGGCTCGGTGCTCATCGGCGATCAGGCCTTCATCGACGCCGCACGCCGCATGCGCAAGCGCTTTGGCGGCGGCATGCGGCAGGCCGGCATCCTGGCCGCGGCCGGTTTGTACGCTCTGGACCACCACGTGGCACGCATGGCCGATGACCATGCCCGTGCGCGGCGCATCGGTCAGGCCCTGGCCGAACGGCCCTGGGTAAAATCCCTGCGCCCGGTGGAGACCAACATCGCCATTGCGGAACTGCATCCGGACAGGCCGATGGCTGCCGTGTTGGCTGCCCTGTCTTCCGGCGGTGTGGAAGCGATCGATATGAGCCCCACCCTGCTGCGTTTTGTCACGCACCTGGATGTGGACGATGCCGCAGTGGAACGGGCCATCGATTGCTTGCAGCGGGTACCCTGAGCGCTGCGGCAAAAAGGCGCCGCAGTCTAAAGGACTAAAGGCGGTGTTTCGCCGTCAGGCGCCGACTTTCTTCAGGGTATAGTAGTAGTGGACCTGATCCCAGCTCACGTCCGACCGTTGTGTGCCTTCGGGCAGGTTGATGGACTGCCATTCGGCCGTAGGCGTAACGCGTTGGAAATCGGTGGTCTCCTCCAGGCGCCAGGCCACGGGCATGGCAAAGCCTTCCACATCGGCGGCCCAACGGAATTCCAGCACCGGCTTTTTCTTGCTCCCGGCCAGGCGGTATTCGAGCACCGGCAGGCCGGCATGGCGCAGGTATTGATCCCAAAAGGCGTCGAGGTCAAGGTCCAGTTTTTCGGCCATATAGGCCTCCACCTGGGCGCTGGTGACCACACTGTGGCGGAAGTCCTCGGTCAGCCCGCGGATGTTGGCAAACCAGGCCTCGTCGTTGGCGGCCACGTGGCGCAGGGTATTGAGGATGAGCATACCCTTGTTGTACATGTCGCCATCGCCTTCACCATTCACCCCATAATCCCCGACAATGGGGTGTTTGTTGTCGATGGTGGGCTTTTTGGCGTTGACGTACAACAGGGCGGTGTCGTATCCGTGCATGCATTCCACGTAGAGCGCCTCGGAATAGGTGCAAAAACCTTCGTGCACCCAGAGATCGGCCATATCGGCGGCGGTGATGGAGTTGCCCCACCATTCGTGGCCTGTCTCGTGGATGATGATGTAGTCGAAATCCAGGCCGATGCGGCTGTAATCGTAGCCCGCAAAGCCGGTCTTGTAGCCATTGCCATAGGCGATGGCCCCTTGGTGCTCCATGCCCAGGTAGGGCGTTTCGACCAGGGCAAACCCGTCTTCGGGAAAGGGATAGGGGTCAAAATATTCCTCGAAACAAGCCATCATCGGGGGGACCTGCTTGAACTGTTCGCGGGCTTTATCGATGTTGTAGGGCAACACGTAATAGTCCAGCGCCAGAGCACCCGTAGCGCTGTGGAAGGTATCGGCAAACCGCACGTAATCGCCAATGTTGAGCGTGACGTTGTAGTTGTTGATCGGATAGGAGACAAACCAGTTGTATTGCATCCAGCCGGCTTCGGGTTCGGTCACGCTGCGCAGGTTGCCATTGGCCACCGCCACCAGTTCTGCGGGCACGCGTATGCTGATGGCCATCGAGTCGGGTTCGTCCGAAGGATGGTCCTTGTTGGGCCACCACAAACTGGCACCGATGCCTTCACAGCTCACGCCGATCCAGGGCTTGTCCTGCTGGTCTTCCGCCCAGGTAAAGCCTCCGTCCCAGGGTGCGTTTTTGGCGGCAATCGGCTCTCCGCCGTAATCGATCCAAAGGCGGTACAGATTGCCAGGCTTCAGCGGCTCGGGCATGTCCACAAAAAAGGCATTGCCGTCCCGGCGAACCGACAGCGTGGACCCTTCCTGTTCTCCGGCACCAAAGCGCCCATTGCGTTCCTTGAGGAGCACTACGCTGTCCAGCTCCATGTTTTCGAAGAGGTCAAATTGCAGGGTTTGTTCGGACAACTTGGCTTCAAAGACCACCTCCACACGCCCACCGATGCGCCGCGTTTCGGGATCCACAAAAATGTTCAGGCCGTAATAGGACACATCGTACGCGTTGCGCTCCGGGCGCAGGCTGCCGCGCAGGGTGTCCTGGCGGTCGTAGGAGTCCTGGTTGTCCAAAAGGGCCTGTGCGCCAGCTGGATGGGCAAACCCCAGGACAAACCCAAGAAGCAATCCAGGCATCAACCCATACGCGCTGAGCAGGGCTGGCGTATGGCGGCGCGGGTCCAGACTGCTCGGTTTGCGGGAAGTGGCATGGCGGAATTGGGCAATCAAAGGCATAAGCGAAGGGGCTTCTGGTGGCAGGAAGCGCAAAAATAGGGCCAGGATGGCCGCATTGGGCCGGGCCAGCTGCGCTGTGCCAAAAGCAGGCTTAACCTTTGGTTTGCAACGGCTTAACGAAAGCTTAACCAGCCCCAAAAATTGGGCTATCTTGTCGGGCGCTCGCGCCCATTGGCGTCCACGCCTGCGCTTCGCCGCTCCACCTCCACCCGCTTTTTCCGTGCGCCCGATGTCTGCCCGTATCTCCCCCATCCGGACTGCGCTTGCTGTGCAGCCCGCTGTTTTGCCCGGCATGCTGTTGCTCGCACTAGCGCTGCTGGCTACCGCCTGTGAACCCGGCCCGGGCGGCCGCGCCTCTATCACCGGCCTGGTGGTGGCCCAGGAGTTCGACATTTTTGGCGATCCGGTCCGCGAATACCCGGCCGCAGATGCCCGCGTCTACCTCGTATACGGCAGCGATTCGGTCATCGGCGACGAAGTCCGTGCCCATTACAGCGGCCGCTACCGCTTCGATTTTTTGCGCAAGGGCCTCTACACGGTCTACGCCTACTCCGATTGCGGCACCTGCCCCGGCGGAGAGGAAGCCGTCACCGTGGAACTGGAAGTGGAGGGTGGCAAGACCGTAGTGGAAGCCCCCATCCTGTACGTAACCCGCCAATGATCCCGCAGCCCACGCACCATGGTTCCGGTTGGGATGCCTCCTGGTCGGACGGCCTGAACGCCTTCCGGCGAACGGACCTTGCAGGTATGGAGCGCGTGCAATTGCTGCACCGCAGCGACAGCAAGTATGTGTTCGCCGCAAGGCGTCTGCCGGAAGTGCTGGAGCGTTTGGCCGAAGCGTATCTCGTGTTGGACCCGGGCAAAGGCCCCTTGGTAGGCTACCGGAACCGCTACTTCGACACCGCCGACCTGCGCTGTTACCGCGACCACCACAATGGCCGCAGTCCGCGCTTCAAATTCCGCTACCGCCGCTACGGCAACAGCGGCCTGACGCAGCTGGAAATCAAAACCAAAAACAACCGCGGCAAAACCGACAAGTGGCGCATGGCCCTGCCCGGCACACCGGATCGGCTGCCCGAGCAATTGCCACAACAGCAAATCTGGCCGGACCTGCACGCCGAAGCCACGGAACGCATCCGCCTTACCGGGATGCTGCCCGATGCCCTGCGCGCCCAACTGGACATCGATTTCAACCGTTTCACCCTGGTGGACCGCGCCTTCCGCGACCGCTGCACGGTGGATACCCACCTGGCCTTCCGCAACGTGGCCCCGGACCAGCAGGCGGACCGCCAAAACGCGGACCAAAACGCCCAATGGCCGGAACTGGCCATCGCCGAAATCAAACAGGAGCGCTTCAGCCGCGACTCGGCCTTTGTGGCCGCCATGGAAGCCATGGGCATCCGTCCTTTACGCATCAGCAAATATTGCCTGGGCATTTTGGACACCGTGCCCGGTGTACGCTACCACCGCTTCAAGGCCAAGTACCGCCGGCTGTGCATGTTGGCCGAACGGCCCCTCCCCGAATCCTATCCCTTCTCTCCCGCGGGCTTTGCCCGAAGCCAAGCCCTTGCCCATTGACCATGTTGGACAGCCCTACGCTCCCGGACATTGCACACCACGCCACGGCTTTGTGGCAAGCCTTTTTGAGCCCCTTGCTGCAGCATGCCCCGGAATTGATCGGCCAGGCGGAACCTGCTGCCGGCTCCGCCGGCGATGCGCGCTGGTTTGGCATCAAGCCCTTTGACGCAGACTTCTGGCCGCTTTTGTTCCGTTTTGGATTTGATTTTGCCGTGCTGCTGGTGGTGGTGGGCTTGTTGTATTACCGCCGTGCCGGTGACCGCGACTATGCCTTCACCTTTCTGGTTTTCAATCCGCTTGTCTTTTTTGTCTGCCACCTGCTCAGTTCGGTCAAACTCGAATTGGGTTTTGCCTTTGGCCTCTTTGCCGTGTTCAGCGTGCTGCGCTACCGCACCCTGACCATACCGATCAAAGAGATGACCTACCTGTTTGCGGTCATCACGCTGGCCATCATCAATGCCCTGTCCAATGCCGATGTCAGCTACACGGAATTGATTTTCACCAACCTGGTGGTGGTCCTCTTGATCGGCTTTTTGGAGTACCGTTGGTACAGCCGTGCGCTCAACAGCGCCGAGGTGCAATACGAACGCATCGACAACATCGCCCCTGACCAGCGGGAGGAACTCCTGGAAGACTTGCGCCGCCGAACGGGGCTACCGATCGAATCGGTGGAGATCCTGCGCACGGATTTCCTGCGGGACACCGTGCGCCTGAAGGTTTATTTCCGCGATCCGGTCCGCCGCAATTGATGCGCTGTTTTTCATTTTCAATTCCAGATGTGACGCGGCCGGCCTTGCTGATGGGGCTCAGCATGGCGTGTTTTTCGCTTTTGGCGCAGGAACCGGATGCGCCTCCCCTGCCCTCTGAAATCGAAGTCCGCCTCGGGCTTGCCACCAGCTTTTGGCTGCACAAGGATTGGAACGCAAAGCTGGAAATGCAGCTGCGCACCGATGGCAACGGGACCCGCTACAGCGAAGTGTTCGCCGAAGGCCAACTGGAATACGAATTGAGCAAACACGGCCGCCTGGCCGGCGAATACCGCTTTGGCGTGGAGCGCTACGACGGTTTACAGCAACGGGTGGCGCTCAACACCAGCACACGCTTCTGGAAATCCGGGGATTGGGAATTGGATGGCCGAACGCAGCTGCAATGCGGCTGGTCCTGGGAAGACCCGGCCGAGGCGGACTGGCGCAACCGCCTGCGCATGTCCTGGAAGTTGAACAAGCGCTGGGATTTTGAAGCTGCCGCAGAACTTTGGTCCGCATGCTGGCCGGCCTGGTCGAGTGCCGATCGGACCCGCCTGGGGCTGGAGGCGGCCTGGGACCGAGGCAGTCACGACATCGCATTCGGCTACGCATTCGACCTCAGCCTGGGCATGCGCGAGCCGGAAGTCCAACACATCCTGGCCCTGCGTTACCGCTTTGGCAGCATCCGCATCCCGTTGTTCGAAGGCCGGGGCACCCCCTCGCCCGGTGCTCTGCCCCAACCGAACAAAACCGAAGCGCCCTGAGTCTGGCGGCATTGCCTGCTGCCTTGCGCACCTCACCATACCCGATCGCCCCATGCCTACCGCTGTTCCCGACCCTGCTTTTGATACAGCCCTGACCCGCATGCTGGGCATCCGCTATCCGCTGATCATGGCACCGATGTTTTTGGTCTCCAACGCGGAGATGGCCATCGCCGGGCTGAAGGCCGGAGTGACCTGCTGCATCCCCGCCCTGAACTGGCGCACGGACGAGGCCATGCGTGCGGATTTGGAACGCATACGCCGGGAGGCGAAAGGCCCCATTGGCATCAACCTGATTGCCAACAAGAGCAATTTCAAGCTGGAGCAACAGCTGCAAACCTGCGTGGACCTGCGGGTGGAATACGTAATCACCTCCCTTGGCTCTCCCAGGCGCATCATTGAGGCCTGCAAACCGGTCGGCACGCGGGTGTTCTGCGACGTGGTGGACGAAGCCTATGCCCTCAAGGTGGAGGCCCAGGGTGCCGATGCCCTGATTGCCGTCAACAAGGAGGCCGGCGGTCATGCCGGTCCCCGTCCTGCTGCGGAGCTGGTGCCCGCCCTGCGCGCGGTCAGCCAATTGCCCGTCATCTCCGCCGGCGGCGTGGGCACGGGGGCGCAGTGGGCCGATAAGCTGGCCCTGGGCGCCTGCGGGATTTCCATGGGCAGCCCCTTCATCGCCACGGCCGAAGCGCCGGTCACCGAAGACTACAAGCAGGCCTGCGTGGACTATGGGGCGTCGGACATCGTGATGACCACCAAGCTGTCGGGGACCCCCTGCACGGTCATCAAAACGCCTTACGTCGAAAAGATCGGCACCCGGCAAACGCCGCTTGAGCGCTTTTTGAACAGCAACCGCCGGCTGAAAAAAATGGCCAAGGCCCTGACATTTTACCGCGGCATGAAAACGCTGGAAAAGGCGGCCTTTTCGGCCAGCTACAAGACGGTCTGGTGTGCCGGACCGAGCATCGAATACGTGGATGCGGTTCGCCCGGTGGGCGAAGTGGTCGAGCGCCTGGTGGCCGAATGCGCCGCCGCCAGCGGCGAAAGCAGGACAGCCGCTTCGGGGGCTTGAAACCGCATGTCAGCGTGCAGCCGCCCGCCCAAACCGTCCTGGGCCAGACATGCCGCCGCTGCGCCTAGACCACAATTTCCCGCCATCGGCCCCAACGGAGGTACAGGATGCAGCCCAGGGCCGTGAAGGTCCAATAGACAAACTCGCTGCCCCAGGCCCAGGACAAACCCAGGTCCCAACGGCCGATGACCAGTTCGATGTAGAGCAGGTAAAAGGGCAGTGCACTGACTTCGGCAATCAGGGACTGGCGGGTGGCGCCCAAGCCGCTGACCGTGCGGAACACCGCAACGGCAATGGACATCCAAACCAGGGCGCCGGCCGTAACCAGGAGAGGACCAACACCCAGCGCCACCAGGTCCGGCCGTTCAACGGTGAACAGGCCGAGCCAGAATTCCGGAAGGATGGCCATCAGACCACCGGCCACGAGGGCCATGCCGACACCCAAAACGATGGTGCGCCGCAGGGCCACCAGGACGTCATCGGGCCGGCCCTGCCCCATCAGGTTGCTGACCAGGGTATTGACCCCATTGCCCAGGCCCCAGGTCGTGGTGCCCAGGACCATGTAGAGCAGCTTGACCACGTTGCTGATGGCCAGCGCATCTTCGCCCAGGGCCTCAATGCGGGTAAAAAAGTACAGCCAGACCCCGCTGCCCATGATGAACTGCACCACCATGGGGCCGGAGAGCACACCCAGGCGTTGAAGCAGCGTGGGGTCAAAGGGGCGCAGCCGGAACAGGTCGTGGTGGGCGCGGATCTGCGGTCGGAAAGCCTGATACAGGAGATAAGCTGTTCCCACGCCGGTAGCCAGCATGGAGGCCACGCCGGCGCCTGCCAGCTCCATGCGCGGCAGCCCCAGATGGCCAAACACCAGGGCATAATCCAGGACCACATTGCTGCCGGTCATCAACAACGCGGCCCAGAACAGGACGCGCGTTCTGCCGAGTCCGGCAAACAGCGCATACATGCTGAAGTAGATGGACACCAGGGGCAATTCGCATGACCGCCAACGCAGGTACTCCAGCGTCTGGTCCAATACGTCCGGGTTGTTGATGGCCGCACCCAGGATGGGCGGCATGAGCAGCAGGATCACCCCGAGCAACAGCACACCCAAAGCGAGCATGAACCAGGTGCTGTGGTCGATCATCGTGCCCACGGCCTTCTGGCGGCCTTCGCCGACCCGGCGCGCCACCATGATCTGGCCGCCCATGGAAAAGGCCATGGGAATGCCGGAAAGCATCATGAAGACCAGGGACCCCAGGCCTACGGCCGCCAATGGAGTGCTGTCCACCGTGCTGAGCTCCGCCATGAAGCGGGTGTCCACGATGCCCACCAGTTGGTGGATCAGCGTGCTGCCCATCAGGGGCAGGGACAGGCGCCAAATGCTGCGGTATGTGGGTTCCAGGAGCACGGCGGCAAAGGAACGCCCCTCCGCCCATAGGCGTGGTATCGGAGTTCCGCGTGGGATGCGCCCCAACCCAGACCGCTCCCTCCTGCGGGCGTCATATTTGCGCGTCCGGCCTTCGGCCGAAGGCCGCAAAAGGGCCTTCAGCCCTTGCTGGCCGTGCCTTCCAGGCCATTTTCAAAGCCCTGCAGATGCGCATGAAGTGGTGCGGATTCGCTATACTTGCGGCTGCAACAGCTCCCGCCATGAAGCACCTTCCGCTGACCCTTTTGAAAGTCGCCTTGCTGGCCGTTGTGGTCTTTTTGGGCTACCGGTTCTACCAGGACCTCAAGGGCCCCATCGTCTACACCGAGCAAAGCGAAACGCGCGACGCCGAACTCGTCAAAAAACTGGAGGTGATCAAGGCAGCCCAGGATGCCTTTTACCAGGTGACCAAAAAGTACGCGCACGATTTTGACACGCTGCTGCACGTCACCATGAAGGACAGCTTTACCATTGAATCCGAGCAGCTGGTCCTCAAATCGGAGTACGATCCCGCCATACATGGCGAAAACCCTTTTGAATACGCCGATACCAGCAAATACCGGATCATTTCCAAAAGCAAGGTGGCCATCCGCGATTCCCTGTACCGCAAGCTCTCCTATCCGGTGGAGAACCTCCGCATGATCCCCTTCTCCGAAGGCAAGCCCTTCTACATGGCGGCAGGCAGTGTTGAAGCCGCCGGTGGCCGCTACAAAGTACCCACCTACGAAGTCACGGCCCCCAAACGTTTCTATTACGAAGGGCTGGACCGCCAATACTTCGATCCCGCCTCCGGGTACAAACTCGGTTCCATCACCGAGGCCAACACGGACATCTATCCGTCCGATTACGTGTACTATCCGGAAGACTGAGCCACCTGAACCGCACAGCTCCGGCGGCGCCCCGCTATATTGGTGCCTCGGATATGCCTTCCACGGATCCTTCTATACGTTCCATGCCTGAAGCCGATGCCCTGTCGGGCCATCTGGCCGAGCGCATCATCGACGATGCCTTCGACCGGCAGAACACGGCGGGCAGTACGTTGTGCCTCTTGCTGCGTCCCTACCGCATGGCCTATGCTGTGCTGGACGAAGGGCGCAACAAAATCACGGTACAGCATTCGGTTTACCTGAACGCAGCCGAAGGCCTGGAGGCCTATATGAAAGACTTGCGCGGTTTTGTAGCCCAGGACGACTTGCTGCACCTCCCCTTCCGCCAGACCCGCATCGCGGTAGGCACTGGTCCGGCACTGCTGGTGCCTGCTGCCCTGCATGCCGCCGCTCCCGGCGAACACCTGGCCCGGCAACATGCCCTGCGTAACAGCCAGCGCATCTGGCACCACCCGCTGCCTGCCTTGGACGCCGTGTTGGAGGCCAGCGCCGAAGCCGAAGTGCTTGACTACCTGCTGGGCGGTTTTCAACCGGCCCACTGCCTGCACGCCGATGCGGTGGTTATCGACCGCCTCCAACAGGAAGTACCCGCGGAAGGCCGCATGGGCTTTGCCCATGTAGAGCGTGAAACGGTGTTGCTGTGCTGTTTTGACCGGGGCAGGCTCTGTTTCATGAACCGCTTTGCCATCCAGGCCAAAGAGGACTTTCTCTATTACAGCCAGCTTGCCTTTCGCCAGGTCGGATTGGACCCTGCGGCCGATCCCTTGCTGATCCTCGGCGAGGCGGTGGAGGATTCCGGGCTGTATGCCCTGGCGGACCGCTATTTCAAGGCCTTGCGTTTCGGCCGCCGGCCGAAAGGCTTGCGCTACAACCGCAGCATCCGCGAGATGCCCACCCAATTCAATTACACCCTTTACAGCCTGGCCCTATGCGCATTGTAGGCGGACGTTTGCGGGGCAAGCGCTTTCAGCCGCCCACCAAAATGCCGGCAAGGCCCACCACGGATTTTGCCAAGGAAGGGCTGTTCAACATCCTGGAGCACCGCCTGCATTGGGACCGCACGCGCTATCTGGATCTGTTTGCCGGCACCGGCAACTTGTGTTACGAGATCGGATCCCGCGGTTGTGAAGACATCACGGCCGTGGAAAAGGATCCCAAGATGACGCGCTTCATCAAGGAGCACGGCGAAGCCTTTGGCCTCAACATCCGTGTGGTGCCCATGGACGTCTTCCAGTTCCTGGAACGACCGGTACAAAACCCCTGGAACCTGATTTTTGCCGGACCACCTTATCCCCTGCCCAACTTGGGCGAAATCCCGGATCTGCTGCTGGCTACGCAAGTCCTGGCTCCGGAGGGCACCTTCATTTTGGAACACAATCCCAACCACGATTTCCAGCAGCACGCCCTGCACCGCGAAACGCGTAAATACGGGAGCACGCGGTTTGCCTTTTTCCGTTCGCCGAAGGCGCCTGCGCCGGAGGAATAAGATTTATACCGCACGTTCCATCAAACCCGCCACAATGCCCACACTATGGCCGAACGCATTGCCCTTTTTCCAGGCTCTTTCGATCCCATCACCGTGGGTCATGTAGACATCATCCGCCGTTCGGTGGACCTCTTTGACCGTCTGGTGGTGGCCATCGGGGTGAATGCCCGCAAACAGTCCTATTTCAAACTGGAACAGCGCAAAGCCTGGATCCAGGAGCTATTTGCGGACGACCAGCGCATCGAAGTGGCCAGCTACGAAGGCCTGACGGTCAACTTTGGAAAGGCCATAGGCGCCACCTATATCGTGCGGGGCATCCGCTCGGCGGCGGACTTTGAATACGAAAAGGTGATTGCGCAGGTCAATCGGGATGTTTCCGAAATGGACATGGAAACCTTGCTCATCCTCAGCCGCCCGGAAAACGCGCACATCTCCTCCACCGTGGTCAAGGAAATCATCCTGGGCAAAGGCCACTGGGGGCCCTTTGTGCCCGAAGTGGTCCAGCGCGACGTAGCCGCAGGCAAATCCTGAGCTTGACGCAGCAAGCTGTTCCAGCGGCATCGCTTTCCTTATGATGCGGGACTACCGGGCAGATCGAGGTCCGGCGCTTCCGGCCAAAGGCCTGCTTCCACAAAAACGTCCCGAATGTTGGGAAAGGTCTGGCTGAGGCGCTGCTTGAGCTGCTCGGGCTTGGTCCATTCCACCACATCGATGCCTTCGTTGGCCTGGGGCACCAGCTTTTTTTGCGCCGGAGCTTCCATACGGTACCAGGCCGTGCGTTTGAGCACCCGGCCCTTTTTGTCGCTGTACACGTGAAAGGTGTCCAGCAATTCGCCTTCCAGGCGAAGCCCCTGTACGCCCGTTTCCTCTTCCACTTCCCGCAAAGCGGCTTGCTGCAGGGTCTCGCCCGGGTCCACTTTGCCCTTGGGCAGGTCCCAGAAGCCCCGGCGGTGGATCATCAGGATGCGTCCTTTGGGGTTGCGGACCAGGCCACCCGCAGCTTCGATGCGGCGGTAGGCCTTGAAGATGGCCTTGGCCGCTTCAGCGGGGTCCTTGCCAAAAATGGTCAGGCTGCGGAAGTGCTGGTCCCGCTCCATGAGCCACAAGGCCCGGTGCACGTCTCCACGGCGCTCGTAAAACACCGCAGGATGCTCCAGGTGCCAGGCGGCATCCGCATCCGGACGACGGCCTTTGCGCAGGTAGACGGGACGTCCGTCGATGTAAATGCGCAAGGTGCGCTGCGGTTTGCCGGGCTTGGAGGGTGCTGGAGGTTTGGCCATAGCCGCTGCATTTGCCGCAGGGCTTAGCCTGCCGGGATGCGGCTACGAAGGTACGGAGCGGCCCGGCGGAGCGCATCGCCAATGCGCATGTTCATGCCGTACTTTTGCGCCATGAAACGTATAGCAAGCCTTTTGTTGGGCCTGACCGCATGGGTTGGCCTCAACGCCCAGGTAGAGTTCCCCGCTCCCAGCCCTGTTTGTGAAATGGAACAGCGCATCGGCCTGACCGATGTGACCATCGAATACAGCCGTCCCGGCATGAAGGGACGGACCATCTACGGCGATCTGGTGCCCTTCGGCAAAATGTGGCGCACCGGTGCCAATGCCTCCACGAAAATCGAATTTTCGAAAGCCGTGAAGCTGGGCGGTCAGGATGTACCTGCGGGACGTTATGCCCTCTATACCATTCCCGGCGAAGCCGAATGGACCATCATCCTGCACAAGAACCTCAGCTATTGGGGTACGGGCGGCAGCGACTACGACCAATCCGAAGACCAGTGCCGCTTCACTGTAAAGCCCAAGCGCTTTGCCGAAACGGTGGAAACCTTCACCATCCTGCCGGGCCAGATCCGCGACAACAGCGCCGTGATCAGCCTGCTTTGGGAAAACACCGCTGTGCACCTTCCCCTGGAACTGAACACCACGGATGAAGTCGAGAAAGGCCTCAAGCAGGCCATGTCGGGCCCCGATGGCCGTACCTATTATGAAGCTGCCCGGTTCTACCTCAATTCCGGTGGCGACATGCAGGAAGCCCTCGATTACATCAACACCGCCATCGAGGAAAAGGAATACGAAAAGTTCTGGGTCCTGCGCGTCAAGTCGTTGATCCAGGCGGAAATGGGCCAATATGCCGCCGCCATCGAATCGGCCAAACGCTCCAAGCAATTGGCCATGGAGGCCGAAAACGAGGACTATGTCAAAATGAACGACGCCTCGATTGCCGAGTGGTCCAAGGAATAATCCACTTCCGGCCGGGTGGTCTTTTGACCGCCTCCGGCGAACACCACACCAGGCCTGGCGGGCGCTTTCCATTCGGAGGGCGCCCGCCTTGCGTTTGAGCACCGGGTGCGCATTGGTTTATGGGAGCAATTTACCCTTGCGCTCCGGTTTGGGAGGCCTTCCGACCGTCCGGCGCAGCCTCGGGTGCGGGTGCTCCGGGGCCGAGCAGGGCCTGGATGAGGTGCGCCAGAATCAGGACGGCAAAACAGCCCACCGGCACCAGCCAGAGGTACGTCAAGGGATAGGTCTCGGGTGCGCGTTCATGGCCAAAATAGAGGAAGACCACCAGCGCTTCGGCCATCAGGGCCGCCCAGAAAACCGCGCGGCCGCGTAGGCGCTTGAAGAAAAACGCCGCAGCAAAAATGCCCAGCACCGTACCGTAAAACAGCGAACCGACGATGTTGACCGCCTCCACCAGGTTGTCAAACAAGTTGGCCACCGAGGCAAACAACAAGGCAATGAGGCCCCAGAATATCGTCAGGCCCTTGGACATCTGCAGGTAGTGGCGGTCGCTGCGGCCCCGGATCAGGGAACGGCGGTACAAGTCCACCACGGTGGCCGTGGCCAGGGCATTGATTTCCGAGGCTGTAGAGGACATGGCCGCGGAAAAAATCACGGCCAAAAGCAGGCCCACCAGGCCTATGGGCAGGTATTCGGTGACGAAGGTGATGAACACGTAATCCCCGTCCAGGTCGTTGGCCTCCGGGTTGGCTTGTAGAATCAACGCCTTGGCCTCCTGCCGCATGGCACGTTCCTGGGCCAGCTCTGCGTTGATGCGCTCAATGGCTTCCGTGCGGGCGGTGGTTTCGCCGGAGGCGCGGGCCTGCACAAACTGGTCCACGGCCTGGCGCTTGCGCGCGAACAGTTCTGCATGTTCGGCTTCCAGGACATGCAGCCGCTCGGCCAGATCGGGGCCGGCTTCCTCGACCACGATCAGGTTGGCCTCGTTGAAGTGCACCGGTGGCCGTTCAAACTGGAAAAAGACAAAGACCAGGATGCCGACAAACAGCACCAGCACCTGCATGGGCACTTTGATGATGCCGTTGAACAGCAGGCCCAGGCGGCTTTCGGTCAGCGAACGCCCACTGAGGTAGCGCTGCACCTGGCTCTGATCGGCGCCGAAATAGCTCAAAAACAAAAAGGTGCTGGCCAAAAGGCCCGACCAGATGTTGTACCGGTTTTCAAAGGAAAACTCGGTATTGACCACCTCTAGTTTGCCCAGCGCACCGGCCAGGCCCAGGGTATCGCCAAAGCCCACGCCTTCCGGCAGTTTGGACAGCAGGATGGCCGCGGCAATGAACATGCCGCTGAGGATGACGATCATCTGCTGCTTCTGGGTCTGCGAAACCGCGTTTGTCCCGCCGGCTACCGTGTAGATGATCACCAGGCTGCCAATGGCGATGTTGGTGACCTGCAGGGGCCAGCCCAAAATGGCGCTGAGGATGATGGCCGGGGCAAAAATGGTCAACCCCGCACTCAGCCCGCGTTGCAGCAAAAAGAAAATGGCCGTGAGCGTGCGCGTCTTGAGGTCGAAGCGGGTTTCGAGGTATTCGTACGCGGTGTAGACCTTGAGCCGGTAAAACTGGGGAATGACAAAGGCCGCCAGGATTACCATGGCAATCGGCAAACCGAAATAAAACTGGGCAAAGCCCATCCCGTCTTCAAAGGCCTTGCCGGGTGTGCTCAAAAACGTGATGGCACTGGCCTGCGTGGCCATGATGCTCAGCCCGATGGTCCACCACTTCAGTTCGCGGTCGCCCAGCAGGAAGCTTTCGGTATTGGATACCTTGCGCGTCTTCCATACGCCATAGGCGACGATGAACAAGAGGGTGCCAAGCAGAACGGTCCAGTCTATCGGGTGCATGGGCGCGTGTGCGGAAGAGCGGGTTTTCGGAGCAGCAGTCCGGAGGCGGCGGTGTTTCGTGGGATCAGGCGTACAGGCGGCTGATGGCGTAATACACGCCGATCAGCACGGCATGCAGGATCAGGACAAAGGCGTACATACGGGGCCAACTGCCCATGATGGGCGGCTGTTCGTCCACGCCGTCCGGGTCAGCTGCTGGCTGGGAACCGGATCGATCCATATGCTTTTGCGGAGGGTGTGTCATGGCCAATGCATGGAACGTTGGAAGCGTGGAGGCCTGGTGTGTCAAAGCCGCCAAACCGAACGGCAAGGCTTCAGTCTGCAGCGCCCAGCGAGATCAGGTTGGCAAAAAGGCGAAAGGCTCCGGGCACCCCGGCAGGCAATTCCCGGAAAAAGGAATAGCCGGTATACACGTACCAGCCTTCGCCATAACGGGCCACCAGCAGTCCACCATCCAGGGGCTCGGCGCTGAAACGGCTTTGGCCCTGGGCATCGGCTTCGCCGAAGGCGGGATCCGAACTGCGCAACAGGGGCGTGAAGGCCTCGTCCCACTGATCGGGAAAATACAACCCGCGCTCCTGGACCCAACCTTCAAAATCCTCTGCGCTGATGCGGTTGGGCTCCGACAGGGCGGGATGTTCCGGCGCCAGCATCTGAACAGGAGCTTCTTCGACCGTCACCCGGTCGCGCGAAAGCTGGAGCGGGTACGGCGCCAGATCTTCGGTTTCCAGGCCGCGGTTGGTGTTGTATTGCACCACATAGGTGCCTCCACCGGCCACGTATTCCATGAGCGCTTGTTGGGCAAAGGGCAAGCGTTTGCGCGTATTGTACGCGCGAACACCGGCTACCACGGCATCAAAAGCGGCCAGACGCTGCGGCAAATCCGCGGCATCGAGAAACGCATCGTCCAGCAGCTGCACCGAACAGCCGATGGCCTCCAGCGCCTCGGGTACCGCGTCGCCA
>JAUIHG010000048.1 GCA_030432405.1 Bacteroidia bacterium | reverse complement strand
CCCTGGTTCCGGTTTGGCAAAGGCAGCTACATGGACTACCGAAACATGGACGCAGCACCGCCCATGCCGCTGTTCTGGCAGTACCCGATCGGTTTTTCGATGCCCGCCTACACGGCCAAAACCAGGACTTTCCTCCAGGATCCGCGTACCCTTACCGGAGATGCGTTCATGCCTGGCAGTCCTGCGGCCATGCAACGGCCCGTGCTGGAACACCATTACCAGCCCTGGTCTCCCGAACCCTTTCGCTTGCGGGCAAGCGGACCTTCCAGCAGTGCCCGGCAAACCGCTGAACGGTATCCGTCGCGCTTCTTCCCGGACCCGCGCAGGCCAGAATTGCGAAAAGAGGAGGCCCCCTGTCGCGTCGGGTTTCAGATCTACCTGGATGTGCTGGAAGGGAACGATAGCGTGCATTACCGCTCGCACACCGTCTTTGATCCGTTCTCCACCCAATGCCCGGCTGACCCATCCCAACCGCTGGCCCTGGATACGGCGCTGCAATGGTTGGTCAACATCGACTTTGACCTCTGGGAGCTGGGCAGGCAAAAGCTGATGGCCGAGTTGCGCAGGGAGCGTGTTCCGGCATCGCAAGCGGGTGCTCGTTATGCGGCCACGCGGCAAGCCCTGGAATCCCAAAGCGACAAACTGTGGAACCAAACCCGTCGCGGCCGCGACCGGCAGGCCATGCTGCGCTGGGATGCGGTGGTCGAGCAGGGTCTTGGACGAAGCCATGCCGCCTTTTTTGGGGCCGCCACGGCACCCGGGCCCCGCGCTGGTTCCACAGGGAGATGAGGACCGACCGAGCCCCCGGCAACGCCTAACTTCGCTCCCATGTCCCTACTGATCGGCTTTTTTTTCCTCTCGATCGTCTTTTCCTTTTTGTGCTCCGTTTGGGAGGCGGTGTTGCTCAGCATCACGCCCAGTTTCATCAAACGCAAGGAGATCGAAGAGCCCGCTTTGGGCCAGTTGCTGGTGCACCTGAAAAGCGATATCGACAAACCCCTGTCGGCCATTTTGACCCTCAACACCATCGCGCATACGGTGGGAGCCATCGGGGTTGGTGCACAAGCGGGCAAGCTCTATGGCACGCAGCATTTTGGACTGTTCGGTTTTGAACTGAGCTACGAGAGCCTCATTGCCGCCGGCATGACCCTGGCCATTCTCTTTTTATCGGAGATTATTCCCAAAACCATCGGCGCCAACAACTGGAAGGGCCTGTCGGGTTTTACGGCGCGTTCCCTGAAGGTCCTGCTCATTGTTTTGGCGCCATTTGTCTGGTTGTCCAACCTGCTGACACGCTTGTTGAAAAAGGATGCCAACAAAAGCGTTTTGAGCAAACAGGATTTTGCCGCCATGGTGGATGTGGTTTCAGAAAGCGGGGAAATCGGCCAGAAGGAATATTTCCTCATCAAAAACGTACTGCAGTTTGAGGAGCTTACCGCCGCTGATGTGATGACCCCGCGGACGGTCATGCGCACGGCCGAGGAAAGCATGACCCTGCGCGAATGGTATGCGGCCAACCAACCGCTGATCTATTCGCGCATTCCCCTGTACCGCGACAACCCCGACAACATCACCGGCTTGCTGCTCAAGGACGATCTGCTGCAGCACATGCTGGACCAGCAGGACGACACACCGCTTTCCGCGCTTTCGCGCGAAGCGCAATTTCTTCCGGCCGACATGCCGCTGTTGCGCGTCTTTGAATTGCTGCACCGCAACCGCAGCCACCTGGCCATCGTGCTGGATGAGTTTGGCGGCGTGGCCGGTCTGTTGACCCTTGAGGATGTGGTGGAAACCATGCTCGGCCTGGAGATCATGGACGAAACGGATTCGGTGGGCGACCTGCGGGCGTATGCCCGTAAAAAGTGGGTGGAACGCGCCGAGAAAATGGGCATCGAGCATCCTTTGGACGCCGCCAAAATGGCGGCTATCAAAGCCGAAATGAGCGACAAAGAACAAGACCGAAACAAGTAGCAAACCGATCGTTCCAGAACGAGCATTCCAATACGACAGCACTCAAGCAACCCAAACCTATTCCGGCCAAACGCAGTTGCCCATGCACCAGGCTTCCCCATCCAACGCTTCCCTCGCCTGCATTACCGGCGCCAGTTCCGGCATTGGCGCGGCCACAGCCAGGGCCCTGGCAAAGCAAGGCCACAAGCTGATCCTATGTGGCCGTCGAGTGGATCGGCTGGAAGCCCTGGCGGAAAACCTCAAATCAGCACACGGTACCGCGACGCAGGTGCTCTGTTATGACGTCCGGGACCGCAAAGCGGTGGAGGAGGCTTTCGCCGGCTTGCCGGCGGCGTGGAAAGCCGTGGACGTACTGGTTAACAACGCCGGAAACGCACACGGCCTGGGCGCGGTGCACGAAGGCAGTCCCGACGATTGGGATGCTATGATTGACGGCAACGTGCAAGGCCTGCTCTATGTTTCCCGCCAGTTGATTCCCGGCATGGTGGAGCGCGGCCGTGGCCATGTGGTCAACATTTCCTCGGTGGCCGGCAAACACGTCTATCCCGGCGGGGCGGTGTATTGCGCCAGCAAACATGCCGTAGAGGCCCTTTCCGAAGGCATGCGCCTGGACCTCACCCAACACGGCATCAAGGTGACCAACATCGCACCGGGTCTGGTGGAGACCGAATTTTCCCTGGTGCGGTTTAAAGGAGACGCCAAAAAGGCGGACAAGGTGTACACCGGTTTTGAGGCCCTTCAGGCCGAAGACATCGCCGAGGCCGTGGCCTGGTCGGTGGCCGCACCGGCCCACGTGACCATAGCGGACATGACCATCTATGCCGCCGCACAAGCCGCCCCGACCACCGTCTACCGCAGGGATCAAAGCGCCCCGGCATGAATGCCCTCAAGGCCCTTGGCAGATCGCCTTCCGGCGAACGCCTGGAACGCTGCCGCCGCTGCGCCAACTACCGCGAAGGGGCCTTCCACAACGAAGAGGAAACCACCACCATCGTGCGGCGCGATCCCATCCCGCGCATGGCGCGCAACATGCTGTGGCGCAACAGCGACCGCACCCCGCCAGGGCCCATCCCCGCCCGGCAAACCGAATGGGATGTGCTGGCCGCACGGGTGGACGACTACGGCATCTGGCTGGGCCACTCCAGTTATTTTTTGCAATTGGGCGGGCGCCGAATCCTGGTGGACCCGGTGCTCAGCGGACATGCCGCGCCGGTTTCCTTCGCCGTTCAGGCGTTTGCCGGCAGCGACCCCTGGCAGGCTGAGGACCTGCCGGACATCGACCTGCTGGTGTTGACGCACGACCACTACGACCATCTGGACGCGGATACCGTGCAGCGGATTTGCGGTCGGGTGGGCAAGGTCCTCTGCGCCCTGGGAGTGGGCAGCCACCTCGAATACTGGGGCTATGCGCCGCAGCGCATCACCGAGCTGGCCTGGGGGGAATCCAACGAGGCCTTGCCCGGCCTGCACATCAAAGCGGTGCCTGCTCGGCACTTTTCGGGACGCGGCCTGCAGCGCGCCCAAACTCTGTGGGCGGCCTTTGTGGCCGAATGTGGCGGCAAGCGCTACTTCCTCGGCGGGGATTCCGGTTACGGGCAGCACTTTGCGCGCATCGGCCGGGAGCACGGCCCCTTTGACCACGCCTGGCTGGAGTGCGGCCAATATGGGCGCTACTGGCCCCAGATCCACACTACCCCGGAAGAGGCGGTCCAAGCCGGTATGGACCTGGACGCCCGGCTGGTGCAACCGGTGCATTGGGGCAAATTTGCCCTGGCCCTCCATGCCTGGGACGACCCCATTCGGCGCTTTGCCGCGGCCGCTGACACGGCCGGATTGGCCTGGACGGCGCCCTTGCCGGGCGAAGCCTTCCGCCCGGGCCTGGACCGGATGAACGATCCCTGGTGGGACGCGGTTTAACGCATTGTCCCAATACCTGCTTACCCAAGCCCCCTGCCATGCCCAGTCAAAAAGTGCTCTTTCAGAACGGCCGAGGCGAACAATTGGCCGCCCGGCTGGAAATGCCGGTGGACCAAAGGCCGCGCTTTTTTGCCCTGTTTGCGCACTGCTTTACCTGCAACAAAAACCTGAACGCGGTGCGCAACATCGGACGGGCGCTGACGCAGCGTGGCATTGCCGTGCTGCGTTTTGATTTTACCGGGTTGGGGGAAAGCGAAGGCGATTTTGCCGACACCAATTTTTCCAGCAACATCCAGGACCTGGAGGCGGCCGCGGCATGGATGGCCGAAGCGCATGAAGCCCCCAGCCTGCTGGTGGGCCATTCCCTGGGCGGTGCGGCCGTTTTGCATGCCGCCGAACGGCTGGATGCCGTGCAGGCGGTGGCCACCATCGGTGCGCCTTCGGACGCGCGGCATGTGGCGCATTTGTTCGCCGAACAGGCGGACCGGATTGCCGAAAAAGGCCTGGCTGAAGCCCGGATCGGTGGACGCCCCTTCACCATCAAAAAGCAGTTTCTCGAAGACATTGAGGAACACCATATGCAGGATGTATTGGGCAGGCTGCGCAAGGCCCTGTTGTTTATGCATGCCCCCCAGGACCGGATTGTGGCTATAGAGAATGCCGCACGGCTCTACCAGGCCGCCCACCACCCGAAGAGTTTTGTGAGCCTGGACGGTGCCGATCACCTGCTTTCCGACAAGGCCGATTCCACCTATGCCGGCGAGGTCATCGCCACCTGGGCGGAACGCTACGTTTCCGCAACCAAGCCCCAGCCCTTCGCGGCTGCCGGACAGGGCATGGACCAGCAAGCGGCAGAGGCAAACAGCGCCATGGGCTATGGAGGCCGGCAAGCGGCCGAAGCCAGCCAGCCCTTTCAATCGAGCCACCAAACCGCCGTGCGCGTGGGCCGCGAAGGCTTTACCACCCAGATTGTGGCCGAGCAGCATCACCTGCTGGCCGATGAACCCGAGCATGTGGGCGGGGCCGACCTTGGACCAACGCCTTATGCCTTTTTGCTGGCCGGACTGGGATCCTGTACGGCCATGACCCTGCGCATGTATGCGGACCGCAAAAAATGGCCTTTGGAACAGGTCACCGTGCACCTAGACCATTGCCGGGAACACCGCAAGGACAGCGAAACGGATATGGACGAAGGGCCGCAATCCGCAATGCTGGACAAACTGGAACGATCGATCCACCTGGAAGGTCCCCTGGACAAAGAGCAGCGCCAACGCCTGTTGGAAATTGCCAACCGCTGCCCGGTCCACCGGACGCTGGAAAACAATCCGATCATCGAAACACGCCTGACCAGCGAAGCCGACCAGGATTCCGACAACACCCAACCCGAGGCCTGAAGCGGCCACCATCTGCCATGCCCACTCCTACCCTATTGCTGCACGGCGGCGCTGGAAGCATCCGCCGGGAAGCCATGCCGCCAGCGCGTGAAAAGGCCCACACCGATGGCCTGTTGGAAGCGGTGGAAGCCGGAAAGGCGCTTTTGGAGCGCGGCAAAAGCGCCATGGACGCTGTACTGGCCACGGTGGCCTGCATGGAGGACAATCCGCTGTTCAATGCGGGCCGAGGCGCTGTTTTCAACGCCGAAGGCGGGCACGAAATGGATGCCTCGGTCATGGACGGCCGCAATCTTCAGGCCGGTGCAGTGGCGGGCGTCAGCGGCGTGCGGCATCCCGTCCTGCTGGCCCGGGAGGTGATGGCGCACAGCGGGCATGTGCTGCTCAGCGGCCGTGGAGCGGAAGCCTTCGCGCGGAAGCGCGGCCAGGAATTGATGCCGCCGGATTGGTTTGATGACGCCTTGCGGCGAAGGCAATGGGAAAAGCTGCAGGGTTCCGGAAAGGCAGCTCTGGACCACGCGGAAATGATTGAGGACAACGACGACCCGGAAGACGACCACCGCTACGGGACCGTAGGAGCCGTGGCCCTTGACGCGCAGGGCAATCTGGCCGCAGCCACCTCCACCGGGGGCATGACCAACAAGCGCTGGGGCCGCATTGGCGACAGCCCGATCCACGGGGCCGGGACCTGGGCTGAAAACGCCACCTGCGCAGTATCCTGTACCGGCGCCGGGGAGTTTTTCCTGCGCGCGGCGGCCGCGCACGATGTGGCAGCCCGCATGCGCTATGGCGGTCAGGACCTGGAGGCTGCAGCCACCGCCTGTATACACGATACCGTGGCCCGGCTGGGGGGACACGGCGGCTTGATTGCCCTGGATGCGCAGGGCCGTTGGGCTTTCCCCTTCAACACGCCGGGCATGTACCGCGCCGGGTGGCGCACCGGAGCCTCCCCCTGGACCGGCATGTACGGGCCGGAATGAACCGGTCTGGCCTGAGGCAGGTCGATGACTGAACACGGAACAGGCGGAGGGGCAAAAAAATGGGGGTTGTGCAATCCGACATCCGGGCAGCGCCGTAGATCGACTGAATTTTTTATCCGCTGTCTCCCGCAGCCCAACCCAAACATGCCATGACCTTCTACAGCCCAAAATCCCCCCAACACCGATTGCCCAATGCAACCGCTTTCCTGCGCTCCAATGTGCTGCTGTTGCTGTTGCTGGCCGCCTTCGGCCTGCAGGCCCAAACCGTCGACGTTGGCGGCGCAGCCATGTACCCCGCAAAAGACATCGTTTCCAACGCCGTCAATTCCCCGGACCACAAGACCCTCGTGGCGGCCGTGAAGGCCGGAGGCCTGGTTCAGACCCTGCAGGGCGAAGGCCCCTTCACCGTCTTTGCACCGGTGGACGATGCTTTTGAAAACCTTCCGGAAGGAACGGTGGAAACCCTGCTCAAACCCGAAAACAAGGATGCCCTTGTGGGGGTATTGACCTACCATGTCGTGCCCGGCAAGATGGACTTTGACGCCATCGCCAAAGCCATCCGCAAAGGCGGAGGCAAAGCGACCTTCAAAACGGTGGCCGGCGGTAAGCTGACCGCCACAATGAACGGCGCGCACAACATCCGCCTGACCGATGCCAAGGGCCGCCATGCCCACATCTCGACCTATGACGTGTACCAGTCCAATGGCGTTATCCACGTTTTGGACGCCGTATTGCTGCCGGGTTGATCCCAACCGGCGTCATGCGTGCATGAGCGCCGCGTGCTGATCGAGTACGATAACGGCCGAAACCTGCAAAACCCGCTTTTGGCTTTCGCCGAAGGCGGGTTTTGGTTTTATGGCCTTTCCGAAGTGCCGCCATCCCGGCCCATGGCACGGCTACTCCGTCAATACGCCATCTTCAAGCAGCATGCGCATATAGCGTTCCGAGCCGCTCCTGTTGAGGTGTTGGAAGTCCGCAAAGGCTTCGCGTTCGGCAATCGCCAGGCGGTAGCTGCGCACGGGATGATCCACCGCGTCTTGCAGGGCCTTCATCCATTTGCCGTAGTCCTCCATGCGCTGGCCGTAGGCCGGATAATACGGCGCCACCAGAAGCTCCACCTGAACGCCATGGGCCTTGGCCGTTTCCACCAACCGGTTCAAGGCCGTCAACTGGTCTGGAAGGATTTTCATCGGATAGGGATCAACGGTTTCCGCCGCCCTGGCCACGGAAGGGGCCATCACCCGGTCCTGCAGCCAGTCGTTGTCAAACTGCCGGTAGTAATAGACCGAACGGTGGAATACCTCGCTGTTGTATTGCACCAAGTGGCTCGCCCGACAGGCCGCAGCGTGGTACGGCGCCTTTTTCTGAAGGCCTTCGGCGAAACGCTCCGACACCGGCTGGAGCATGCTGAACTGGCGCCACAACGGGGCGTTGTTGCGGTCGGCCATCGTCACATCGATGAGCAACAGGCGCGGTGCAGGATAGCGCTCCAGGTAGTCATGGACGAGGACGCTGGCCAGCTCCACCGGCATGGCGTTGTAGCTGAGGTTGAACGTGCGTTCGCCCGTCAGGGCTTCCAGTACCGGCTGGTTAAAACACAGTCCGCGGGAATTGCCCAACAGCAGGATGTCCGCTGCTGCGCGCTCGTTGTACAGGCGGGCAAAACGGAATTGGCTGTTGTTGAACATACGCGCACAGGCTGCTCCGCCAAGTCGGTCCCCGAGCACGAGCACCACCAAAAAGGCCGGCAACCACCACCACAACCTGGGCCAGGATCGCTTTTGCGTTTTCATGCCGGGATCGGTACTCAAAATTGGAAATAGATGAAGGAGTCGGATCCGAAGGTGCCCAAGAAGGCGATGCACCACAGCAAAACCACCATGCCCACCAAACGGAACACCGGCCAGCGCAACACCAGTGGCTTGAGCGGGCGGTGTTCATCCACCAGATCCACCACCAGCAGCATGCCGATGACCAGCATGCCTTTGATGGCCACAAACTTGTTGATGACGCGCTCGGGATGCCAGCCTTGCGGATCCAGGAATCCCTGGAGGTAAACGGAAGCCACTTGGGCATCCTGTGCCCGGAAATACACCCAGGCGATGTTGGTGCCCACAAAGACCAGCAACAGACTCAGGCCCTTTTGAAGGGTGCTCATTAGGCCTGTTGCACGCCAGCGTTTGACCAGCGGAGTCCCGATCCGGCGCTCGACAACGAGGTAAGCCCCATGCAGGAAGCCCCAGATGATGAAGGTATAATTGGCCCCGTGCCACAGACCGCCCAGCAGCATGGTGGACATGAGGTTGAGGTCGTTGTGAACAGCCCGCCCCGTTTGATCGGACCGCCGCGCCAGCACCCAAAGCGCGGCAAAAAGTACACCGAAGGCCAGGCCCAAAATCCACCACCCTGTGGCGAGTACTGCAACGGCCGAAAAGGCCATGGGTACCAACCAGCTGGCCCGACTGCCTTCCCTGTTGCCCCCCATGGGGATGTAGAGGTAATCCCGCAGCCAACTGGAAAGGGAAACATGCCAGCGGCGCCAAAACCCACTGAAACCGGTGGCAAAATAGGGCCTGCGGAAGTTCTCCGGAAAAGCAAAACCCATCATCCGTGCCAGGCCAATGGCGATGTCGGAATAGCCCGAGAAATCGCAATAGATCTGGAACGCGTAAAACAGCAAACCCAGGGCCAAATGGGCAGATGCATACAGGCTGGGCTCGGCAAAGGCCAGGTCCACAAAGGGCGCAAGGGAATCGGCCACCACCACTTTTTTGAAAAATCCCCAAAGCGCCAGCATGGAACCCGAGTGGATGTTGGCCCATTCGAAGGGACGGTCCTTGCGGAACTGGGGTAGAAAATCACGTGCCCGTACAATAGGGCCAGCCACCAGCTGGGGGAAAAATGAAATGAACGTGGCAAAGCGCAGAAAGTCGCGTTCCACCGGAATTTGCCTTCGGTAGATGTCGATGGTGTAGCTCATCGACTGGAAGGTGTAGAAGGAAATGCCCACTGGCAAAATGATGGACAGGGGTTGTCCTCCGCCTGCGGCGAAACCCAATTCCGTCATCATTTCCCGCGCACTGTCCAAAAAGAAATTGAAATACTTGAAGAACCCGAGCACCCCCAAATTGGCTGCCATACTGAGCCACAACCAACGTTTTCGCGCGGCAGCGCCATCCACGGAAAGCCGCAAACCAACCGCGTAGTCTACAAAAGTGGAAAAGAGAATGAGCGCCAAAAAGCGCCAGTCCCACCAGCCGTAAAAAACATAGGATGCCAACAGGCACCATACGGTTCTTGCCCGCCCCCGTAGCACATAGTACAGGGGAAGAAAGATGCTGATAAAAACAAAAAAAGGCAGGCTGTTGAAAATCATGAAGCACTGCCCAGGGAGGAGGATTTAATCTTGCTTTTTTGGACCGCCTGTTCCAAAAAGGGTTCGAGAATGCTGCGCCAAAGCGCATACCCGGCACCATTGAGGTGTATCCCGTCCACGCTGAAACGCGGATTCAACCGGCCTGCTTCATCGCAGAAATGGCGGTGCAGGTCCACAAAGCAGATGCCGTATTCCCGACTGCGTTCGCGCGCCAGCGCGGTGAGGCCCTGATTGAGGGTACGGATGCTGCTGTTTTTTATGCCGACTTGCCTGAGGTCGCTGTTGACGGGCAAAATGCTTTGCACCAGGACCTGGGTTTCAGGACTGTGAAGCGCGATGGCATCCAGCAATTCGGCGTGTCGATCCAGTACGGTTTCGGGTGCTGCGGCGATGAGGTCGTTGATGCCGATCATCAGCACCAAAACCGCTGGCGGGTGTTCCAGGATGGGTTCCAGGCGATCGGTCAGCCACTGGGTTTGATCCCCCTCGATGCCCCGGTTGTATACCGGCCATTGGGGATACCATTCGCCCCAGGCGCCTTGTGCGGTCAGGCTGTTGCCGATAAAGACCACCGCACCTTCTGGCGTGGGATGGTGTCGGAACTGGTCCACACGGTGCGCATAAACCCCGGAAATTCCCTGATGCTGCATCTTGAATCGCAGGTAGGCAAAACCGCCCAGACGGTCGACGGCCCATAGTCCCAAACCCGCCAACAACAGGTTCAGGATGAGGGAGAATGCGATAAACTTACGCCACATGGCGTACGGTGTATGCGGTACGATACATGGGCGCTAAAGTTGTCCTAAATGGCGTACATGCCCCGGTTTGGCGCAGTATTCAACCACGCCCTTGCCCGCACGCAGACCGTTGCATTTCCCCGTGCAGCCGTGCACGAGCGATGCGGTTGCAAACTTGACCTTTTCTGCGAAGCAACCCAAGCCCCCCTTTCATCCGTTTGCCCGGTGAGCGCCTGTGTTTCCACAGGTCACCTATGTTTTTCAAGCCCGATGGGGGTAATTCATCAAGAATAGACCCCATTCGGGTGCAACCCAACACCCAAGCCTAGATATGCGCACACCGATTTTCTGTTCCCACCTCCGTAGTTCAGACACCCGGCCCTCCATGTTCCAACCCGTCCATGTGCTGTGGCTCGGTTTGGCCCTGCTGTTGCCCTTGCGGGCACTTGCCGTCCCAACACCTGACGCTGAACATCACAACCCGAGCATGGCCATCATGGATTCCGAAAACGCCAACACCGTCAACGCAGTGCTCGGTGATATGAGCTGGGAGCTTGCATTTGGGGGTACGCCTTCGGCAAAAGCCCCCGAACAACTGCGCATCCAAACCCACCTGGCTTTTGTGGAGGCATTGTTGCGAGCGGTGGATACCCGGCACTGGCCCGAGGTCCTTCGGGATAAGCGCGCCGTACAGCTCGACCGGCTGCGGGACTACCGCCAGGCCGGTGTGTTTCCGTCCAATACCGAGTTCGACGGGAGGCGGCCGATTTTCATCGATGCCGAAGGCCGCCTGTGTGCCGTGGGCTACCTCATGGCTGAAGACGCAGGCCTGGAGCTGGCCCAATCCGTGGATGCCCGGTACCACGCCGGCTATGTCCTGGACATGGAGGCCGCGGAAGTGCAGGACTGGGTGGCCCAAAGCGGCCTGACAGCCGAAGAATGCGCCATGATTCAGCCGGCCTATGGACCGCCGATTACCGAAGAGACGGGGACATTGACCGACACCTACCTGTACAGCACAGGGGCCTGGACCATGGCCAACGGCGCATTGGCCGGCATCAACGGCAGCGCCTTTGTCCGGGGAGAATCCGGCCTGATCATGGGGATTGTTGGCCTGGCCAGCGGCCTGGGCCAGATTGGCTATGGTGTGGCCAAGGTTCCTGTGGAGGAATACGATTGTTTTGGCTGGGGTCCCTGCCCGGTGGACAACGAAGCCCCGGCGGCCTGGACCAACATCGGCGCTGGCAGCCTGGCCAGCATCACCGCCATCCTGCGCTTGACGCGTGGCCGCGCGAAGGGCACAGCCGGGCTGCAGGCCATCCCCGATGCCGTGACCGTCCCCAATCCCGAGGGCGACGGCATCGCCCTGCGCTGGCAATACCGCTTCTGAACCGGGACCACAACGGCGCTGTTCAGATCGGGTGCAAACCCCCGTTTACCTGGTCTGGCTGAAACGCAACCTGCGCCTGGAGGATAACCCCTGCCTGGTGGCTGCGCTGCACACGGCGCGCGCCGCCCGGCGGCCCGTGCAATTGCTCTACCTGCATGAGCCCAGCCTTGAGGCGGATGCCCACTGCAGCCCACGGCATGCGCGTTTTGTAGCGCAAAGCCTGGCGGCAATGGACCGTGCGCTGACGCGCGAAGGCCTGGACCACCGCATCCTGCGCCTATACGGCGAAGCCGTGCCCATGCTGGAAGCGCTCATCCAGCGCCGCCCCATCGCCGGGCTGTTCAGCGAAGAGGAAATCGGCATCCGGCAGACCTGGGACCGGGACAAGGCCGTGGCCCATTGGTGCCGCCAGCGGGGCGTGCACTGGACCGAAACGCCGCATTCCGGGGTGCAACGCGGCCGGCAAAACCGGGAGGCATGGAGGGCGCATTGGTATGGGCGGATGCGTCAGCCTGTGCCACGCTGGCATGGGCTGAAGGCGGACCCCACACCCCATGCCGCAGCATTACCCCTGCTGGCTGGAGCGGCAAGGGACGCCTGGAGCCGGGGTCTGCCACAAATGGACGAGAACGCAGGTTTGGGCGCGGCAGAGCCCAAAGGCAGACAGGAAGGGTTTCAGCAGGGCGGCAGCGCCACGGCCCACCGGGTCCTGCAGCGTTTTCTGGCAGCGCGCCTGCCCGATTACATGCGCCACATTTCCAAACCGGCCGAAAGCCGGGACTCCTGCAGCCGCCTGAGTCCCTAACTGGCTTGGGGGAACATCAGCGTTCGCCAGGCATGGCAAGCCGCAGAAAGCGCCAAGGCGCAGGTGCCATCGGGCCAGCGGCGGGCCATCTCGGCCTTCCAAAGCCGCCTGCGCTGGCGCGACCATTTCATCCAGAAGTTCGAGATGGAGGCGCGCATGGAGTGGGTGTCGGTCAACGCCGGCTACCGGACGCTGCACAAACCGGTCAAGCCGCAGTGGATCCAGGCCTGGGAAACCGGCCACACCGGCATCCCGATGGTGGATGCCTGCATGCGCTGCCTGAACGCCACCGGCTACCTCAATTTCCGGATGCGGGCCATGCTCGTCTCCTTCCTCTCCCACCACCTCTGGCAACCCTGGCAGCAGGGCGCACATCATCTGGCACAGCAATTCCTGGACTTTGAACCGGGTATCCACTACCCGCAGCTCATCATGCAGGCCGGGGAAACCGGCACCTACACCATCCGCATCTACAACCCCGTCAAGCAGGGCCAGGACCACGACCCCCAGGGGCATTTTGTGCGCCAGTGGGTGCCCGAGCTGGCCGCGTGTCCGGATGCCGGTATCCACACGCCCTGGCGCATGGACCTCTTTGCGCAAAGCGCCTCCGGCATCCGCCTCGGCGAAAGCTACCCCTTGCCGCTGGTGGACCTGGAACAAAGTGGCCGGCATGCCCGCAGGGTGCTCTGGGCCAAGCGCAACGACCCGGCTGTGCGGGCCGAGGCCCGGCGGATCCTACAAAAGCACATCATCAAGGGGCGGCGCTGGGCTTGAACGCCCGTTTAACGGCGCCTTGCCGCATCCTGGCGTATTCTTGACCATGCGTTCCAACAACCATTCGTCCACGTCCGCCGGTGTGTGCGGCCTGTCTGCTGCGCTTGCCCTGCATAAGGGGCTGCTTGTTTTGGGGCTGTGCTTCGCCGGAGGCGGCCTCCATGCCCAGCCTCAAGAAGCACCGGGGATGGCCGAAGCCGAAGCGGTGCATGCGGCCATGCCCGCGGCGTTGCGCACCGTGTTTGATTCGGTATTTGCCGACATGGCCCAGTACCACCTGTACCGGCAGGACGTGGATTGGACCCTGCTGCGCAAGGATGCGTTGAACGCCCTGGCCGGGCGAACACTCGACTCCGTCCAGCACCTGGCCCCCGCCCTGCAGCTGGCCATCGACCGCCTGCGCGACCACCACGCGCGCTTCATGTTCAGCCAGCAGCCCATCGCCTATTTCCAGAACTGGGCAAATGGGCGCAGCACCGATGCCCGGCCCAGGGACCCCAACCACGCGCGGGCCATCGGCTATGCGGAATACCAGCACCTGGCCCGGCTGCTGCCGGATGGAGTGGCCTACCTGCGGATCGGCACGGTGTCGCCCTACATCGATCCCCAGGCCGTTGCCGAACACATCCGCCACCTGATGGACAGCGTGCATGCGCTGCAAGACCAGAGCGTTGCGGCGCAAGCGCCCCTCCGCTGGATTGTGGACCTGCGCTACAATGGCGGCGGCAACATCTTTCCCATGGCCACCGCAGCGGCACCCCTGTTTGCGCGCGGAGCGTTTGGCCAAACGGTGGATGCACAGGGCCAGCGCATCGGTACCTGGCGCATCAACGAAAAGGGCTTTGAACGGGACGGTTACCAACCCGCACGCCTGCCGCATGCCGAAGGCCCGTTGAACCAGGCCTGGGTGGCCTGTCTGGTGGGGCGCTACACCGTCAGTTCCGGGGAAATCCTGGCCCTGGGTTTCGCGGGACGCGCCCATACCCGCCTGTTCGGCGAAGCCAGCGGCGGCTATACCACCGAAACCAATTGGGCGCCCTACCGCGGCGGCCTTTTGGCCTCCTACGCCATAAGCCATTACGCGGGCACCGACGGTACGGTCTACCACCAGGACATCCCGGTCGATGTGGCCCTGCTCGAGCCCGAAGGCGGTTTTCCCTACCACAACGGCACGCCGGAAGCTTTGCGCGCCGATCCGGTGGTCCAGGCCGCCCTTTCCTGGCTTAAAAGACCGGCCGATGACCGTTGACAGGCCACGGAACAGGGCCTTGGGACGTAGTTTTTGACCATGCGTGTATGCGGCCTGTTTTCCGTACTCCTGGTGCTGGCCCCGCTTGCCGTCCAAAGCCAGTCCGGTGCGTGGTCCGGCATGGCGGGCAGTTCCGTGCGCCAATGCCGGGAAGCCCCTTTTGACCTGGCCTTTCGCGTGATCCGCGACGGCGGGGATTCCCTGTTCTACCTGAGCTGGGAACTGCCGCCTGATTTCCAGGGCGAGCTGACCGCAGATGTGGTGGTCCCTTCCCAGGACGAGGATCCCCTGAATGCCCGGCGCATTGCCTTTTACCAGGGCCTGTCCACGCCCATGCGCCACGTGGGCTTCATCAGCCGTGAAAAGCGGCTGCGGGTGGAAACAGCGCGCTTCAGCATGGGCCATGGATACTGCACCTACCTCCCTTTTTCGATTTCAACCGCCACGAATGCCAACAACAACTGGGATACGGTGGTCCGTATGACCCCGGACCCCCGGCAGCTCTACCTGGACTACACCACGCCGGCGGACATCGACATCCAGATGGCCGATCCCATGCCCGGCGGCTACCCGCCCACCTTCCTGCACCTGGACCGTTGGTACCTCAGCCGCAAGGACGGCCGCATCCGCCAGGGCGGGTGGTGGTTCAAGCAGCGCACGGTGCGCTGGCTGGTCGATGAGGCGCAGTTGATGGAAATCGAACCCGACCGATACTATGCCGCTGAAGGTGAAGAGCAACCAGGCCGGGCATGGATTCGCCAAAGGCGCTTGTCCAAAAGCGCGGCCATGGACCTTCACGCCTTCCGTTCCGGCGGCTGAACCGCCTGCCCGTCATGGGTGTTTACGGAAAATCGATGCGGCTTTGATGGCGTATCTTATGCAAAACATCCACCCATGAAGCATGGCGCCCTGCTGGTCTTGCTGATGATGGCCGCCCTTGTCGGGCGAACCCAGGACGATGCCCGCACTGCGGCCAATGTGCAAATGCGCCATGGGGACCTGTGGATGCAGCTCGGCGAATGGGAAGAGGCGCTCAGCGCATACACCATGGCCATCGAAACCGATCCATCCCACGCCGAAGCCTACCTGCGCCGGGCCACCATCCACCGGCACCGGCAGGAATTCAGCCAGGCCCTGCAGGACTACAACACCGCCTTGCGGCTCAATCCCTTTGCCGAAGCCTGGTACGACGCCCGCGCCCGGACGCGCATCCTGGCCCAGGACCTCAAGGGGGTTGAACAAGACCTCAAGCAATTGCGGGAACTGGGCAGCCAGGGCGCGGATACCCGCGAACGCATCGCCGATCTGCAGCTGCTGCTGGGCAATTACCGCGCTGCCGGAGACCTGCTCAATGCGCGTTTCAAGGAGGACTGCGGGGACACCACCCTGGCCCTGAAACTGAGTTTCGCGCGGATGCGCGAAGGCGATTTCCCCGCCGCCGAGCAGGCCGTGCGCAGCGCCCTGGACCTGGACCCGGACTATGCTTCCGCGCACGACCAGCTCGGGCTCGTCTTGATGGCCGACGGACGCTATGAGGAAGCCATTGACGCCTTTGGCGAAGCCCTGCGCCTGAATCCCGAGTTTGCCCTGGCCCGCTTCAACCGGGGCATGGCCTGGTTGCGCTCGGGTGAGGCGAGCCGTGCCCTGGAAGACATGAACGCCGCCATGGCCATGGCGCGGGATTTGCCCAATACCCATTTTGCCCGGGCCCTGGCCCGCAAAAGCCTGGGCGACCTCGACGGGGCGTTGGAGGATTACGACCAGGCCATCGGCTACAACACCGAATTCCGCCAGGCGGTCTTCAACCGAGCAGTGACGCGCAAGTGGCTGGGCGATTTTGACGGGGCCCTGCGGGACGCCGCGCAAGTCTTGCAATGGGCGCCGGAGGACCCGGAAGCCTGGAACCTGCGCGGCAACGTGGCCCTGGTGCACGACCGGCCCACCCAGGCCATCCGGGATTTCACGCGGGCCCTGGATTTGGCCCCGGATTATGCAGAGGCGTTTTACAACCGCGGCCTGGCCTACCTCATGCGCCTGGAACCCCAGACCGGCTGCCCGGACCTGCGGCAGGCCCTGAACATGGGCTATGCACCGGCCGATGCGGTCATCCGCCACTTTTGCCAGCCCTGATGGGTCCCGCCAGCTGCTGCTGTGCGCGCATCCTGTCCAGCCGGACACCGTGATGCTTCGGCAGCGCTGGCCTGCTTTCCTGCGGGATGGTCGCGCCGGGCTTCGGGATGGTCGTGGGCATGCGCGGCAACCCGACTAGTTTGGCGGCATGTTTTCGCTTTCCATGTTTTCGATGCCCATGCCGTTGACCAGCTTTCTTCCCCTCATGGCCTTGGCGGCCGCATGCGGGGGGACGCCAGACCCTACAAAATCCGGAACCGCATCAGGGACTGCAGCGGACGGCGGCGCAACGGCCCTGTTTGACCTCGGCCCGGTGGACCGCATTTCCTCCGACAACTACGCCGACCTGGCGCCCAGCGCGGATGGCGGTGTACTGGTCGGCAGTTTTCGCGCCCGGAAGGGCAATGGCGGGGATGTCCCGCTTTTGACCGCCTTTGACGCCTCCGGCGATACGCTCTGGTCCGCGGATTTTGCGCCGGATGTTTCGGGCCGGATCATGGCCCTGGCCGCCGATCCTGCAGGCGGATTTTGGGCGGCGGTGGTCCATGAGGGTGCTTTCGCCTATGGCGAACACCGGCTGCCGCCACGGCCCGGCATCCGAACAGCGCTGATGCACTGGACGCCGGAAGGCCGTTGCGATGGGCTCTGGCCTTTCCGCGGTCAGGTCCTGGTCACGCAATTGGCCGCCGATGCCCAGGGGCGGGTTTATGCGGCCGGAAACTGGACCGACAGCATCGGCCTGGGTGCAGAGGCCTGGAAACCGGAGGCCGGCAGCGCGTCGGCTTTTGTGCTGTGCCGCGGCAGTGAAGGCGTGGCCTGGTGGAAGACCACAAGCCTGGAGGCCCGACGTTTGGTGGTCGGCCGAAGCGGTGGCCCTGGAATCGGCGATGGAACCGGCGAAGGCCGGCTGATCGTGGCCGGATCCTTTCGGGAAGCCTTGCGCGTGGATGGCCGGAGTTGGCCGGAGAAGGCTTCCGGCGGTCAGGAAGGGGTTGTGCTGGTCCTGGACGCGGACGGCGCTGTGCTCCAATCCGCGCGCTTCGGATCGAGTACGCAACCGGGTTATGGCTACCGTTCACGGGAAGCCGTGGCCGACATCGCGCTTCGCGGCGACTCCCTTTATGTGGCGTGGTTGGCCGAGCGTTCCGGTGCCCGGGCCAAACCGGTGCTGGACCTGCGCATCAGCGCGATGGCGTTTTCCAGCGGGACGGAGGCCGAAGCAAACCGCTCTTTCACGGCGGCCGAAGACGTGGGCACGACGGCGGTAATGGCGTGTTCGCCGGAAGGCGATCTCCTGCTGGCGGTAAACGTTCCAGAGGAACACCAGGTGGGTGGTCCTCCGCCCGACTTACAGGAAACCTACCAGCGCGTGCCGGCGCTGATGCGTTTCCGCCCCGGCGGGCAAGCTATTGCCCGGCAACGGTTCCGCAATACCGGCGCGGATCCTTTTGCCCAGTTCCGGCGAGGCTACCTGCAGAACGGCACCTGGTGGCTCAGCGGACACGCCCGCGGGGCCTTGTCCGGGTTGGGACAAGCCTCCATGGACGATGGGCGGCACCATCTGCTGCTGTTGCGGGCGGATTGGCGCGAGGCGCTTGCGTCCGGGCGCTGAGCGGCCGGGCTGCCATGGGCTGCCGCTTGCGTTGACGCCGCTCGGACCAGGAAATGCCGGATGAACGGAACGGGCAATGCCCCCTCATTCGCCCTGGCCGAGGGAATAAGCGCGCTGGCCGTTGATTTCGTAAAGGTTTTCGGTTTTGATGACCTCCAGGCTTTGCGCGTCCAGGCGCTGCTGGAGGTTCAGGAGCTCGGCAAAGCCAACAGTTCGGGAGACGTCCATGCCGTTGCGGTTTTCCGCCAGCACCGAAGCATTGGCCACAAAGCGGCAGCGCCAGTGGTCGGTGCAGAAGGTCTCGGGCAGGCCCGAGGGGTAGACCTTGACCCCGCGGTTGGTGATCATCTTGAGCTTGAGCGTTTCGCCGCAGGCGCTTTCCAACAGCTTGCCCAGCTCCTCCGGGTTTCGGGTGCCATCCTTGGCGGTCCAGTCCAGGAAGACGTCCATGCCCACCAGTGTTTTGGCCTGCGGCTTGGGGGTCCAATCCGGAACCTGGATGGCCGGCTTTTCGCGCACGGACAGCACCGGCAGGGTGCGCGGTTTTTCGCCCAGCCGATCGATCACGGCCTGGGTAAAAGCGCGGGTGCCCACCTGCTGTCGGGTATGCTGACCATCGGCGATGTCCGCGGTGTGGATGCCGTCTTCCAGCGTGCGGCGCAGCGCGTTTTGGATGGTGGCCGAAACGGCACCGGCACCCCGGTGGTCGAGCATCATGCAGGCGCCGTGGATGAGTCCGGAGGGATTGGCGATGTCCTTGCCCGTGATGTCCGGTGCCGAACCGTGGATGGCCTCGAACATGGAAAAGCTGCGGCCGATGTTGGCCGAACCGCCCAGGCCCACCGAACCGGCCACCTGTGCGGTGATGTCGGAGACAATGTCGCCATAGAGGTTGGCCGTCACCACCACGTCGAAATCCTCCGGCCGGTCGGCCAGCATGGCGGCGCCGATATCGATGATGCGGTGCTCTGCCTGGATGTCGGGATACTCGGGCGCGATTTCGTCGAAGACCCGGTGGAACAGCCCGTCGGTGAGCTTCATGATGTTGTCCTTGCTCATGCAGGTCACCTTGCGGCGGCCGTTGGCGCGGGCGTATTCAAAGGCATAGCGCACAATCCGTTCGCAGCCGGGGCGCGTGATCAGCTTGAGGCATTGCACCACCTCGGCGGTCTGCTGGTGTTCGATGCCCGCGTAGAGGTCCTCCTCGTTCTCGCGGACCACCACCAGGTCCATGGCCGGAAAATGCGTCGGCACAAAGGGCGAAAAGGCCTGCACCGGCCGCACATTGGCGTACAGGCCCATGGTTTTGCGGATGGTGACGTTCAGGCTTTTATAGCCACCTCCCTGCGGCGTGGTGATGGGGGCTTTGAGGAAAACGCCGTTCCGGCGAAGCACTTCCCAGCTTTCCGCTGCGATGCCCGCCGTTTCACCGGACTTGTAGACGTCTTCGCCGATGCGGATTTCCTCCATGGGCCAATTGACCCCGGCCGCATCGAGGATGCGCAGCGTGGCGTCCATGATCTCCGGACCAATGCCGTCGCCTTTGGCGAAGGCAAAGCGAGGTTTTTGCACGTGATCCTGGGCCTGGTTTTCGCCCGCAGGCGAAGGGGTGTCCTGAGCCTGTTTGGGCATGGACTCGGGTTTTTGGAGGGTATCGTGCATCGTGTTGGTGTTTTGGTGCTGGTGCTGTGCGGCGGCTGTCCTTGATGGCCGCACCGCACAAACCCTGCTATTACAATACTTCTCGCTTTAATAGCATTGCTATCGCAGAGCAAAGATGATGCTTTTAATACAAATTGTCCAGCCTTTTGTTCGCCACTTTTGGGCAGAAGCCCTGGATCGGAAATGCGCCATACACTGCCGGGGATGGACAATGCCGCGGTGGTCGCCGGCC
>JAUIHG010000270.1 GCA_030432405.1 Bacteroidia bacterium | reverse complement strand
CTTCTTGCGGAACTTCTCGATGCGGCCGGCGGTGTCGACAAACTGCATCTTGCCGGTATAGAACGGGTGGGAGGCGCTGGAGATTTCCACCTTGACCAGGGGGTACTCGTTGCCGTCTTCCCATTCGATGGTCTCCTTGCTGTTGGCGCAGGATTTGCCGAGGAAGGCGTGGTCGGCGGAAATGTCCTTGAAGACCACGGTACGGTAGCTCTCGGGGTGGATGTCCTTTCTCATCGCGGGGCGTGCTCTGACAATCTTTCGATTGGTGGGGAATCTGGAGGCAGCAGGGGTTCGGTTACCGACCGAACATAACTTTCCCTCCAACGGGGCGTCAAAGATACGGCGCTATCGCGCGAAAAGCCAGCCCATGTATGCACGAAAAACCGGGGGTAAAAAGCCGGGCATAAGGACGCAAAAGGCGTTCGCCGGAGGCGAAACGCAGCCCCCGTGCATGCTAACTTAGGGGAACACGGACAGGGGCCCCGGCCATCCGGCCGCTGGAGCCCGCCTTCTGACCAACCCCCAGCGCCATGGCTTCCTCCAACTCCAATCCAAACGACGCCGTTCCCCCAAAGCGGGACGACGCCCAGGGCGCTTCGCCCGAAGGGCACCCGACCCTGACCTGGCGCCGCTTCAACGGCCAGCCCGTCCGCGGTACGCTTCAGGAAGCCGTGGAGCGCACCCTGGTGCGGGAGCGCAAGTTGGGCAACCAACTTAAGGTCTGCATCGGAACCGACAGCCAGGTTTATGGTAAGGTCACGGAGTTTGCCACGGTCATCGTATTCCTGCGCGAAGGCCGCGGCGGCTTCATGTTCATCCACAACGACAAGACGCGCAACCCGATGTCGATCAAGGAGCGCCTGCTCACCGAGGTGTCGCGTTCCATCCAGGTGGCCTACTCCATCTGCGACCTGCTGGACCGCTACAAAGTGGACCTGGAGGTACACGCCGACATCAACACCAACCCGCAGTTCAAAAGCAACCCGGCGCTCAGTGAAGCCATGGGTTATATCCTGTCCATGGGTTTTGCCTTCAAGGCCAAGCCGGACGCCTTTGCCTCGTCGAGCTGCGCCAATAAGCTGGTGTAGGCCGTTACCCCGGCGGGTTGGACGCTGTGGTCAGTTGCCTTGCGCAATCCGACCGTTAAGGTCGCGGATGTAGGCCAACAGTTCGTGGCGGCCCCGCTTTTTGCTGGACGATGTGGAGAAATGGGGCGGCAGCGCGTCCCAATGTTCGAGCAGCTTGGCTTCAAAGGCTTTTCGCATGCCTTGCCGTTTGCTGGCCGCCACCCGGTCCGTTTTGGTGTAGACCACCGCCCAGGGGACGCGGCATTCGCCGAGAAAATCGGCGAAATCCAGGTCCGCCTGTTGGGGCGGGATGCTGGAATCGACCAACAGGAATACGCAGGAGAGGCTCTCGCGGCGGATCAGGTAGTTGCGGATCAGCTTTTCCCAGGCCGCCCGTTGGGTCTTGGAGACCTTGGCGTAGCCGTAACCGGGCAAATCGACCAGATACCAGCCGATGGCGCCAGGCTGGTCGGCCTTGATTTTGACGGGGGCCTCGGGACTTTCACGGACCCAGAAAAAATTGAGCAACTGCGTTTTTCCCGGCCGTGTGGAAACCTTGGCCAGGGCCTTGCGGCCCGACAACAGGTTGACCAGGCTACTTTTGCCCACGTTCGAACGGCCGATGAAGGCGTATTCGGGGTGTTTGGGCGCCGGGCAGTCCTCCAATCGGGGGTAGGATCCCGTGAAGGCCACGTCCAGGTAGTCGTAGAGCCCTTCGCCGGCATCGGTGGACGGCTGGGCGGACCGATCGGGGGACGCGTCGGGAGAGGGATCGGCGTTTTGGGAGTCGGGGGCAGCCATAGGTCGCAAAACTAGGCCTTTGGACCCGGCACAGGCCTGCGGCCTATGGGTTTTGGCCCGTCGGTTGGTGCTAGCTTTGCCCGCCCACCAAGCTCGCCCGTCAAGCTCGCCCAGAAGGCGCGCCTGTCCCGGGCGTTCAATCAGGGCTTACCCATGTCCAAGGCTACCGATTCCTCCACCTCTCCTTCCACAGAGGCGTCCAAGCAGGCCGCACCCTCCCGTGAAGCCAGCGCTTCCGTGACGCCTTACGGCGAAGGCGCCAAAAAGGCGGAGGTGGCCCGGATGTTCGACAACATCGCCGGCAACTACGATTTCCTGAACCGCTTTCTGAGCCTGGGCATCGATACGCTCTGGCGCCGCAAGGCCGTGTGCCAATTGGCCGCCCTGCAGCCCAAGCGCATCCTGGATGTGGCCACCGGCACCGGCGACCTGGCCATCGCCGCCCTGGCTCTGGAGCCCAAGGAAGTGGTCGGTGTGGACATCAGCCGCGAGATGCTGGCCAAGGGGCGGGAGAAGCTTCGCCGAAGGCGCCTGGACGACCGCATCCGCCTGGAAGACGGCGACAGCGAGCACTTGCCCTTTGCCGACGGGCATTTTGACGCGGTGTTGTGCGCCTATGGGGTGCGGAACTTTGGCGACCTGCAGGCGGGTTTGAAGGAGATGCGGCGGGTGCTTCGGCCAGCAGGCCGCATGGTGATCCTGGAGTTCAGCCGGCCGCACGCGTTCCCGGTCAAACAACTCTTCGGATTCTATTTCCGTACAATACTGCCATCTTTGGGCCGTTTGGTATCCCGAGACGCAAGAGCCTACGATTACCTGCACGAGTCGGTCGCGGTTTTCCCTGAGGGTCAAGCCTTTGAAGCAGAATTGAAGCAGGCCGGTTTCCAACGCACCACATGCATCCGTTTGTCCTTCGGCATCAGTTCCATATACATCGCCGACGCCTGATCCGCGTCCTGCGGGCGGCTTCCCTGGTCCGCCAAGTGCCTATGGCGCGTTTTGTCGCGTGCATGACTTTTGGCGTGCTGTTGATCGGCGCGGCCATGCCCGCGAAGGCCCAGCTCAATGCCGAAGCCTTCGACCTCAAGTACGCCAAGAAGCCCTACCACTTCGGCATCGCCCTGGGCTACAACACCTCGACCTTCAAGGTTGAACACGACCAGGAGTTTTTGGATGGCGACAGCATCCGCGTGGTCACCCCGGCAAGCGGCCCCGGCTTCAACCTGGGCATTGTTTCCAACCTGCGCATGGGCAACCACTTTGACCTGCGCTTCATCCCCAGCCTGGTCTTTGCCGAGAAGAGCATCAACTACGACATCCTGGTCAACGATTTTGATACCAAGCTGATCGAGTCGATTTACCTCCAGTTTCCGCTGAGCATCAAGTACAAATCCGATCCCTACAAGGATTTCCGGATGTACGTCATCGGCGGGGCCAACTACAGCTACGACCTGGCTTCCAACGCCAAGGCGCGCAACGCCGAAGACCAGGTCAAGGTGCTGCGGCATGATGTGGCCGCCGAGGTCGGCGTGGGCATGGAGTTCTATTTCCCCTATTTCATTTTAAGCCCGGAGATCAAGGTGAGCCACGGGCTGCGGAACGTGCACGCGCGCGACCCGGATTTGATTTTTAGCGGGGTGTTGGGGAGGCTGCGGCAGCGGGCAATCATGTTCACCATCCACTTCGAAGGCTGATCCTGCGGGCGGACGACGCCCGCAGCGTTGTTGCAGGCCCTCGTCATCGGGTCGCGTACTGGAGTACGCTCCCCTTCTTTCTCGGACCTGCGCCTAGCTGCGAACGCCCTCCGCTCCGCTGGATGCCGTCGCCTGGGAAAGC
>JAUIHG010000269.1 GCA_030432405.1 Bacteroidia bacterium | reverse complement strand
GTGCAATACGCCTGGCGCTTGCAGGGCTACGACGGCGATTGGTCGCAGTGGAGCACGGAGACGAGCAAGGAATTCACCAACCTCAAACCCGGCAACTACCGCTTTGAGGTGCTGGCCATGGGGCCGGAAGGCCGCACGATTGCCCCGACCACCTATGCCTTCCGCATCGCCAAACCCTGGTTTGCAACGTCCCTGGCCTATCTGGTGTATCTGCTGGTGGCCACGGGCCTTTTGACCCTGCTGGTCCTGGCCCCACAGCGGCGCTTTGCGCGGGAAAAAGTTCGTCTGGAGTCCGAAAAGCAACAAACCCTGCGGGAGCAGGAAGCCAAACACCAGGAGACGGTCGAATCGCGGGAGCGCGCCCTGGATGCGTTGCGCAACGAAAAGCTGCGCGGTGAAATCGACCATCAAAACCGCCAGTTGGCCATGTCCACCATGCACCTGGTGCAGAAAAATGCGATGATCACCAAGATCAAGGAGGAGATGGGCCGTGTGCAAAAAGATGTCGAGCACCCCGAAGTGCGGAAAAGCGTCCGCAATGTCCTGCAATTGCTGGATTCCGACCACCGGCTGGACGAGGACTGGGAGCAATTTTCCCTGCATTTCGACAAAGTCCATACCGACTTTTTGGGCCGCCTGCGCCAGCGATTTCCCCAGTTGACGCCCAAGGACCAAAAGCTGTGTGCCTTCCTGCGGCTCAACCTCAGCTCCAAGGAGATCGCGCCCCTGTTGAACATCTCCATTCGGGGCGTGGAAATCAGCCGCTACCGCCTGCGCAAAAAGCTCGGTCTGGAAACCGAGGTCAACCTGGTGGACTACCTGATGGACATCTGATCGAGAAAGTCCTTTTGCCCGGATGGGCATGCGGCTGAGCAGGCAGATGGGCCACCCATGCGCTTCAAAATCTTGAACCTCAAGCGGTCGTTGGCCCTGTGGCCTGGCCGCTAAATGCGCATGTAGGGGCCAAGTATGGGGGGTGTAGGGGTGCTGATGTAATGGTGATGTGGTGCGCCATAGGTCTCAAGGGGCCTGTGTTCGGCAAATTCGTGTCGTGTTGACGCAATGCACCCCACCCACGTTATGCCGATGGCACTTGCCCCTCATGTTGGGTTTGCTCTTGGCGTGGGGTCCGGCGGTTGGCCAATCATCATCCAGCTCCGAAACCGCTTACGCGACCATTGCCGCCGACGGCTCCAGTGTCCAGCGTCGGGGCCGCTTTCAGCTCAGCCCGCAGCAGCATGCCTTTGTGGAAAGCGTGCTGGCTCACCTGAGCCTGGAGGAGAAGATCGGGCAGATGGTCATGCGCATGCCGCCCAACGATGGACGGGACTCGGCGTTTCGCGAGCGGCTGCGTTCCGGCGGTATTGGGGCCGTGCTGAACGTGGTGGACCCGGATGCCATTGCGGAATTGCAGGCCATCGCCGTGGACGCCTCCCCGCACGGCATCCCCCTGCTTTTTGCCCGGGACGTCATCCACGGCTTCAGGACCATTTTTCCCCTGCCCCTGGGCCAGGCTGCCAGTTTTGATCCCGATATGGTGGAAGCGGGTGCGCGCGTGTCCGCGCGCGAAGCCGCCAGCGTGGGCCTGCGTTGGAATTTTGCCCCCATGATCGATGTGGCGCGGGATCCCCGCTGGGGACGCATCGCCGAATCCTTCGGCGAAGACCCCGTGCTGACGGCGGTACTCGGCCAGGTGGCCATCCGCGGCTACCAGTACCACGGCGACAGCATTCTGATGGCGGCCACCGCCAAGCATTTCGCCGGCTACGGCGCGGTGGAAGGCGGGCGGGACTACAACAGCGTGGACATGTCTATAGACGCCTTGCACAACGTCTACCTGCCGCCCTTCAAAGCGGCGGTAGATGCCGGGGTCATGGCCTTTATGCCCAGTTTTTCGGCGCTCAACGGCGTGCCCGCCAGTGCCAACCGCTACCTCTTCAAGGAAATCCTCCGTGCGCAGTGGGGCTTTGAAGGCGCTGTGGTCAGCGACTGGGGCTCGATCGATGAATTGATCGCCCACGGTGCAGCTGGGGATGCGCGGCAAGCGGCCTTTAGAGCACTTGGTGCCGGCATCGACCAGGACATGATGAGCCGGGCCTATCCCGAACACCTGCCCGGGCTGTTGGAGGAGTTTCCCGATCTCAAGGTGTATATCGACAGCGCCGTGCGCAACATCCTTTCCCTGAAGGTGGCCCTCAACCTGTTTGAGCACCCCTTAGGACGGACCGATCAGCCGCTTTTGGCACCGGAAAGCCTGGAGCTGGCCCGCGCCATGGTGCACCGCTCGACCGTGCTGTTGCAAAACCGCAACACGCGCCTGCCGCTTGCCCCGGCGTCCCTGCAACGAGTGGCCGTAATCGGCCCCCTGGCCGACGACGGCTACGAACAGCTCGGCACCTGGGTGTTTGACGGCAAGGCGGAGGACAGCCAAACGCCGCTTCAAGCGCTCCGCCAGCGCCTGGGCCGCGACCGCGTGCGCTACGTCAAGGCCCTGGCCAACAGCCGGGACAAAAGCCAGGCCGCCTTCGGCGAAGCCGTTCAAGCTGCCGCCACATCCGACGTAGCCCTATTGTTCCTAGGAGAGGAAGCCATTCTGCACGGCGAGGCACACAGCCGCGCGTCCCTTCGCCTGCCGGGAGCCCAGGAAGCGCTGCTGCGCGCGGTTTCGGCCACCGGCACGCCCGTTGTGGTGGTGGTGATGGCCGGTAGACCCCTGGTGCTGGAGGACGTCCTCGATCAGGCCGACGCCTGGCTTTACGCCTGGGCACCGGGCACCATGGGTGGCCCGGGCCTGGCGGACCTCATCCTGGGCGATGCTGCACCGTCGGGACACCTGCCCGTGACCTTTCCCCGCCACGAAGGACAAATTCCCGTCTACCATGCCCAGCGGACCAGCGGTCGGCCGGCTACAGACAAGTCCTGGGTGCGTATGGAGGACATTCCGGAACGGGCGTTCCAAACCTCATTGGGCAATACCAACCATTACCTCGATGTGGGCTTCGAGCCCGCATTTCCCTTCGGTTTTGGGTTGACCTATACCGATTTTGAAGTCAGAGATGTGCGCCTGTCCACCGACACGGCCAGACTGCGCGGAGGTTTCCACGCAGGAAACCTCTTTTTCGCGCCCGACAGCATCGTGGTGGAGGTCGATGTGAAAAACACGGGGTCCGCCTCCGGCGAAACCGTCTTGCAGCTTTACTGCTCCGATCCGGTAGCCCGCGTCACCCGCCCCGAACGTCGGCTTTTTGCCTTCCAACGGATCGCCCTGGAACCCGGCACGGTAAAAACAGTCCGCTTTGCGTTCCGTCCCTGGAGCATGGGCTACGCGTACCACTACGACCGAAAGGACCGGCAGCATTTCAGCGAAACGGGCCTCTTCCGGTTTTGGATCGGTTTTGATGCCAACGCCGAACATGCGGTGGACCTGGAAGTGGTGCGGGCAAAATAGAAAACCTGCAACAGCGCCTGCGCCGCCACATCACTCCATCCATCCCAAACCGTCAAAGGCAGTTCCTGCACCAATAGAATCCCATGCCATGAACAGCAGCAATTCAAACAGTACGCTGGAGGATGCCGGTGCAGCCGGAAACCGAACTTCTTACGTCACCATGGTGGCCCTCATCGTGGCCCTGGGCGGATTTTTGATGGGCTTTGACGCCTCGGTCATTTCCGGGGTTATCGGGTTTATCGAGACGGAATTTGAACTGAGCAAACTGCAACTGGGCTGGGCCGTG
>JAUIHG010000047.1 GCA_030432405.1 Bacteroidia bacterium | reverse complement strand
ATCTTGGTCCAGATCAACGGCATTGACCGAAGCATAGTACGCGGCATCATTTGTTATGACGTGCTTTTCGGAAAATTGGCCACTGGACAGTTGCGCATACCATGCAACGCGCTGTGCGTCGCCGCTCAATACATCCACATCGCCATCCCCGTCCAAATCACCTGCATAAACCGATAGCGCATGGTGTGCCTGATCCGAAATCATTTGCAACGCAGAAAATGCACCCTTTCCATGGTTTTCAAACCACCCGATCTTGTCATCTCCGGCGCTGGCGCTCAAGACGTCCATGTCACCATCGCCGTCCAAATCCACGGCAAAAACATCATGAGCATCCTGCGCTGCATTTGATGCATCCGCAACGATGTTTTCTGAGCCAAAGGTGGTTTGGCCCTTCAGACTAGCCTGATTGCCAAACAGCATAAAAACCAATCCAAACCCTATGATAGCGTTAATCGCCTCGACCCGAGAACATTTTGGTAACCAACGGACATGCACGGTCAAAAATCTAGGATGGTCAAGGGGTTGGCAGCTACCATACTTCTGGCCGATCGGCCATCGCATATGGAGCAATACCAAACCGCACAAAAATACTTACTTGTTAAGGGGGCATGCCATCGAACTTCCATCGCCGCTTGCTTTGCTAGTCCTTCATGCAACGGACGGAAAGGCCTCTGGTCTTCAAAGCATCACGCTTGTATACATCGTCGTTGCCATAACTCAATTGCATGAAAAACCCCCGTTTCGGGCTTTTGGGCGTTGAATGCCAAAAATGCGCGCCGATGTCTGGCGAACCAGAATAGTCCCCGTTCTCACGCCGCTCGCCAACCGGAATGGCCGTGAACTGTGTGCTGTTGGTGGCGCCAACGTTGGGTGCCCTCCACAAGCCAGTGCCTTCATCAAGAGTGCCTGTTGCTTTCAATCCACCTCCAATGGCAGGGTGAAGCCCCGTGGCAAAACCAATATCAAAATAATCCGTTTCGGAAGGGACATGCCATCCTACTGGGCATAAGCCTGCTGGGTCGTCCACGGCAAACCAATTGTACAACAATCCATAAGTCGGGGTGGCGGAAGCGTCTCCATTCACAAAGCAGTATGCTGGCCCACCGGATTGGCTATTCCAAGCGCTGTCTGAAAAAAGCGCCGGGATCGGCGATCCATCGCTAAAGTGCGTCACCTGCAGGTTCTTGGCCGTTACGCAAAACCCGCCGATATCCGCCACCGGATAAACGTTCCCATCCACATCAACAACCGTGGTCGGGCAGGTGGACGGTGCACCCACCGTAAAACTGCTGGTGGCGGATATCGGCGTTGGGCTATAAGGCGGCATCGGGCTACAGGCAGCCTGCACACGCCAGGTGTAAAGTCCATCGCTCAGCACCGCATCGGGCACGAGATACTGATCCAATTCCGAACCCGCCAGGCGCCTCGTTACATTGGTCCCGGATGGGGTCGTGGCGCTGATCTGCACACCGGCACTGAAAGGCACGGCCGTCCATTGCAGCAAAGCCCCCGTCCCGGGCGTGTAGGTTGCCGTCAGCCCACTGGGTGGGATGCTTTCGTCGCAGACCTGTGCGGTGGCCAAAAAGGGTGCGCAAAGCAGTGCCAGCAGCAGCGAAATGATACTTTTCATCATGCGTGTGTTTCCCTCAAGATAGGGCAAGAATTCCAACACACATGAAACAGGGGCTCATGCATTGCCGCAGCATCGCTCGAAAACCATGTAAACACACCCAAGTACAGGCACCAAAGAACCCGGCAAATATGGCCGAGCTCGGCCATATTTCCAGCATGGACAAGGAGGCGCTGATCAACAACAAACCCGGCATTCCGGTACTGCTGGTCGTCGACGTAGCCGTGCAGCGGGAAGGCTGATGTGAACCATACTGCCTTCGGCGAACGGGCTCCAGGAACCTACTTCCTGATGATCCACGGTCAGGGCGGGGTTTGTGCATTGATGGCAACAGCCTCATGGCGCTGCCCCGTGGCTCAATCCTGGACACACCGCACCGATACGCCAGCTTCAATGCGTAAATCATGGCGGTCTATCCTGGTGTCGTCTGCTTCCAGCTCCATCACAAAAGCTTGCAGTGTAAGCGCTTCAGTGCTGGTCCACCAGTATCCATAGCCTTCCGGTGCATTGATGTACGTACCACTTTGGCTGCGGCGGCCCGCTGGAATGCCGGAAAACTGGCTGCTGTTGGTGGCGCCGAGGTTCGGTGCGCTCCACAATCCGGTGCCGTCTTCCAGGGTTCCCGTGGCCTTGAAGTCCCCACCGGCATCAGCGGCACTGCCCACCGCAGAGAGCATGCCAAACCAATCGGCCTCAGACGGCACATGCCAGCCAACCGGGCAAAGGCCGGATGCATGCGTTGCAGCGGCCCAATTGTACAGCAATCCATAGGTGGCCGTATTGCTGGAATCGTCATCCACAAAGCAATACGCGCCTCCCGGCGAAGCCGTCCATTCCGCATCCGTGAGCGCTTCTGTGATCGGCGTCCCGTCGGTGTAGCTGCGGACTTCCAGGTTTTTGGCGGTGATGCAATACGCACCGATTTCCACGACCGGGTACACATGGCCGTCCACATCGGTGACGGTTGCAGGACAGGTTCCACTTGCGCCCACGGTAAACGTGCTGGGAGGGGAAATGGGCGTGGTGTTGTATGGAAATGTTGCGCTGCACGCCGCTTGTACACGCCATGTATACACGCCGTCCTCAAGGAACGCATCAGGCACCAGAAACTGGTTCAATTCTGAACCAAAAAGCTTCCGCTTGACCGATGCGCCAGACGGCGACGTTGCACTGAGCTGCACACCGGCACTGAAAGGCACGGCCGTCCACTGCAGCAAAGCCCCCGTCCCGGGCGTGTAGGTGGCCGTCAAGCCGCTGGGTGGAGTGCTTTCGTCGCAGACCTGCGCGGTGGCCAAAAGGGGCGCACAAAGCAGCGCCAGGAGCATCGTAAAACAGCTTTTCATCATGCGTGTGTTTCCCCCAAGATAGGGCAAGCAAGCCAACACCCTTGGCGCGTCAGCATATTCCCTTGTACCTATGCTTACCAAGCAGGTTTACAACCTCCAATTGCAGGTCTTCGAATGATGTCAATAGCCAGCCCCTAAGTGCCTTGGCAGATTTATTGCGGCAGCTCACGGTACAATTGCCATGGGTTGGCCATCGAGTGCACAAGCAAAAGACATGTCCTGCCGATTCTGCTCTTCGTTAGTGTTGAATTTCAACCGCGATGGGCTCCGCATTGGCCCATTGGATAAAGTACATGCCATTCGCGTATCCGCTGACATCAACGGATACCTCCCGTACGCCTGTCGACACGCTCAATCGTCCAACGACGCGGCCATCCAAACCAAGAATTAGGAAATCCGTTTCGGAACTCATGGTTTGGCCGAAGTCAACAAACACCGATTGGCTTGCCGGATTTGGATGGATCATTGGATTGATCTCAACTGGTTGGCTTTGGCGTACCAGTGGAACGAAAAACGTATCGCCAAAGGCGGTGTATGCGGAAACGTCCAATGGACTTATGCTGCAAGCACAGCGTACGCGCCAAGTCCACGTCGTGCCTGCTCCGGCACTTGTTTTGGGGACATTGACGGTATTGTAGGGTGCGGAAAAAATGTTGACACTCGGACTCGGTCCTGACGGCAACCGTTGGCCTTGGACCTGGCATGCTACGGCACCAGGCTGTGGATCCCATTTCAGACGAAAGCGAAGGGGCTGTTCAATATGGCTCTGGTTGCTGGGGCCCAACACAGAGGAACAGGAAACTGGTCCACCCATGAGGTTCTCGTACCAAATGATGTTCAGTTCGGACTCATCGGAACTCAATACGTCCGCATCCCCGTCGCCATCCAAATCCGCCGCATAAATCGGTCCTGGGACCGAGGCAGGGATGGTTTGCTTGGAACCGAATACGCCGCCACCAAGGTTCTCAAACCACGATATTCCATCATCACTAACGCAACTGCTCAACACATCCACATCGCCATCGCCATCCAAGTCTGTTGCATAAACTGCAAAGGCACATCCGCCGGGCGCATTGATGACCTGCTGAGGTCCAAACGCTCCGCCACCCACGTTCTCGTACCAAGCTAGTTTATTGTCGGAAGGACTGGCGCTCAAGACGTCCGCGTCACCGTCGCCATCCAAATCTGTGACGAACATGTCTAAGACACCATCAGCTGCCGTGGTAATTACTTGCTCTATGCCAAACACACCACCACCAAGATTCTCATACCAAGCGACCTTGTTGTCTTGTGAACTAGAACTTAAAACATCGGCATCACCATCGCTGTCCAGGTCTACAGCGTAAACGGTGTTTGGCCCATCTGCGGCCGTGGAAATGATCTGCTTAGGTCCGAACATTCCGCCACTCAAGTTCTCGTACCAAGCGATTTCATCCCCTATAGCGTTGGCACTCAAAACATCGGCGTCACCATCACCATCCAGGTCGACGGCATTTACTGAAACGGCACCGTCTGCAACGGTGTCGATGATCTGTTGTGGACCAAACAAACCTGATGACAAGTTCTCGTACCAAGCGACCTTATCGTCTATGCTGCTGGTACTCAATACATCGGCATCACCATCGCCGTCCAAATCCTTTGTGTAGACGGTTTCAGCACCATATGCTTCCGTGGTGATGACCTGCTGGCTCCCGAACATACCCCCACCAACGTTTTCGTACCAGGCAATCTTATCCTCAAAATAACTCGCGCTTAAAACATCCAGATCTCCATCACCATCGAGGTCTTCTGCATAAACCGACCGTGTTCCAAAAGAAGAGGATGTTAAGACCTGCTGGGCCCCAAACACGCCTCCCCCGAGGTTCTGATGCCATGCAATTTCACTGTCAATCACGCTCGCACTCATGACTTCCGGGTATCCATCACCGTCCAGATCCGTCGCATACACAGAAAAGGCACCATCAGCGGCCGTAGTTATGACCTGCTGTAGCCCAAAAATTCCCCCTCCAAGGTTTTCGTACCAAGCAATTTTATCATCGTTTCTGCTTGCACTTAACACGTCGGCGTCACCATCATTATCCAAATCCGTTGCATAGACCGCCTCAGGAACATCCGCAGCAGTAGTGATGATTTGCTGGACTCCAAAAACGCCCCCTCCCAAGTTCTCGTACCATGCAATCTTATCGTCGCCACGGCTTGCACTGAGCACATCTGCATCCCCATCACCATCCAGATCGGTGGCATAGACCGATCGGGCAGCATCCGTTAGATTGGTGATGATTTGTTGAGGCCCAAACATGCCTCCACTCAGGTTTTCGTGCCAGGCAATCCGATTGGAATTCGCACTTGCGCTCAACACATCTGCATCCCCATCGCCATCCAAATCCTCGGCAAAAACGCAGGTTGCTCCATTGGCAGCCGTAGTCAGAATTTGCTGGGGCCCGAAGATCCCTGGACCCAGGTTGGCATACCATGCAATTTTGTTGTCGTCACGGCTTGCACTTAACACATCTACATCCCCATCCCCATCCAAATCTTTTGCAAATACGGACTGCGCGTAGTCAGCGGCTGTAGAGATTACCTTCTGCATGCCAAACATCCCTCCCCCAATGTTTTCGTACCAGGCTATTTTGTTGTCGTTATCACTGGCGCTCAACACATCCATGTCGCCATCACCGTCCAAATCCTTTGCGTAGACGGATATAGCACTGAATGCTTCCGTGGTGATGACCTGCTGAGGGCCAAATGCTCCTCCACCCAAATTCTCGTACCAGGCAATTTTCCGGTCGCTTCCACTTGCGCTGAGGAGGTCTACGTCCCCATCACCATCCAGGTCTGATGCATAAACCGATCTGGCACCCCAGGCAGCCATGTTAATGGCCTGCGGGGGTCCGAAATCCGATTGAGCAAACAAGGCGGGGACCAGCAGCATGGTCATGGAAAACGAGAAAACGGCTATTGGTTTCATGGACTTCAACGTTGGATCCAGAAAATAAGGAAAGCGACGTCCCGATCAAAAGTGTGGCTACCGGTTCCTTCAACTGTTGCGCTGCTTAGTGCATCGTAAAGTAGGATCCAGCATGATTACCACTTGGTTGAGAATAACGGTGGCGTTTCAGAATGGGCACAATGCCACACAAAAGACCACGGTGCAGCAATAGGGCACAAAAAAACCCGGCCAAAAAGCCGGGCTCCTTTTGATCTGCTCCCCCACCTGGACTCGAACCAGGGACCTATTGATTAACAGTCAACCGCTCTAACCAACTGAGCTATGGAGGAATTTGACCCTTCGTGATCGGAAGGGAGGACAAATTTAGGCCGGGTGGGCGGTTTGCGCAATGCGGAAGGCGATTTTTCCGCCAGGCAGCCGCGCCGGCGCACAATGGCCGGTATACAGCCCGGCACCCGGTCCGGAGGCCCGGTAAACCCTACCTTTGCGGCGCCTTCGCGCGGAGCGCGAACACCTTCCGAAAGACCGCCGCACAACGCTCCTAAACCCGGCAGCCGCAACCCGGCAGCCGCGCGGTCTCCGCTGAACCCCCGCAACCGCTACTCCCATGCCCCAGCCTGTAAACACCGTTGTTGTCGGCACCGTTGCCTTCGACGCCATCGAGACGCCCTTTGGCAAAACCGACCGCGTGATCGGCGGTTCGGCCACCTACATCAGCCTGGCGGCCAGTTATTTCGCCGAAACGGCGAAAAATGACCCCGGCATCGGGATCGTGTCCGTGGTCGGCGACGACTTCCCCAAGGAGATGATCGACCGCTTCCACAACAAGGGCATCAGCACCGACGGCATGGAAGTCAAAGCTGGCCAGAAGTCCTTCTTCTGGTCCGGCAAGTACCACATGGACATGAACAGCCGCGACACCCTGGTCACCGACCTGAACGTGCTCGCGGATTTTGACCCGCAACTGCCCGAGCATTACCGCCAGCCGGATTACCTCATGCTCGGCAACATCGACCCCAAGCTCCAGCTGCAGGTCATGGACCAGATCCCCACGCGGCCCAAGCTGGTGGTCATGGACACCATGAACTTCTGGATGGACATCGCGCTGGATACCCTGAAGCAGGCCATCGCCAAGGTGGACGTGTTGACCATCAACGATGAAGAGGCCCGCCAGCTGAGTGGCGAATACTCCATCGTCAAGGCGGCGCGCAAGATCCTGCAGATGGGCCCGAGTTACCTGATCATCAAAAAAGGCGAGCACGGCGCGCTGATCTTCCACGCCAACAACGTGTTTTTTGCCCCCGCCCTGCCGCTGGAGGAGGTCTTCGACCCCACCGGTGCTGGCGACACCTTTGCGGGCGGTTTCCTGGGCCACTTGGTCCGCTCCGGCGACCTGAGTTTCGAGAACATGAAGCGCGCCATCATTTTCGGTTCGGGCATGGCCAGCTTCTGCGTGGAGCAGTTCGGTCCCGAACGCCTCTACGACCTGACCGAGGACGACATCGACCACCGCGTGCACGCCTTCATCGATCTGGTGCAGGTGGACATTCAATTGGTGGGCTGAGGGCGGTGCCGGGCGGGCACGCGCACGCCCGGCCGAATGGCACCCCACCTTTGCCCAACGCCAAAACGCACGACGCCAAAACGCACAAGGCCGGACACCGCACACGCGGCATCCGGCCTTGCTGTTCACCGTCCCGGAGCCCTTACTCCATCTTGATGAAGCGTTCGCGGGCCACGCGGTCTTCCTGCATCAAACGCAGGCTGTAGCTGCCCGGCGCCAGTTCCGGCAGGCCCAGTTCCAGGCTGCCCGAGAACGGATCCAGGACGCTTTCGCCGGTCAGGCGGACCTTGCCTTGCGCATCCACAATGGACCACTGCGCCGCTCCGGCGGGGAATCCGCGGTACAGCACCATCAGGCGTTCCTGCACCGGGTTGGGATACAGCGTAACCTGTGCGCCTTCCGGCGAAGCCAGCCGCACGGCCGGTACCACCAGCGTGTCGTACTCTGAGAAGGGCGTCACCTCCACCGGATCCAGGCTGCAGGCACAGCGTACGCGCCAGCGCCAGATGCTCGGGGCACCCAGGGTGGCCAGCGGCACGGTCAGGCTGCTGAGGTTCTCTTCAAGGCGGCGTGCACGGCCGGTCACCACCGGCGTGGGCGATATCCGTTGCCCTTCAATCTGGCAGCCGTCGCTATAGGCCACCGAATCCCAGGTGAACAGGGCCTGGCTGGTCAACAGCGTAGCGTCCAATCCGATCGGCCCGTTGAAGGGCTTGCAAATGCCCACCGTCACCGTGGCCGTGCAGCAATAGGTATTGCCCACCGCATCCACGCAGCAGACCTCGTAAACAAACTGGTCGATCGTTCCGGCCGTACCCGGATTGGGGCTGTAGCCGATCTGGCCAGTTACCGGATTGATCGTTCCAATAATGCCGTAATCCGGACCGCTGATGACCGTCACCGATCCCAGATCCAGCGCATAACCGTCCATGCAGGCGTCGTTGGCCAATACATCGATCAGCACCGATTGGTTGGCGCTCACTTTGACCTTGTCGTCCTTCAGCGCACTGAGCGAATCGCACGGATCCACCTGCTGGCAGGGCGGGAAAACAAAGCAGTAGAAGCTGTCCGAGGCGCAACAGGCAAAGCTGTATCCGCCGCTGAGCGCGTGCAGCGTCACGCGGAACTTGAGCGTATCGCCGGCCACGGCGCCTGCACCGCTGACCGGGACTGTCAACACGCCATTGGTGGCGCCATCCGGCAGGCTCAGCGGCACGGAAGGCATGGAAACGCCCGCGGGCATCAGGTCCGTCCAGTCGAGGCTATTGACCGTATAGCCCGAGTTGTTGGTCACCTGGAAGCTGAACACGTAGTTCCCATTGTCGTCGCACAGCAGCTCGGCGTGGAGCAGATCCACACAGGGATCGGGAGTCGGCTCACAGATCAACTGTACCGTATCGCGGCAGGCCACGCCGGTTCCGTGCAGCCACTCGATGACCAGCTCCACGGTGTCCGGATAGAACCCGTCCAGGCAAATCTTGGGCAGTTGCGTGGCCCCCAGCGGGATGCTGCTGCCCAGCGGAATGCGCGTCCATTGGTACTGGTTCGGCGCCAGCGGCGCATACACCCAACCCAGCGGAAAGGCTCCGGTGATGCTGCCGAAGGTGGCCCCCGGCGTGATCAGCGTGGTGCGGATGCCGGTGAAGTAAGTGTCGTCCAGGCTGTTGAACAAGGTCAGCGTATAACAACACTCCATGGTGTCTTTCTTGGCGTCCACATGGGTGGAAGCGCACGGATCACAGGGTGGCACCACGTAGCTGTACACCACCGAATCCGTGCAGCAATAGCTCGGCATTGGCCCACCGGCCCACAGCGAATCGTTGTGCGCCATGACCATGAACGACAGGACATCGCCTTCGCTCAGGCCCGTGAAACACAGGGTAAAGGGACCGGCCGTGTCCAGCGGGGCAATGACCGGCAGGTTCAAACTGTCGTTGACCAGTACGGCGCCTGCCGGCGAAAGCACCGGGAAGGCCAGGGACACCAGGTCCTCGGTCCAACTGCCGTTGACCACGTCAAACTGGATTTTGACCGTATCGCCATCGCAGTAGATGCTGTCATTGATCAGCTCCACGCAGCCCTCCGGCGCGCAGTCCAGCACCAGGGTATCGGTGCATTCCACCAGGTAGCCCAGCGGTCCGGGCCCCGGCAGCAGCCAGGAAACCACCACCGTTTGTACGCTGTCGGCGTAGCCGCCCAGGCAGAATTCGGCCATCGCCGCCAGGTCTCCGCTGTAGCTGCCCGTGGGCACAAAGCCCAGGGCCGGCGGGAGCAGGCTGACGTGGCTGGCCGAGGAACCGATAAGGTTCCAACCTGCCGGCGAACCGCCATAGCCCAGATCAACTCCGCCCAGGGCATCGATGCGCACGCCGATGAAGTAGTCCGGCACCGTGTTGGACAAATCCAGGGTCCAGCAACAGGAGTCCGGCGACGCGTCCGCCGCATGCACGGAGGCATCCACCATATCGCAGAAACTCGAATCGCAATCGGTGGTGTTGAGGTCCAGCGGATCGCTGGTAGCGCTGCAGCCGCTCGCGTTGGTGGCCGTCAAGGTGTAGGTGCCCGGGCCGGTCACGATCAGGCAGGCGTTGGTTTCGCCCGGCATGGGCGAACCGTTCAAATTCCACTGGTAACTGGCCATGCCCGGAGGCCCGCAGACCGTGTCCGGGTCGCACACCGTGTAGCAGCCCGTCGGGACCAGGCAGAGGTCCGGCAGCGGGTCGATGGTCACCGAAGCCGCATCGCTGCAGCCCGTGGCCGTGTCGATGGCCACCAGGCTGTAGACGCCGGCCGGATAGACCGTGGTGGTTGGACCGTTCGTTCCATTATTCCAGACGTAGACGATGCCCGAAACCACGGGGTTGGCGTTGAGCACGTTTGGTCCGGGGGCGCAGGTATCGCCCACAATGTCGATGCCCGCCGTTGGCGAAACCGCCACCGAAACCACAAAGGGATCGGAAACCGCCGAGCAGCCGTTGGCATCGGTGAGGACCACCTGATAGCCCGAGGCCAAAAGGCCCGGCGTGCAGGCCGTGTAGGTCGGGCCGGTGGCAAACGGAATGTCCGTTCCAGTACCGTCCTGCCACTGGTAGGTGTAGCCTGAGCCAACAGGAGCATTCAGCGTTACGCAGCCCGCATCGCAGATGTAGTTGTCGCCGCTCACCGAAACCACCGGTGCCGGTAGGACCAGGACCTCCACCGGGTCGATGACCCGCGAACAGCCGTTGGCGTCCGTTACGGTCACCCCGTAGGTGCCGGAGGTGCTCACCGTCAGGGTCGGTCCGGTACTGCCGTCCGTCCACTCCGCCGGCGTGAAGGAAGGCGGCGCGGTCAGCAGCACGCTTTCTCCTTCGCAGACCGTGAGGCTCGGCGCATAAACAATGGTGTCTTCCGGCGGGAGCGGATTGACCACCATGGGCTGGAAGCTGCTGTCGCTGCAGCCCGCTGCGTTGAAGACCGTCAATTGGACGGTGTAGGAACCGTCCATGGTATAGGCATGGCTCGGGTTGGGATCGCCGTTTTCGGCGCCATCGCCGAAGTCCCAGAGGTAGCTCTGGCTGCCCGAGACCGAGGCAAAGGAAACCGGTTCATCCACGCAGGCCGGATTCGGCGCAATGAGGGCCGAGGCATCCGGCAGGGGGGCCACCGTCACCGTTTGGGTGATGCTGGCCTCGCAGCCCGATGCGTTGTAGACCGTCAGGGTCACGTCGTAGCTGCCCGGGCCAAAGCTGTGGCTTGGGTTCTGTACCGTACTCGTGGCACCGCCGTCGTCAAAGTCCCAGAACCAGGCGTTGGCGTCTTCGCCGGGCAGGAAGGTCGAAAAGTCCGTGAAGGAGACCAATCCGCAGCTGTCGGTGTAGTCAAAAGCCGCCGCCAGCGGAACGCAAACAGGCACCTTGACCGTGAGGGTACAGTTGTCGGAACCCGGGGGATTCTCCGGAACGCTGTAGGTCAACCGGGCCGGATAGCAGCCCGCCTGCGCGAAGGTGTGTTCGGCCGCGGCCAGGGTACCGTCGTTGGTGTTGGACAGCGGGTCGCCAAAGTTCCAGCCCAGGAGCGTCACCGGGCCGCTAAAACTCACCGGGAAGGCCACCGTGTTGCACACCGGCGTCTGGTTGATGCCATTGGCGGTGATGGTGTGGTTGCGCGGATCGCAATCGATGCCCGGACCAGTGCTGAAGCAGGAATCCTGCACCACGACAAAGTTGTCCGAAGTATCCGTGCAGCCCGTGCTGGCGTCGGTGACCACCACGTAATAGATGTAGGTGTTCTGCGTGATGTTGTTGGTATGCACAAATTCCGCCGGTTCCGGCGAAGGCGTCGGTTGCAGCACCCCGTTGCAATACCATTGAAAGCTGTAGTCCGGGTTGGTCTGGGCCAGCATCGTCACCATCGCGCTGTTGGGCGGGTTGATGCACAGGCCCTGGTCGTCGGACGAGCTGATGGCCGCCACGGGCGCGGGCAATGCGTTGATGGTGGTATTGCCCACCGCAGTACAGCCGTCGGCATCCGTCACCTCCACCGTGTAGGTACCGCCCGCGTCCACGTCGGTGGTCTGGGTCAGGTCTCCGGTGGACCATTCGTAGCTGGCATAGCCCGTTCCAGCATCGAGGGTCACGGTGCTGCCGGGGCAAAGCGGGCCGGACACCGTGATGTTCGGCGTTGGTGCGGCCTGCAGGGTGACCGGATAGGCCACCGAATCCGCCTCGCCGCACAGTTCCACCAGCGCCTGCAGGGCAACCGGACCGGCGGTGTTGTTCCACTGCACGGTAGGATTGGCGGTGCCGGCGCCGTTGATGATGCTGCCGGCTTCCGGCGGCAGGATGCTCCAGCTGATGCTGGCATCCCCGTCCTGGGCGGGCAACAAGGCATAGGCCGCCGAGTCGTTGACGCAGGCCGTGGCCGGACCGGTGATGCTCAACGGGCCTTCAATCGTTTTCGCCGTAACGGCGAAGGCAATCGGATCCGAGGTGCAGAAGGGCGCGTTCAGTTGTGTCTGCGTGGCGCTCAGGCTGTAGGGGCCACTCGGATCCCAGTCCACGGTGATCGGATTGCCGCTGCCGGTAGCCGGCGAACCGCCCGTGACCGTCCAGTTGATGACGGTGCCGGGGGCTTCGCCGAAGGCGAAATAGGCCTCCGTGCTGCCCGGGCAGATCTCGTCCTTGCCGCTGATGCTGTCCAGCGGCGGCAACTCCACAACGGTGACCGCCGTGGCGTCCGAACCGTTGCAATACAGGCTCGTGTCCACCGGGACGGCGGAGACCACAAAGGATCCCGGACCGCTGTCCCAGGTGACGATGATCGTGTTGCTGCCGTTGCCCGTGAAGCTGGCCGCCGGTGTGACGGTCCAGTTGAACGCCGTTCCCGGCGAAGCCGTGAAGACCGAACTGCTGCCGCTGCACACCTGTGCCGGGGAAGGACCGGTGACGCTGAAGCGGTCGCGGATTTGAACCGTCAAATCGCCGCTGCCCATGCAGTTGACGGGATCCTGGCCGGGCAATCCGCCCAAAAAGCCGCTTTCCCAGTCCACGTTGATGCTGTAGCTGCCCGGCGTGGTGCCCCATTGCACCTGCACGGTATGGCTGCCCTGGCCGGCCAGGATGCTGCCGCCCGTCACGCTCCAGTCGTAGCTGGTGCCGGGCCATTTGGGCACGGTATAGGTTTCCGTGGCGCCCGGGCAGACCACAATCGGTCCGTCGACCAGCGCGGTCGAAGACACGATGGGCACGGTGGCCGTGGTGGGTTCGTCGCAGTAGAGGCTGTCGCAGCCGTCCACGCTCAAGACAATGGTGCCGAAGGGGCCGTCGCCCCAGACCACGTGGATGGTGTCGTTTCCGTCGCCCGACCAGGTGGTCAGCGGAACGCCGTCCGCGTCATAGACTTCCCAGTCGTAATCGGTACAACCGGTGGCATCGGTCCAGTAGTAGCTGCTGTCGCCCGCACACAGGGTGCTGATGCATTCGATGTTGGGACCTTCCAGCGAGTCCACGGTGATTTCCAGGGTGGTGCTGTCCGAACAGCAGCACAGGGGCGTGCCGTCTGGCGCATAGTTGTCCCGGGTGGCGTAGAGCGTGACCGTATAGGTACCGGGGCTGCTCCAGGCGTAGTTGGGGTTGGCGAGGGTGGAACTGTTGCCGTCTCCAAAGTCCCAGAAATAGGAAGATGCGCCGGTGGTTGTGTTCGTGAAGGCCACCGAACTGCCCAGGCAGGGCGTGGTGGTGGACGCGGTAAAGGCGGCTACCGGACTTTCCAGGATCTCCACGCAGAGGTTGAGCACCTGGCTGTTGCCATTGCTGTCGGTCTGGACCAGCGTGATGGTCCCGGAGCCGATATCTCCCCACAGGACGTTGATCTCCGCATCGTTGGCCCCGGGGCTCCAGCTACCTCCGCTGACCGACCAGCTGTAGCTGTAGCCGTCCACGTAGGGCACATAGTAGGTGGCCGAAGCGTTGGCGCAGGCATAGGCGCAACTGCTGCTGTCCGGAATAGGCCCCCCTGCAGACCCACTGGATTGGAAGTCTTCCAGGTTGATCAGGAAGCACTCCGGCTTGGGGCAGACGATGTTGACCGTCAAGGAGGCAAAACAGGAACTGGCCCCGTCGCAGCCAAAGAACCGGTACTGGATCTCCCGCGTTCCGCAACATTCAGGGTCCTCGGAAAAGACCTGCACGTTGCCCATGCTGTCGATGCGCACACAAGGGTCAAAAGCGAGTTGCTGCACGCCGCAGAATCCGGCAGGCGAAAAATCGTTGTCCAGAACGTTGAAGGATACCGGACCGCCGAGGGCCACGGTTAGGGAGTCGTCGCTGGCATCGCATTGCGCGGCCACCTGGAAGGAAATCCCCCAGGTTGCCAAAAAACCCAATAGCAAGAGCCAACTCCGAACACGGGGAGTTGCGCTGATCATCGTAGTGTGTTTGTACCTCGTACCGGCACTCCTCCAAGTGCTTACCGGGCCGTTTGGTCCCAGTAAGGTAGCCGCTTTTGATGCATTCCCAAAATGCTGCATGGATGCGCGGTCCGAAGCCTGCCCCTAGCTTTGCCGAATGGGCCGTTTGATTTCCGGTGCAACAGGGCTGTTTTGGCCGCTTTTGATGGGGTTGTTTTTGCTTTTCGCCGTACCGGCGAAGGCCCTAGCACAGGCAACCCCTGACGGCAACACCAGCGCCCAAAGCGAACGCCGCAACGAAGCCCCACCACCGGAATTCACGACCTGGTCCTGGCCCAAGCGCATTGCCTTTGTGGCCCTGATCATGGGCAGCATCGTGATCGTCTCCAACACCCTGGGCAAATACGAATGGCCCGAAGAATGGGGCGGCCGGCCCAAGCCCGGGGGCAGATCGATCATTCCAGAAAAGATCGCTGAGGAGCGCAAAGCCGCGCGCGCCAAAAAGGAAGCGGAAAAGGCGGCGGCGGAGGCTAAAGCCGCCAGCTCGGCTAAACCTCCAACCGACCAATCGCCGGGAACCGGCGAAACACCGCCTCCGAATGCGGAGCGACCTTAAATTCGGGAGATGGACCGGGGACAAACGCCCCTCCATTTGATATATTTGAGGTCCATTTCTCTCCCATGTCTTTCTCGTTTTCACGCCTACATTCCGGCAGGTGCACCGCCGTTGTCCTGGTGCTGCTTTTGTTCTGTTCTGCCCTGCACGCCCAAATTCCTCCAGGCAGCAGCTATCCAGAAGCGGCCACCGTCGATCAGGCCGACACTTACCACGGTACAGTCGTTCAGGATCCTTTCCGTTGGCTGGAAGACCTCGACTCCGATGAAGTCAAGGCATGGCGTGAAGAGCAGGACGATTTCCTGGATCGGATCCGCCGCAAATACCTCCGTTCCTATACGGGGCTGCTCGCCTCCATCAGCGTGGATTATACACACCGCTTGTTCGGGCATACGATGCATGATATCGCTTCGGTGAAGCGTGTCTGGCGCCAAGGGGGCTATACGTTCCGGTTGCAGGAAATCGCCAACCACAAAATGATGCTCTTCTACACGCCTGAAGGGAGCTCCGATACAAAACCCCTTTTGCAGGTCGATGAACTGCGGGCGTACCGGGATGAGATCATTCGGGTCTCCAGCGTCTATATGAATGAAGAGGACACCCGTGCCGCCGTAGTTGTACGCCGCTCCGGCACCGATCTGCGGGAAGTGCATGTCGTGGACCTCGAAAGCGGCACCCCAACCGGTGATGTCGTTGAGGGATTGCGGTCAAACCTGGTTGGTTGGTGCAAGGATGGCTTTTACTACGTTCAGTTTTCAGGCAGCGATCTCTTTGATCGGGTGCAGGAGCAACGGCTGATGTACCACACCTTGGGCACGGAGCAAAAGGACGACATCCAGATTGTCCGTCAGGAAGTGACCGATGGCATCCTCTCCCTTTCGGTTCCCACAAGCGATTCCGTGCGGCTCCATGAAACGCTTTTGGTAGAGTTCGTCTCCAAACACGGTTCCCGCAAGTTTTTCAATGCCGCACAGTTGCATATCGGGCACACGGGCGAAGGACTTCCCGAATTGCAACCTTACCTCACCATTCCACTGGAAGACAATATTGACTTCCGCGTCCTGTACAAAGAAGATGACGAGATCCTTGCCTATTCCAATGTAGGTGCACCCAATGGGCAAGTACTGCGCTACAATACCCGGATGCGCAACCAGGCCAAGCTGATCATTCCCGAATTCCAGGAACGCCTGGAAGATGTGGCCCGACTGGGCGAATACCTTTTTGCGGTGTACCTGATGGACGGTGTGTCTTCCGGATACCTGCTGGATACGTTGGGGGAGACCATCAACCAGGTGCGATTCCCGGAAGGCTACTCTTTGGCCAACCTTGCCGTGGACTATGACGATTCCACGTTTGTTTACTACGTCACGTCGTTTTTTCAGCCCGGTTGTGTGTACAGCTTCCATCCCCGGACAAAGATTGTGGACCACCTGTACGGCGAACCCCTGCAGGAGACAGACATCCATTACATCACCAAAATCGTCGAGTACCCCTCCAAGGACGGTACGATGATCCCCATGTACATCACCCACAGGAGGGACATGGAACGGGATGCAAACACGCCACTCCTGCTGTACGGATACGGTGGATTTGGGGTCAGCACCAAACCCTTTTACTCCTACTTCAACGACCACATCCTACGCCGGGGCAAGGGGATAATGGCTGCACCCTGCATTCGCGGCGGTGGCGAATTCGGCCAAGCCTGGCACAACGCCGGAAGGCGCCTCAACAAGCAAAACACCTTTGATGATTTTATTGCCGCAGCGGAATACCTGATCGAGGAAGGATATACCAGTCCCGAGAAACTCGCCATTCAAGGCGGGTCGCATGGTGGGTTGCTGGTCACTGCCGCAATGACCCAGCGTCCAGAGCTTTTTGGTGCTGTTATCGCAGAAGCGCCAGTAACCGATATGATCAGGCATTCCCAGCACACCACACGAGGTTTGAGTTTGGATGAGTATGGCAGCCCGCAAGATTCCGTGGACTTTTTCAATTTGCTCAGCTACTCGCCGCTGCACAACCTCAAAGAAGGCGTTGCCTATCCGCCCATCATCCTGGTCACCGGGGATCATGACGATCGCGTCCACCCCAGCCACTCGTTCAAATTTGCCGCGGCTTTGCAGGCCATTATGGGCCAACAGGAAAGCGGACAGGTCCTGTTAAAAGTCACCGAACAGGCGGGCCACTCGGGCTCGGACAACGACCGATACGACCAAGAGAAGGACGCATACATCATGGCCTGGCTCAAATACCACCTGGATTTCTGATTGAGTTCCCGCAATCCGGTGGCTGTCTACAAGACCACAGCCAAGCCTACCCCTCTAACCGGCCAATCGCCGGGAACCGGCGAAACACCGCCTCCGAGTGGGGCGCGGCGCTGAGTTCGGCGGTGAGGTCCTGCCCGGCCCAGTGCACGCCGTAGTGCAGGCCGGTTCGCCAGAGGCGGCTTTCCGATACGTCGTAGATGATGCCCCGGTAGGCGACCCAGGTTTCAGGCTTGTCCGATCCGTTGCGCAGCGCCAATTGCCGGGGGGTGTAGACCGGCAATTCCGCAGCGTCTTTTTCCAATGGGCCCACCGCGCTCACAGCCAGAAGTGGTAGACCCAGTCTTCGCGTTCCACGCGGTATCCGAGGGCTTCGTAAAAGGCGCAGGCCCCGGCGTTTTCCGCCTGTGTGACCACCTGGGCTTCGCGGTAATCGCGGTTGATGGCCCAGACCAGGGAGGCGCGCACCAGGTCGCCAGCCATGCCGCGTCCGCGGTAGTCCGATGCCGTGGCCACCAGGCCGATGTCCGGGCGGCCCATGCGCAGGCCCAGGGTCAGCATGGCGCGTTTTTTCCCGAAGTCTTCGATGCACAGCACCTCCTCGGCCAGTTCGCGCGTCAGCGATTTGCGCATCCATTCGCGGTAGAGCCGCTCAAAATCGGCCTGGGAAAAGCGCGGGTCACGCAGGAAACGGGACTCCACGCCTGCGGCGAAGGCCAGCGCTTGCAGCTCCGGGTCCACGGGCTCGTCTTCGCCGGTTTCCGGCGCCCGGTCGATGAACCAGTTGACCATCAGGTCTTCGGCGCTGAGGTTTTCCAAGCGGTGCAGGTAAGTGCGCTTGCGGTCGGCCAGCCAACCGCCGTTGGCTTCGGCTGCCGCGTGGTTGCTGTCCGCCGGTTTGGCAAACCAGTACAGCAGGTCATAGCCTTCCTCGCTGGCCTGTTCCAGGGCCGTTTTGAGGAATTCCGCGTCGGCATGGGCGGGCAGCAGCCGGCCGAGCTTCCGGTTGAAGAACATCGAGTCCCAGTCCAAAAAAGCGTAGGGCGGATTCATGCGGTGCCGGATTGGTGGCGCGCGTTCCGCGCGAAGATACGCGGCACCCGGACGGCCCGCTGACGCCACCCGTGCTGCGTGCTGGTGCGCGGCTGTCCGCACTTGCCCCTGCGCGCCTACATTTGCCCCGTGCTCCACGCCACCGAATTGCGCAAAGCCTACGACCGGGTCCTGGCCCTTGACGGGCTTTCCCTGCACATCGCCAAAGGCGAATCCTATGCCCTGCTGGGGCCCAATGGAGCGGGCAAAAGCACGGCCATCCATACCCTCAGCGGCCTGCTGATGCCGGACTCCGGCGAGGTGCGCATCGACGGGCAGGTGCTTCGCCGGAAGGCGGCCGCGGCCGACAACCGGGCCATCAAGATGAAGCTGGGCGTGGTGCCGCAGGAGATTGCGCTCTACGAGGACCTCAGCGCGCGCCAGAACCTGCATTTCTGGGGCAGCCTCTACGGCCTGGGCGGCCAGCAGCTCCGCAACCGCAGCGCACACCTGCTCGAACGCACCGGCCTGGCGGACCGCGCGGACGAACCCATCGAGCATTTTTCGGGCGGCATGAAACGACGGGTCAACATCGCCACGGCGGTGCTGCACGAACCGCAACTGTTGTTCCTGGACGAACCCACCGTGGGCATCGACCCGCAAAGCCGCCACCACATCCACGAACTCATCCGCGAACTGCACGCCGAAGGCATGAGCATCCTCTACACGACCCACTACATGGAGGAGGCCGAAAAACTCTGCCAGCGCATCGGCATCCTGGACCGGGGCCAGCTGGTGGCCGAAGGCTCCCTGGCGGAACTGCGCCGCCACGTGGACCAGCGCGGCAGCATCCGCGTGGAAACCCGCGGGCTGGACGGTCAGGCCTTGCAGGCACTGTTGTCCGCCTTCGGCGAACGCCTCAGCCACGACGGCAATACCCTACGCTTGGTGCCCGAGACGGTGCACCAGGACATCGCGGAACTGGTCCGCCATTGCGGCGATCTGGGCGTGGAACTGGAACGGCTCGACATCCAGGAAGCCGACCTGGAAGCAGTGTTTCTCGAATTGACCGGCCGCGCCCTGCGGGATTGAGGCCGTGGTTTTGAACCGATTGTTCCAGCATTTATGTTTCGCATTGCCCTCAAGGATTTATTGCAGTTTTCGCGCGACAAGCGCGGACTGGCCCTGACGTTTTTATTGCCAATTGGCCTGATCACGATTTTTTATTTCACGTTTGGTGGCGGCGGCAGCGACGACGACGAGGGGCCCATTGTTTCCCTGATTGTCCACGACGACGACAGCACCCAACAGAGCCGCAGCCTGGTGGCCGACCTGGACAGCCTCGACGGCTTGAGGCTTGAGGAAGTGGCCGGGGCCGACTATGCCCGGGAAGTGGTGGCCAAGGGCAAACGCCCGGCCTGCCTGTTGATCGAACCCGGCTTTGGCGACTCGGTGGAGAGCGGCGGCACGCTCCCGCTGGAGCTGGTCTACGACAGCGGCCGGCCCATGTCCATCGGCATCCTTACGCAATTGCTCTACGGCCAGGTGGCCGCCCTTGCGGGCGAAAGCCAGGGCCGCGCGCGCGCCAAAAGGCAAATGATGGCGCAATTCGGCATGGATGCCGAAACGGCCGAGTCGCTCCTGGATCAGCTCAACGAGGACGAAGCCGGGACCGGAAGCGCTGCATTCGACAACGCATCTGCCCAACCCGAACCGCCTTTCCGCACCTCGGAAGTGGTCGGCGAGCGCAACACCAATTTCACTTTGATCCAGTCGGTGGCCGGCACGGCGGTGATGCTGCTGCTGTTCAGCGTGGCCGGCATGGGTTCCGGCCTGTTGGTGGAACGCGAACAGGGCACCCTGCGCAAACTGCTGCTGGCCCCCATCCGGCCGGACGCGGTGCTGTTCGGCAAACTCCTGGCCGCCGTGGCGGTAGCCGTGCTGCAGTTGGTGCTCATGTTTGTGTTTGCCGCCATCGCCTTTGGCCTGGACCTGATGGTCAATATCCCAGGGCTGCTGCTCATGATTCTGGCCACCGCCATGGCCTGCGCCAGCCTTGGCATATTATTGGCCTCGGTGTGCCGCACCCGCAAACAGCTCGATGGCCTATCCACCATCCTCATCCTGGTCATGTCCGCCCTGGGCGGCAGCATGATGCCGGTGGTGTTCATGCCGCAATTTGTGCAAAAGCTCTCCGTGGGCACGGTCAACTTCTGGGCCATCGACGGCTACTACGACATCTACTGGCGCCAACTCGGTTTCAGCGCCATCCTCGACAACGCGGGCATTCTCTTCGGCATTGCCGCCGTGCTCACCGCCATTGCTCTGCCCTTTTTCCGCCGCAACATCCTGCGGTTGACCTGATTCGCCTCCGGCGAATGCCGCTAGTGGGCCACGACCACGCGTGCCCGTTGCAGGTGTCCAGACTGCAGTTGAGCCACGACGATGTACTGCCCGTTCGGCACATCGGAAACGTCCAACG
>JAUIHG010000268.1 GCA_030432405.1 Bacteroidia bacterium | reverse complement strand
CGCTTTTACGACCACACCATGTGGGATTCCGAGCGGGTCCACAAATTGAACGAAGTGCCCATGATGCGCGCTTTTTGGCGTTCGTCCAATGTGGGCATCAGCCGCCTGGTGGACCGCCGTTTTGGCAAGCGTCCGGAAGCTTTTCTTTCCTTTTTGCAGCAATTCCATTTGCACGAAGCCACCGGCATCGGCATTCTGGGGGAGGAGCCTCCCATCATCCCCATGGATCCGTCCAACCGGAACGAATGGTCCAAAGTGACCCTGCCATGGATGTCAGTGGGCTACAACGTGCAGCTGTCTCCCCTTCAGGTACTTTCTTTTTACAATGCGGTGGCCAACAACGGGCGCTATATGAAGCCCTACCTGGTCAGTGAAATCCGCGAACACGGTCAAACGCTGGAACGCTTCGAGCCGGTGGTGGTCGACAAACAGATTGCCAGCCAGGCATCCATCGACAAGGCGCAATTGCTGTTGCGCATGGTGGTGGATTCCGGTACGGCGCGCAGCCTGCACAACGAGCACTTTGCCATTGCGGGCAAGACGGGAACGGCCATGATTGCCGATGGCAGTCGTGGCTATCAGGACCGCGTGTATCAGGCCTCCTTTGCCGGGTATTTCCCGGCGGAAGAACCGCTGTATTCCTGCATTGTGACCGTCAGTGCTCCGGAGCGCATGGGCATCTATGGAGCCGACGTGGCCGGTCCGGTGTTTACCGCCATCGCCAACCGGGTGTACGCCAGCCACCTGGGCGGCCACGAGCCCGTGAACCTGCTGGCCTCCGCCAGCGAAACGCACTATGCCGGTGCGCGCGGCTACCTGGCGGATCTGCGCACGATCTACCAATCCCTGGACATGCCCGTGGAGTGGTCGGCTTCGGCCACCTGGGCAGAGGTCCAGGTCCGCGATACCACGTTACACACCGAATGGTTGGAGCTCTCCGGCCGAGACCTGCCCGATGTGCGTGGCATGGGCCTGCGCGATGCGTTGTACCTGCTCGAAAGCAAGGGCTGGCCGGTGCGCTTCAGCGGGGTAGGGAAGGTGAAAGGCGTTCGCCGGGAAGGCGAAGCGTTGCATTTGACTTTGGGCTGAGTCCATTCAACTTCAAATCAGACCGATCGATCTGAAACCATGAAAGCGCTGCAGGATTTGTTGTACGGGGTGGCCCTTCGCCAAACGGCGGGAGGGACGGACCGTGCCGTGTCGGCTGTGGTGCTGGATTCCCGACAGGTCGTTCCGGATGCCTTGTTTGCGGCTGTTCCGGGAACCCAGGTGGACGGCCACCGCTTCATCGATGCGGCCATCGAAGCCGGTGCGCGCAGCATTCTGTTGGAGCACATGCCCGAGGCCTTGATCGACGGCGTGACCTACCTGCAGGTGGAAGATGTACGGGGTGCTTTGGCGCAGGTGGCTGCTGCATTTCACGACCATCCTTCGCGCAAGCTGCACCTGGTGGGCGTGACCGGCACCAACGGGAAGACCACGGTGGCCACGTTGTTGTTCCGCCTTTTTTCCGCCATGGGCTACCCGGTGGGCCTGCTGTCCACGGTCGAAAACCGCATCCAGGACCGGGTTTTGCCGGCCACGCATACCACACCTGATCCCGTTCAGCTCCAGGCCTTGCTGGCCGAGATGGTCGAGGCCGGCTGCAGCCACGCTTTCATGGAAGTCAGCTCTCATGCCCTGCACCAGAAGCGGGTTGCCGGTGTGGATTTTGCCGTGGCCGTCTTTACCAACCTCAGCCACGACCACCTGGATTACCACGGCAGCATGCCGGAATACATTGCTGCCAAAAAGCTGCTGTTTGACGGGCTTTCGCCGGAGGCGAAAGCTTTGGTCAATGCCGACGACAAGCGCGGCCAGGTCATGGTGCAGAACACCAGAGCGGCCGTGCACCGCTACGCGTTGCGCAGCCCCGCAGAATTCAAGGGCCGCATCCTGGACAGCGGCTTTGAAGGCATGCAGCTTCAGGTCGACGGTACCGAGTTGCACAGCCTGTTGATCGGCGAATTCAACGCCTACAACCTGTTGGCCGTGTATGGCACAGCCTGCCTGCTCGGCGAGAAAAGCGAAGAAATCCTGCCGGCCATTTCCACCCTGCGGGCCGCCGAAGGCCGTTTTGATGCGCAGTACAGCGCCGTGGACGGGCTGGTGGGCATCGTGGATTATGCGCATACCCCCGATGCCCTGGAAAAAGTGCTGGCCACCATCCGCAGCATTCGCCGGGAGGCGGAAAAAGTGATTACCGTGGTGGGCTGCGGCGGCGACCGCGACGTGACCAAGCGGCCCAAGATGGCCAAGATTGCCGCTGAACTCTCCGACCGTGTGGTGCTGACTTCGGACAATCCACGGACCGAGGACCCGATGGCCATCATCGCCGATATGGAAAAGGGTGTGCCGCTTTCGGCCCAGGCCAAAACCCTTACCCAACCGGACCGCAAAGAGGCCATCCGTACGGCGGTCATGCTGGCTGGTCCTGGCGACATCGTGCTGGTGGCCGGAAAAGGCCACGAAACCTATCAGGAAATCGACGGCGTACGGCACGCCTTTGACGACCGCGCGGTGCTCCGTGAAACCTTCCAAAACCTGGGGCGCTGATGTTGTACCAATTGTTCCAATACCTGGAGGCGGAGTTCAGCATCCCCGGTGCGGGTCTTTTTGAATTCATCAGTTTCCGTGCCGCACTGGCCGCCATTGGCTCGCTGCTGATTTCCATCGCATTTGGTGGGCGCATCGTGCGCCTCCTGCGCAAGCAGCAGGTCGGGGAGACGGTCCGAGACCTCGGATTGGAAGGCCAAATGAGCAAAGCAGGTACGCCGACCATGGGCGGACTGATGATCCTCGGAGCCATCCTCATCCCGGTGCTGTTGTTCGCCGATCTCGGCAACCTGTACATCCGCTTGATGATCCTGGTCACGGTCTGGATGGGGATCATCGGTTTTATCGACGATTACATCAAGGTTTTCCGGAAAAACAAGCAGGGGCTGGCCGGCAAATTCAAATTGTTGGGCCAGGTGGGGCTGGGCTTGATTGTCGGCTCGGTCATCCTGTTCCATCCCGACGTTCAGGTACGGGAGCACGATACCTGGTATTACTACGCCGTTGAAAACGGCCAACCCGTTGGTCAACCGGTGCGGGTTGAAAAGGCAGAGGAGGTGTTGCAGGGCGGCGGCCGCATGACCGAGGAAGGCCTTTGGCTGACCCACGATACGCGGCGCACCAAGACCACCTTTCCCTTCCTGAAAAACAACGACTTCAACTATTTCTGGTTGGTCTCCTGGCTGCCCGGTGGGGTGCAGGTATGGTTGTTCCCGCTGGTGTTCATCGGCATTCTGACCCTGATTATCGCGGCGGTCAGTAACGCGGTCAACCTCACCGACGGCCTCGACGGCCTGGCCACGGGTACGAGCGCCATCATCGTCGGTACGCTTTTGGTCTTTGCCTACGTGAGCGGCAATACCATTCTGGCCGAATACCTGGGCATCATGTACATCCCGATGTCCGGTGAACTGGTGGTCTTTTCCGCGGCCTTTGTCGGTGCCTGCATTGGCTTTTTATGGTGGAACACCTTCCCCGCCCAGGTCTTCATGGGCGATACCGGCAGCCTGGCCATCGGCGGCATCATCGCCACGCTGGCCATTGCCGTGCGCAAGGAACTCCTCATTCCTGTGCTCTGCGGAGTGTTCCTGGTAGAGAACCTTTCGGTGGTCATCCAGGTGGCCTGGTTCAAGCATGACAAGCGCCGTTTCGGCGAAGGCCGC
>JAUIHG010000046.1 GCA_030432405.1 Bacteroidia bacterium | reverse complement strand
TCCAGCAGGTATTCGTCGCCATCGACATAACCGGAGTGCCGTTCGACGATGTTGCCGTTCTGATCCACCACCACCGTAAAGGGAATGGTCTGGAAATTGAGCTTTTGCTTGAGGACGCCATTGTCGTCGATGAGCACATCGTAGTCCCAACCCTGGCCGTTGACGTAGCTCTTCACTTTGGCTTTGTTGCGGGCATCGTCGATGGAAATGGCCACCAAACGGACATTGAAGTCTTCTTGCCAATCCGGGTAGAGGTCCACGATGTTGTTGAGCTCCTTTTTGCAGGGCGTGCACCAGGTGGCCCAGAAGTTCAGAATGGTGATTTCGCCGCTTTCTCCATAGCTGGTCAGGTTGACCCGTTGGCCGTTCATATCGGTCAATTCCACATCGGGAAGCCGGTCCTGCGCCTGGATGGCCCCGCCGAGGGCAAACAAACTGGCCAGAAACAAGCCCTTGAAAAAGAGGTGGCGTCGGAAAAAGGGATGCGCTTGGAAGGTTCGAAGCATGAGTGGGGCTTAAGCGTGGAGGGATTGGTTTGCAGTAGGTCTGGGGTGCTGTACCATGTGGTTCAAGAACCGTGCCGAAGCTGCTTGATTTCCGCATGCATCGGACTGGTAAGGCATGGCATCAACACCGGGTTTGTGACCCAGGTATGACCGAAGCCGGACGGTTTGAAACCAGAGAACGGACACGGGATATGCGCACCAAATGGGCGCATCGGACTAAATTTAACGCTTTGCACGTCCGGAGCCGAATCTCCAGCGGTCTGCGCTCCACCCTCCATCTGCACATCCCTCATGGTTTTCCAGCCACCCCTCCTTCCGCGGCATGCCGCTGCGGCTGCCCCAGGCCTTTTGGGCATCCCCCACCGCTTCGGCAAACGCTTCACCTGGTGGTGGCAGATTCCCGTACTGCTGATGGGCATCGGACTGATGGCTGCGGGAGCGTTCGCCGGAGGCGAAAACACCCATCGGGGCCTCCATGCCCAGGGGTACTTCTCCGGGGACCTGCAGATGGAAACCCAATTCTACATCCGCGATACCCTCATCGGCGCGTCGAATACCGAGCACTACGACGTGCTCAAAAACGGCGGCGATGCCTGGTTGAGCCTCAACTACGCCAACCCGGAGCTGGAGCTGTCGCTGGGCGTGCGCATGGACCTGTTCTACAATTCCAACCTGCACTTTCCCGGAACGGCCTACACCGGCATCGGCATTGGGGCGTTTTACATCCAAAAGCGCGCCGGCAAACTCGACATCACCGGCGGTTACCTCTACGACCAGTTTGGCTCCGGCCTGACCTTCCGCGCCTACGAGGAACGCGCCCTGGGCATCGACAAAGCCATTCTCGGAGCCCGCCTGCAATACGATTTCAGCGACCACTGGAGCATCAAGGCCCTGGCCGGCAAACAGAAAAACCGCTTCGAACTCTTTGCGCCCATCATCATGGGGGCCGAACTGTTCGGCAATGTGCAGCTCGGGGAAAACACCTTCCTCAATCCGGGCCTCAACGTGGTCAACCGCACCATGGACAAAGAAAACCTGGACCTGGTCCGCGCCAACCTGGCCGCCAGCCTGAATCCCGGCGACTCCGTCCTCCCCCTGGCCAACGAATACACCGGCTCGGTTTACAACAGCCTGGATTGGAAGGCATTCAGCTGGTATGTGGAATTCGGCGCCACATCCCATTCGGTGGAAACCGCCTCCGGCGAACCCTATGACCGCTGGGGCAATATCCTGCTGACCAGCCTGTCCTACTCCCGCAAAGGCCTTGGCCTTACCGGGCAGTTCCGCCGGGTGGACAATTTTGAGCTGCGCACCTCGCCCAACGAGCAGCTGCTGCAAGGCATCTACAACTTCCTGCCCGCGCTGACCCGCCAGAATTCCCTGCGCCTGCCGGCGCGCTACAACGGCGTTCCTCAGGATCTGGGCGAGCAGGGCTTCCAGCTGGACGCCATCTACCAGCCCATGAAAGGCTATACCCTCAGCGGCAATTTTGCCAACATCACCAACCTGAGCGGCACCAAGCTGTATCGGGAATACTATGCCGACCTGGAAATCCGCACCAGCCGAAAATGGAAGCTCCTGTTTGGCGCGCAACACGTGGAGTACAACCAGGACTTCTACGAAAACAAACCCGGCGCCAAGGAGGTCAGCACCATCACGCCCTTTGCGGAATTCCTCTACAAGATCGACCGCCGCAAATCCATCCGGGTGGAAGCCCAGTACATGGACACCGAAGGCGACTTTGGCTCCTGGATGTACGGCCTGGTGGAGTTCAACATGGCGCCCAGCTTCAGCATTTCGGTGGCCGACATGTACAACCATCAGCCCACCGATAAAAGCCCGGGCCAGATCCACTACTACACCGTTTTCAGCAGCTATACCAAGGATGCCAATCGCTTCTACGTCAGCTACTCGCGCCAGGTGGAAGGCATCATCTGCACGGGCGGGGTCTGCCGTTTTGAACCTGCTTTCAACGGCGTCAAGTTAGGCGTAACTTCTAGCTTCTGATTGAAACCGCCGTTTCCACCGCGCCACCGTTTCCACCATGATCCGCACACGCTTTTTTGCTGCGTTTCGCCCGTTCGGGCGAACCCTTCCCCAGCCGCCATCCCAGCTCCCGGCTCTTGCCGCCATGCACCTGCCCGCTGCGCTGATCCTCGGCCTGAGTTTGAGCCTGAGCCTGGGGGCGTGTGAAGAAGTGGCCCCACCCGTGGTCGGCGCTTCGGTGACCATTGATACCACCTTTGTGGACACGGATCTGCCGCCCGCCCAACTGCGTGTAGTGCTGTTGGAAGATTTCACGGGTGTGCGCTGCGTCAACTGCCCAGATGCGCACGAACTGGCCAAGGACATCGCCACCAACCACGCCGGACGCGTGGCCCTGGTCTCGGAGCACAACTACTTTGAAGGCGGCTTTGCCAACAGCGACGAAGATTTCCGCAACGAAGAGTCCTTTGCCATCGACGACCTGCTCGGCCCCACCTCCCTGTGGCCGATCGGCGTGGTCAACCGCAAGCGCTTTTCGGGCGAGCCCGCCATCCTGTTGACCCTGGCCAAATGGACGGGCTATGTGGAAGCCGAACTGGCCGAGCCTCCAGTGGTTAACGTGACCCTGGAAAGCAGCCTCAATGCCGACGACCGAACCGTCAACGTGGTGGTGGAACTGCACTTCCTCGACGATGTGGACACCGACCTGCGGTTGAGCGTCATGCTGCTGGAAAACGGCATCATTGACCCGCAGCAGACGCAGACCGGCATCGTGGACGATTACCTGCACGAGCACGTCATGCGCGATATGCCCACCGCCGCCACCGGCGCGGTGATCAGCACCACGACGGAACAGGGGCGTGTGATCCGCCGTGGATACGATATTCCCCTGGAGGATTGGTGGGTGGCCGAGGAACTGGAAGTGGTGGCCTTTGTACACGCGGGCACGGCCAGCGACAAGACCGTGTTGCAGGCGGCCTTTATGGACGTGGAATAACGCCACCACACGCGGACGGGACCCGGCGGCAGCAATACCTTTGCCGGCGATGGATATTTCTTTGAACTGGCTGCGCCAATGCCTGGCGCCGGCCACCGATGCTTCCCAGGCCCGGGATCTCCTGGAGGCCCGATTTGCCGATCCAGCCCAACTGGCCGACCGGCTGACGGCCATCGGGCTGGAAGTGGAAGGCATGCGCACCTGGACTTCCCTGCCGGGCGGTCTGGAAGGCCTGGTGGTGGGCAAAGTGCTCAGCGCCGAGCCCCATCCCAATGCAGACCGGCTCCAATGCACCCGTGTGGATGTAGGCGCGGCTTCCGAAGAGCCCTTGCCCATCGTCTGCGGTGCGCCCAATGTGGCCGCAGGTCAGCACGTGGTCGTGGCCCTGGTCGGCAGCACCCTGCACCCCACTGGTGGGGAAGCTTTTGACATTAAGAAGGCCAAAATCCGCGGCGAACGCTCCATGGGCATGATCTGCGCCGAAGACGAGATCGGCACCGGCCAAAGCCACGACGGCATCATCGTGCTCGAGGGCAGCCCTGCACCCGGAACGCCCGCCGCAGAACTTTTTGGGGTGGAAACCGACACCATCCTGGAGATCGGGTTGACGCCCAACCGGGCGGATGCCCACCACCACCTGGGCGTGGCCCGGGACCTGGTGGCCGCCATCAACGCGCATGCGGATTCGGACGCCGAGCGGGTGCGCCTGGTGTTGCCGGAATCGGCGCGACCGGAAGCCATGCAGTCCGGGGAACTGTTCGCCGGTACCGGCGAACCCTATCCCGTTCAGGTGGCCAAACCCGAAGCCTGCACGCGCTACATGGGCGTGCTGCTGGAAGGGGTTTCCGTGGGCCCCAGTCCGGACTGGCTGGTGCGGCGGCTGGATGCCATCGGCGTGAAGGCCATCAACAATGTGGTGGATACCACCAACTACATCCTGCACCACTGGGGCCAGCCCCTGCACGCCTTTGACGCGGACAAAATCCGCGGCGGGGAAATCCGGGTCGACACCTGGCCGGAGGGTACGCCGTTTGTCAGCCTGGAGGGTACGGAGCGCAAGCTCAAGGCCACCGACCTGTGCATCAACGATGCCGAAGGGCCGATGTGCATCGCCGGGGTGTACGGCGGCCTGAACAGCGGCGTGAGTGCCGGCACGACACGGATTTTCCTGGAAAGCGCGCGTTTTGATCCGCTCTGGATCCGCCGCACATCCTCGGCCCATGGCCTGCGCACCGACGCCGCCGCGCACTTTGAGAAAGGCACCGACCCCAACCTGCCGCCCCTGGCCCTGGCCCACGCCGTGGCCCTGTTGGAGGAGCTGGCTGGCGCCCGTGTGGCCTCAGGCCTCAGTGACGCCTACCCCAAACCCGTGGAACCGGCCCGCGTGCGCCTGGGCTGGAAGGCCCTGGACCGCCTGATCGGCGAAACCCTGCCCCGCCGGCAGGTGCACCGCATCCTGGACGCGCTGGGCATGGAAACGGCGGCCGAGGATGCCGAAGGCCTCGACCTGCTGGTGCCCACCGACAAAACCGACGTGACCCGCGAGGCAGATCTCATTGAGGAAGTGTTGCGCATTTACGGCATGGACCGCATTGCCGCACCGGCCTTCCTGCGCTCCAACATGGACTTCGGCGGAGCCACGGCCATGGAACGCTTGCGCGAGAAGGCCGCCGCTTACCTGGTCGGGGCCGGTTGCACCGAAATCTTCACCAACCCCATCGTGGGCGGCAAAGCAGTGGACGCCGTGCTGGAGGATGCGGCCCGGGCCGCCGGCGGGGCCCCCAACGGCAGCAACGACAGCAGCGGTAGCGGCAGCAAGGGCAGCGGCAAGGAGGGCCACCGCGTGGCCCTGGCCAACAGCCTCAACGCCCACCTGGACACCCTGCGCCCGGAGCTGCTGTTTGGCGGCCTGGAGGTGCTGGCCTACAACCAGAAACGCCAGCGCGGCGACCAGCGGCTCTTTGAATTCGGCCGCCGTTTTGAAGCCCTGCCGGAAGGTTCGGAAAAGCCTTTCGCCGAAGGCGAACGCCTGGCCCTCTGGCTCAGCGGCCGGGCCGAACCGGAAAGCTGGCGGAGCGGCCGGGCCGAGCTCGACCACCACGACGTCAAGCGCCTGGCCCTCGGGCTGATGGCGCGTTTTGGCTTGCGCGCGGACAAGGTGGTCTACCTCAACAATGCCGAAGAAGCCCGCCAGGCCGGGCTGCCTTGGTTCGCCTATGGCGAAATCCATTTCATGGGCGGTGAAAAAGGGCTAACTTTTGGTCGATTGACGGGCCACACGGAAAAGGCCTACGACCTGCAGGAACCGGCCTTCTACGCCGACGTCGACTGGGGGCTGGTGTTGCGGCAAAGCCAGCAGCAGCCGCTGCGCTTCAAGCCGGTGCCGCGGGTACCGACGGTGCGCAGGGACCTGGCGCTGGTGCTGCCCAAAGCCACCCGCTACGCCGAGGTGGAGCAGTTGGTCCGCCAACAGGCCGGCAGCCTGTTGCGGCACCTGGACCTCTTTGCCGTCTACGAAGGGGACCGCCTGGAAGCCGGGCAAAAATCCTACGGCCTGGCCCTCTACCTGCAGGATCCCGAGGCCACGCTGACGGACAAACGCATCGACAAGATCATGGGCAAGGTGATCCGCCGCTGCGAAACCGAATTGGCCGCGGTGATTCGCCGCTAGGCGCTGCCCACGGCAACCCCACCAAACGGGGCCTCTGCCGGACCACATGCCCAAAGCCCCACTCCCGACCGATACCGCCCTGATCCCCACGCCATGGAAGACGTATCCGCCCGCTTTGCCAACCTGCTGGACAAGACCGAAACGCTGATGGTCAAATACGCCAAGCTGCGTGAGGAAGCCGCACGCCTTCGGCAGGAAGTGGGCAACCTTCAGGAAGACAAGGCCAAACGGGATGCGCGCATCAAGGAGTTGGACGAAAAGGTCACCGTGCTCAAAACGGCCAAGGAGATCGGCACGGACGAAGAAGACCGCTCGGCCATCCGCCAGAAGGTCAACGAATACATCCGGGAGATCGACAAGTGCATCGCCATGCTCAATGCCTGATATGTGCTTGATCCGGGCCTGATCCGTGTGGAAGCAGGGTCAAATCCGCCACGTGGACAAGCAGGCACAGGCAGACTGCACTTTATGTTAATTTTACGGGTAGGTTAAGGGGGGAGCCTATGTTGCCCGCTTGACCGCGGGCGAACGCGCGTGGCCCTTCCCGCCGTTGGCCGAACCGGAACCAACCCATCAGCGGCATGCCGAACCAAGATCCGACGTCCGTTTCATCGCACGATCCCCAATCCGAAGGCCGGGAAGGCCAGACCGGGGACGGCCAACTGATGAACATCAACGTCACGATCTGCGAGCGGCCTTACCGGCTGAAAGTCAAGCCCTCGGAAGAGGAATACGTCCGCCTGGCGGCGAAGATGATCAACGACAAGGTCAAGGACCTTCAGACGCAATATTCGGCCAAAGACAAGCAGGATTACCTGGCTATGGCCACGTTGATGTTTCAAGTGGAAAAGTTGACCGAACGCGGCGACTACGTGATCAAGGACCCCGCCATGCAAGAACGCCTGACCACCCTGGAATCCCGGCTCGACCAATTGTTGACGGCCTGACGCGGTAGCCCGGCACCGCAACCACTCCCCGTTGCCCTGGTCGGCAGCGGCGGCATCGCATCATCGGGCGTTCGGCCGTTCAGGCTGGCGCACGCTTAAACCCGGGACGCATGGACCTCATATGCGTGGCCTTCGCCGTAGGCGGCTTGGTGATCGGTCTGATCATCGGTAAGCTGGCATTCGGCCAAAGCGCCAAACAGAAGGAAATCGCCGAAAAAGAGGCGGAGGGCATCCTCAAAGAGGCCCGCAAGGCCGCCCAAGCCACCGTCAAGGAAAAGGAACTCGAAGCCGAGGCCAAGCTGGCCCGCATGGAAAGCGAAGCCGAACGGCGCTACCAGAAGCGGGATCAGCACGTCAACGAGCGCGACAAAAAAGTCAAGCAAAAGGACAAGGAACTGGCCAAGGAACGCGAGCGCATGAAGCGCCGCGATCAGGACATCGACCGCCTCACCCAACAGCTCGAAAAAGACCGCGAGCAGCTGCAGCTCAAGCGTGCGGAAGTGGACAAGGCGCACGCCGAAAACGTCAGCCGCCTAGAGCAGTTGGCCCAGCTCAGCGCTGACGAGGCCCGAAAGGAGCTCATGGAATCGCTGAAGGAAGATGCGCGCTCCCGCGCGATGGCGTCCATCCAGCAGATTGCCGACGAGGCCAAGGCCAACGCCAACAAGGAGGCCAAGCGCATCATCCTGCAGACCATCCAGCGCACCGCCGCCGAGCAGACCATCGAAAACTGCGTGTCGGTCTTCAACCTGCAGTCCGACGACCAGAAGGGCCAGATCATCGGCCGGGAAGGCCGCAACATCCGCGCCCTGGAAGCCGTAACGGGCGTGGAATTTGTGGTGGACGATACCCCCGAGGCCATCATCATTTCCGGCTTTGACTCCGTGCGCCGCGAGGTGGCCCGCCTCTCCCTGCAACGCCTCACCAGCGACGGCCGCATCCATCCGGCCCGCATCGAGGAAGTGGTCAACAAGACCCGCAAGCAGATGGAGGACCACATCAAGGAAATCGGCGAGCGCACGGTCATCGAGCTGGGCATCAACGGCCTGCACCCCAAGCTGGTGCGCGCCGTGGGCCGCATGCGCTTCCGCTCCTCGTACGGCCAGAACCTCCTTCAGCACAGCCGCGAAGTGGCCAACCTCTGCGCCACCATGGCCGCGGAACTGGGCCTCGACGCCAAGCAGGCCAAACGCGCCGGCCTGCTGCACGACATCGGCAAGGTCCCCGAAGAGGAAAGCGAACTCAGCCACGCGCTGCTCGGCGGCAAGTGGTGCGAGAAATACGGCGAAAAGCCCGACGTGATCAACGCGGTGGCCGCCCACCACGACGAGATCGAGATGACCCACCTCATCTCCCCCATCATCCAGGCCTGCGACGCAATTTCCGGCGCCCGCCCCGGTGCGCGCCGCGAGATCATGGAGAGCTACATCCAGCGCATCAAGGACCTCGAAAAGGTGGCCATCAGCCAGGACGGGGTCGACGAGGCCTACGCCATCCAGGCCGGCCGCGAGCTGCGCGTGATCGTCTCTTCCGAGAAGGTCACCGACCAGCGTGCCGAGGAAATTGCCATGACCATCTCCGAAAAGATCCAGGACGAGATGCAATACCCCGGCCACATCAAAGTCACCGTCATCCGGGAGCACCGGGCTGTAAGCTTCGCGAAATAGATGGAGCTGCTTCGCCTATCCGGCGAAGGCTCCCCACGCCCCCAAGCACATCAAAAAGCCTTCGCCCGCACGGGCGAAGGCTTTTTTCATGCCTGAAACACACTGGTGGCGCAGCGTGTGGAAATCCGGCATCAGACCTTGTCCACCACCAGCTTGTAGGTTGGATCTTCCATGACGTTGACGTCGACGATGTCCTCGGCGTCCTCCAATAATTTGCGGCAATCCGCACTGAGGTGCTTGAGGTGCACGTGCTTGCCGTACTTGCGGTAGCGGGCGGTGAGCTTGTTGAGCGCTTCAATGGCCGACATGTCCACCACGCGGCTTTCGGCAAAGTCAATGATGACCTCATCGGGGTCGTCCTCCACGTCAAACTTGGTGTTGAACACGGTCACCGACCCGAAAAACAGCGGTCCGTAGATCTCATAGTGTTTGACGCCGGCCTCGTCCACGTATTTGCGGGCACGGATGCGCTGGGCATTGTCCCAGGCAAAGACCAGGGCGGAAATGACCACGCCGATCAGCACGGCCAGCGCCAGGTTGTGCAGCACCGCGGTGACCAGCGTGACCACCACCATCACAAAGATGTCCGAGCGGGGCATGCGCCGGAAGGCGCGAAAGCTGGCCCACTCAAAGGTGCCGATGGACACCATAATCATCAGGCCGGTGAGGGCCGCCATGGGCATTTGCTCCACCAGGCCGGCGCCAAAGACAATAAAGACCAGCAACATGACTGCGGCCACGATGCCCGATAAACGGGCCCGGGCACCGGCGGAAATGTTGATCAGGCTCTGGCCGATCATCGCGCAGCCGCCCATGCCCGAAAACAGGCCCGAGCAGACGTTGGCGATGCCCTGGGCCACGGCCTCCTTGTTTCCGCGCCCGCGGGTTTCGGTGATCTCGTCGATGATGTTCAGGGTCAGCAGGCTTTCGATCAGGCCCACACCCGCCACGATGCCCGCATAGGGCAGGATGATCTGGAGCGTGTCCAGGCTGAAGGGCACAGCGGGCAGGTGGAAGGGCGGAAAGCCGCCTTTGATGGAAGCAAGGTCGCCCACCGTTTTGGTGTCAATGCCCGTTGCGGCTACCAGGCCGAAGACCGCCAGGATGGCCACCAGTGAAGCCGGAATGGCCTTGCTCAGCCGCGGCAGACCCGCAATAATGGCCATGGTCAGCAGCACCAGGCCCAGCATGACCCACAACGTCTCGCCCTGGAGCCAGGCACCGTCGTCGGTCTTGAACTGGGCCAGCTGCGCCATGAAAATCACAATGGCCAGGCCGTTGACAAAGCCGAAGATGACCGGCTGGGGCACCAATCGCATCAGCTTGCCCAGGCGCAGCAGTCCGGCGCCAATCTGAAACAAGCCCGCCAAAACCACAGTGGCAAAGACGTATTCCACGCCGTGTTCGGCCACCAGGTGCACCAGCACCACGGCAATGGCGCCTGTGGCACCGGAGATCATGCCGGGTCGGCCGCCCAAAACGGCGGTGACCAGGCCCATGACAAAGGCGGCATAAAGGCCCGTGAGCGGCGAGAGCCCGGCGATCAGCGCAAAGGCCACGGCCTCGGGAATGAGGGCCATGGCCACCGTCAATCCGGAGAGGATTTCGGTGCGGTAATCGACCTTCTGGCGCAGGTCGAAGAGGTTGAGGTATTTGTGCATGCGGGTGCGGGAAACCGGGCCTGGAAAAGGAGCCGGCGAAGGTAGGCCGATTGCGGGGAACGGCCATGCCGTATGCCCTTCTGCGCGGGTAAGCGGCATTCCGGACCTTGAACCAAGTTGCCGGAGCGGCTGTTTACACCTCATGCGCAACCTTTCCTACGTTCTTTTTCCCGCCGCGTTGCTGATCGGCGCCAGCCTTACTGCCGCAGCCGGGCTATCCTGCAGCCCCACGGCCGGTTCCGCCGAATCGGCCGGATCTGAAAACTCCGCGGCATCGGCAGAAACCCCCTCCTCTGCCGAGGAGCAAAAAGACAGCGGCAAAGGCCTGGAACTCCAGGTGGACGGCATCCAATCGGCAGAGGGCCGCCTCTTGGTTCTGGTGTTCGCCTCCGGCGAAGGCTTCCCGGACAACGACCAGGCCGCCGTTGCGCAAATGACCCAATCCCTGGAGGAGGCGCAACCGGAGGAGGGCACCTTGCGCCTGCAGCTTCCGGACCAGGACGCGGGCAGCTACGCCGTCACCGTGCTGCACGACGCCAACGGCAACGGCAAGATGGACACCAATGCCCTGGGCATCCCCCAGGAAGGCTACGGCGTCAGCAACGGCGCCAAGCGGGCCATGGGCCCCCCGCGCTTTGACGACGCGGTGGTGGATTGGGCACCCGGCCAGGCGCTGACCGTGACGGTATCGTATTGAACGGTGTCGTACTGAGCGGTGTCGGGGCATCCGATGCGCTGCATGGACGCCCGGCTTCAGCCCTCGGGTGTGCACCTGAGATTGGTCGGCAAGGTCTGCTCCCGCTATCTTAGGCCTCCCATCTCCCGCTTTCGCGCGAACGCGCGCCCCGCCTATGTCCACACCGCACCGCGCCCCCGACGCCCTGCGCACCCAACATACCTTTTGCCGCATCTGTGAGTCGCTCTGCGGCCTGGAAGTGGACGTGCGCGGCAACCGCGTGGAAGCCATCCGTCCCGACCCGGAGCACGTGGCCACCCGCGGCTTTGGCTGCCCCAAAGGCCTCAAGCAGCACCACCTGTTTGACTCTCCCGATCGACTCAAATGGCCGATGAAGCGCAACGGCACGCGCTGGGAGCGCGTCAGTTGGGAACAGGCGCTTTCAGAAATCGGAGAAAAAGTCCGCCGCATCCGCGGCGACCACCACCCTGATGCGGTGGCCATGTACGTGGGTACGGCAGCGGGTTTCGGCGTCCTGCACCCCGTTTTTGCGCAGGGCTTCATGACCGCCGTGGGTTCCAAGAGCATGTACGCCTCGGCCACCCAGGACTGCAGCAACAAGTTTGCCGCCGCGCGGCACGTGTACGGTTTCCCCTTCACGCAGCCCTTTCCGGACCTGCACCACACCCAATGCCTGATCATCGTGGGGGCCAACCCGGTGGTGAGCAAGTGGAGTTTCCTGCAGGTGCCCAATCCCAGCGCACATTTGAAGGAGATGGTCGCCCGCGGGGCGAAGCTCTACGTGGTGGACCCGCGCAAAACCGAAACCGCCAAGGTGGCCGGCGAGCACGTCTCCATCGAGCCGGGTACGGACGTGTTCTTTTATTTGAGTTTCCTGCACGAGCTCGTGGCTCGAGACCGCGCCGGCAAACCTGCCTTGAACCGGTCCAGGGTTACCCAGCACATGCGCGGGTTGGAGGAAGCGCTGGCCCTGGCCGAACCCTGGTCGCCGGAGCGCACCGCGCCCGTCACCGGCATTCCCCCAGAAACGCTGCGGGCCATGGTGGCGGCTTACGCCGAAGCAGACGGTGCCGCACTCTACAGTTCCACAGGCGTGAACATGGGCGGCCACGGCACTCTGGCCTTCTACATCCAGGAGGTGATCAATGCGGTGAGCGGCAATCTGGACCGCCGAGGGGGCACCCTCGTGGGCAAGGGCGTGATCGACTTTCCCAAGTTTGGCGCCAAGAACGGCACGCTGATGCGGAACGACCGGTCCAGAATCGGCGATTTTGCCTCAGTCAACGACGCCTATGCCGGAGGCATTCTGGCGGATGAGATTCTGACGCCCGGCGAAAAGCAGGTGCGCGCGCTTTTTGTGACCGGCGGCAATCCGCTGATCACCATGGCCAACAGCAACCGCTTGCGCAAGGCTTTCCAGGAACTGGAATTGCTGGTCACGCTGGACATACTGCCCAACGAAACCGGCTCGGTAGCGCACTACATGTTGCCTTGCACCTCGCCGCTGGAGCGCCCGGATTTGCCTTTCATTTTTCCGTTGATGCTCGGCCTGCAGGCCAAACCCTACCTGCAGGCCACCCGCCGCGTTTTGGAACCGGAATACGAGCAACGGGACGAAGCCTCCATTTACCTGGACCTGTGTCGCGCCAGCGGGGTGAACCTGTTCGACTCGGCCATCGCCCAGCGCTTTTTTGAAAACACGGCCCGTTACCACCGACGCCGGGAACGTGCCCGCGGGCAAGCCCGCGAAGGCGGCACAGCCCCTGATGGCACGCCCTTAAACCCGGTGCCCCCCGGCATTCCCCAGGAAGCCTATCTGAACGGCCTTTTGCGCCTCACCCGCCAAAAGGGCTTCAAAAAACTCCTGAAACACGAACACGGCGTGGCCCGACCGGAGCACGCCCCCGGCAGTTTTCTGGGCCAGCGCGTCACCACCCCGGACGGCAAGGTGGACCTGGCTCCCGAGGTTTTGGTCAAAGCGGTCCAAAACCTGGAAGGCGCCTTCGCCGGGCTCGGCGAACGCCATCCCACACGCCCCTTCAAGCTCATCAGCAAGCGGCACGTGAAGACGCACAATTCCTGGACCCACAACTACGAAGGGTTTGTCACGGCATCTTTCCGCACCAACTACCTCTACGCCCACCCCGATGACCTGCCGCGCATTGGCGCCGAAGACGGCGAACTGGTGGACGTCTCCAGCGCCACCGGCACCGTGCGCCTGCCCCTTAAGGCTTTGGCCGATCTGCGCCCCGGCACGGTGGCCCTGCCCCACGGCTGGGGCCACCAGCACACCGGCCTGAGCGTGGCCCGCGAAACCAAGGGCGTAAACGTCAACATCCTCGCTGCCGACGGCGTGGACGGCGTGGACCCGCTCTCCGGCATGGTTCACCTCACCGGCATCCCGGTCTCGGTCAAGAAGGCAGACGGGCCGCAAGCCAAGACCTGGTCGGGGCTTGAGGTGGATGCGATGGTGCCCATTCAAGCACCAAAAGCGTAATCGTACAGACGCCCTTTATTCGATGCCCATTGGGCGGATGCCGCGGGTGCCTTTCTTCAAATCATCCGGCAGCGCCCAAATGCCCGTTGCCGATGGCCAATCCGTTTTATATCCGCGTTTGGCCGGGTTGAATGCAAACCGCGAACGTTTAAATGCACCACTCCGCATCTTTTTTACAATCTTTTGCAAAAGCATCCATACATCTTTTTCCCATTCACCGATGGTTTCCTCCGTATAGTCGAAATAAAAATCAGGCTCGGCTTTCCAAAATATCATCACAGCCGTCCCTTCGTCGCATCGGGAGCTCTCGATGATCCAATCCAACACCTGCACGCCATCATCCCAATTGTACAGGTCGGCCAGATAGTATTGCTCGGCTGAATTCAGCGTTTGAAAGGCCTCAAAATCCGGCTCCACTTCTTCATCGGATCCATCTTCATTAAAGGAAAATTCAAAAAAATGATCCTTGATGAACGTGGTTCTGTTGGGCAAAATGATCATCACATGGCTGTTTGTAGCGGAGCACTGGTTGCTTGCACGATGGGCATGGACTGCATCTGAGCCCCTTTAAAGTACGGCTGTTTGAAGGGGTGGTGATCAAACCATTAAGCCTCTCCCTCCCAGCACCCATCGATCATCGCGCGGAGGTCGCGGAACACACCCGGGGTGCCGCTAAGCAGGCTGCCCTCGTAGACGGGGTTGCCTTCGCCGCGGAGCGGCCAGACCTGTCCGCCGGCTTCGCGGACCAGCAGGACTCCGGCGGCGCAGTCCCAGGGGTTGAGCTTGAACTCGAAGTAGCCGTCCAGGCGGCCGCAGGCGGTGTAGGCCAGGTCCACGGCGGCCGAGCCCCAGCGGCGGATGCCGTGGCAACGGCCCTGGATTTGCCCCACCAGGTTGACGTAGGGCTGCAGCCAATCGGGCTGACCATAGGGGAAACCGGTGCCGATCAGGCCGTCCTCCAACCGCGCGCAGGTGCTGACGGAAACCGCTTCACCGTTCAGGCGGGTCCCGCCTCCGGCGAAGGCCGTAAAACACTCCTCCCGCGAGAGCTCGTACACGCAGCCCCAGGCCAGGACGCCGTCCCGCTCCAGGGCCACGGAGATGGCGTAGCAAGGCAGGCCGTGCATGAAATTGGTGGTGCCGTCGATGGGGTCGATGATCCAGCGTTCGCCACCGGCAACAGGGTCGGCGGCCTGTTCAACGGTGTTTTCCTCGGTCAGAAAACGGCTGCCGGGCAGGATGCGGCCAAGCGCTTCAACCAGCCGCTCTTCGGTATCCAGATCCAATTGGGTGGCAAAATCGTTGCGGCCCTTCGCGTGGATTTCCTCGCTGCGCAAAGCGCCGGCACGGTTGCGGATGTAGGAGGCGGCATCGCGCAGGGCGGCTTCGGCCTGGCGGTGCACGATGGACTCAGCGGAAGCGGAAGGCTGTGGCATCATGGGAGGGGCTAAGCGCCGGCGCGCATCCGGGGCCAGGTTCTAGCGTTTTGGCCGCAGGCCCTGCCGGGGCGCGTTGGGCCGCGAGAGCATGAAGCCGCCGGTGATCCAGGAGCTGATGACCAAAAGGATCATGCCCGCGCATATCCAAAGTGCGGTGCGGCCCAGCAGGTCGCCATGGCGCATGTAGGGGGTGACCACGCTGTTGGCATACATGGTGCCGCGCAGGACACGCTCCTCCCCGATGGCCGCAGCCTGGACCACATCGCCGCGCTGGTCGATGAAACAGGAGATGCCGGTATTGGCCGAACGCGCCACCGAGCGGCGGCATTCGATGGCCCGCAGCCGCGCGTAATCCAGGTGCTGTTTGCGGCCCGGGCTGTTGTTCCACCAACCGTCGTTGGTGATCACAAAAAAGAGCCGAGCGCCGTTGTTGGCCCAGCCGGTCATGTATTCGCCAAAAATCGACTCATAGCAAATGGCCGGTGCTGCCCCCAGGGGCACGAGGCCGAGGCTGTCTTCGGCCACGGGATGATCCAGAGCCTGGCCATCCTCCAGAAACGTCACCCGGGATTTGGAGCGGCCCAGCCGCCCAAGGTAATCGGCCACATCCGGAGAAAAACGTTCGATGAAGCGAAGCTGCTCGTAGTAGGGAAAGCACTCCGGTCCCGGCACCAGCAATCCCTTGTTGTAAAATGGAACGTTTGTTCCAGGACTAATCTGGATGGCGGAATTGTAGCCTCCGATCCACTGGCTTTTGCCGTTGGAAAAATCAAATTGACGTGCCAGCGGGAAGTCCTCCGGCTCCTGGCTGAACCGCTCAAACCCGTTGATGCCCACGATGACCTTCAGGTCGGGATAGGGTTCGCGCAACGCGCGAATCCGGTTCAGGGACCGTTCGCTGCCCAGCCGCCCCAGATCGATGTTTTCGGTCAATGCAGTTTCCGGCCAGACCAGGTATTCCAGGGTATCGCCGCCATCGGCCAGGGCGGCTTCGGAAACGGACACCATGCGCTCGAGGATCTCGCGCGAAGGCAGCTCAAACTTTTCGGTATGCGGATCAAAATCGGTTTGCAGCAGCGCCACATCCACCGGTTCGCCCGCTTGCGGGTCTGTCCGCTGGTATATCCACAGGCTGTACAGGAGGGGGAGCAGCACCGCCAGGGTAGGCCTGACAGCGGCCAACAGCAGGCTCATGCGGCGCTTTTGCTCCGAACTGGCCTTGTAGCGCTTGCCGATGCCCAGGGCGTATTCGGCCACGCGGCCGAGTTCGCGGTACACCAGGCCATTGACCAGCCAGATCCAAAGGCTGCCGCCCAGGGCCCCCGTGAACGCATACCATTGCACCCATCCGGGCCTGCCGGCGAAGGCATTCCCGAGCGTCAGCCAGGGCCAGGTCAGCTCCCAGCGCATGTGCATGTATTCAAAACCGAGCCAGGCGGAAACCAGCGCGATCCCACTGGCTACACCGCCCAAGCGCCGGCGGGCCAGCAGGTAGACCAAGACCGGGACGGTCATCAGCAGGCTGTTGACCAGCACGGCAAAAATGCCGCCCGGCAAGGTGGCCAGGCTCACCCACCAGGTGGTCAGGCCGTTCCAAACCAGGAACATGCCATAGCTGAACAGCCAGGCGCTGCGGATGGTGCCTTTGCCTTCGCGGGACGCGAGGATGGCGTCAATGCCCTGCAACCAGGGCACCAAGGCCACAAACAGCAAAAAGGTGAAGGGCAGCGGTGGCCAGGCCAGAAAGAGCAGGGTACCGGACAGCAAGGCCCGGCCAAACAGGCTGGCGGTGGAGGGCGGTCGGTGGATGCCTGGAGCTTGGGCCATGAACAAAGCAGCGGGATCGGATGAGGGACATCCCCGCCTCGCGGGCAAAGATAGCCGTTGGCGAAGGCGTCCTTGACCGTTGCAGGCCCTTGGACAAGCCCGCCACCAGAGGGGCACGGCATCCGCAAAGGTGTTGATCGGCTATCTTAACACCATGGCCGACCACGCCCAACACGAGGCCGGAGCGTCGCCACAACACGGCGCATCCCACACGGGGCCCGCTCCCCTGCGTTCCATGGACGAGACCGCGCTGCACGGCGGAGGTTCGGGCATGTTGGCCCGCTACCAGCATTACTTGGGCGAGTTTGTCTACGGCGGCATCGACGGGAGTGTGACCACCTTTGCTGTCGTGGCCGGAGCGGCCGGGGCCGGTCTGGGGTCCGATGTGGTGCTGATCCTGGGTTTCGCCAACCTGTTGGCGGACGGCTTTGCCATGAGCGTGGGCGCCTACCTGAGCAGCAAAAGCGAGCAGGAGAACTACGCCAAACCCCGCCGCATCGAAATCCGGGAGGTGGAGGATATCCCCGAAACCGAACGCCAGGAAATCCGCGACATCTACCGCGCCAAAGGCTTCGAAGGTCAACTGCTCGAACAGGTGGTGGACGTGATCACCGCCGACAAAGAGCGTTGGGTGGACACCATGATGACCGAGGAGCTGGGTATGATGCACGAGCAGCGTTCGCCCATGGCCATGGGCGCGGTGACCTATGCCAGTTTTGTAACGATCGGTCTGATACCGCTGTTGGTCTTTGTGTACGACTACGCGGTGGGCGTGTGGCCCGCGCCGCTGTTTGCTTCATCCGCCGCCCTGACCACCATCGGTTTTGTCCTGATCGGCTACCTGAAAAGCGCGGTAACTGAAACCAGCCGGATGCGCGGTATCCTGGAAACGCTGTTGCTGGGTGCCCTCGCCGCAGGCGTGGCTTACGGTGTGGGGGATTTGTTGGAGCGGTTGGTCAGCGGCGGTGCGGCATAAGCAAAATAAAAGGGCACGCCGTGCAGCGTGCCCTTGAAACAGTTTGTTCGTACGGCTCAATACGGATACCCATCCGCCTCGATCAGGGCTTCCGCCACGCGCCGGCGGGCACGCACGGTGTCCATCGGCTGCATCTTGGTGAAGCGCTTGACGGCCATGAGCAGCATGCGGGCTTCGTCGCCTTCGGCGATGGCCGTGACCGCCCGTTCGGCGGCGGTGCGCATGCGTTGGGCAGCGTCCTGCAGGTAGAGGCGCACGATGTCGCCCTTGGGGCCGGTTTCCACGGCCTCACCGGCTTCCACCAAACGGTGTACGCGGTGTAGTACGCTTTCGGAAACAAAGGTTTCCATGAGCAGGTCGGCCAGCCAGAGCAGGACTTCCTGTTCGTCGGAAAGGGCCTTGCCTTTCTTTTGGGCCGCAAAGCCGACCACGGCCAGGCAGAGCTTCTTGAAGCGGGACACGGCGTCGTGCTCAACACCAAAGAGGCCTTCCGGCTGCTCCATGGAGGGCATGCCCATCAGCTCCTGCTGCACGCCCATGGCGGCACTGAGGAAATCGAGTTTGCCGGCCAGGGCACGACGGAGCAGCATGTCCACCGAGAGCATGCGGTTGATCTCGTTGGTGCCTTCAAAAATCCGGTTGATGCGGCTGTCGCGGTAGGCGCGGGCTGCGGGGTACTCTTCGGAGAAACCATAGCCCCCGTGGATCTGGACCAGTTCGTCCACCACATAATCCACGCATTCCGAGCCGATCACCTTGAGCATGGCGCATTCCATGGCATACTCTTCGGCTGCCCCGAGCAGGGCTTCGTTTTCGCCGACGCCGGAGGCGAGCAGGCGCTTCTCCTCGGCGTCGATCCATGCGGTGGCCCGGTAGGTGGCCGCTTCGGCCGCATAGACGCGGACGGTCATCTCCCCCAGCTTGTGCTGGATGGCGCCAAAGGCGGCAATGGACTGCTGGAACTGCTTGCGCTCCTTGGCGTAGCGCACGGCAGCCGTGGCGGCCTGTTTGGAACCGCCCAAGACACCAGCGGCCAGCTTGATGCGGCCCACGTTGAGGATGTTGAAGGCAATCTTGTGGCCTTTTCCGATTTCACCGAGCAGGTTCTCGACCGGCACCTCCACGTTTTCAAAGAAGACCTGGCGCGTGGACGACCCCTTGATGCCCATTTTCTTTTCCTCGGCACCGACGCTGACGCCTTTCCAGCCGCGCTCCACAATGAAGCCGGTGAACTGTTCCCCGCCAATCTTGGCGAATACGATGAACACGTCTGCAAAGCCCGCGTTGGTGATCCACATCTTCTGCCCGTTGAGCACATAGTGCGTGCCCGCCTCGTTGAGGTCGGCGCGGGTCTTCGCCGCCAGGGCGTCCGATCCGGAACCCGGCTCGGTCAGGCAATACGCGGCCTTCAATTCGGCCGTGGCCAGTTTGGGGAGGTATTTGGCCTTCTGTTCGGCGGTGCCGAAATAGACGATCGGCAGGGTGCCAATGCCCACGTGTGCCCCAAAAGCCACCGAAAAGGAATGCCCGTGGCCGGTGAATTCGGTCACCAGCATGTTGGTGATGAAGTCCTTGCCAAAGCCCCCGTATTCCTCGGGAATGGCCATGGCCGTCAGGCCCAGTTCGGCGGACTTGTCGAGCAAGGCCGGCATGAGCCCCTCCTCCATCGCGTCGATGCGGTCCAGGTTGGGGTGCACGTCCTGCTCGATGAACTGGCGGACCGTGTCGGCCACCATTTGCTGTTCCTCGCTGCGGTGTTCTCGCAGGTAGCATTCGGCCGGGGCCGCGTCGCGGATCAGGTATTCCCCGCCCCGCAGGGCCTGGGTGCTTTTTTCAGCTGTGGTGGTGGACATGGGTGGAATTCGAAAAAAGAGAAATGGGAATGAATGGGTCCGGTATCAGAAGCTGTAACCATCGGCCTCAATGAGGCGGTCGGCCATGCGGCGGCGGGCAGCAATGGCGTTGAAAGGTTCCAGCTTGGTAAAGCGCTTCAGGCCCAGGTGCATCATGCGCAGGGTATCGCCTTCGGCGAACCCGTTGATGGCGTGACGGCCCGCGCTGCCGATCCGCTCCATGGCGCCTTGCAGGTAAGTGCGGGTCAAATCGAGCTCGTCGGCCGCACCGTCTTCGCCTTTGGCGTCCATGGTTTTTTCGGTCCGGAGCAGGATGGATTCAATGACAAAGACCTCAATGAGCATGTCGGCCACGTTCATCATGATCTCCTGTTCTTCTTCGATTTTGGCCATGAAATGCTGGGCAGCAGCACCGGCCACCATCAGCACGGCTTTCTTGGCATTGGCCAGGGCCTTTTTCTCCTGACCGAGCACGCCTTCCGGCTCGCTCATATCCGGCATGCCCATCAGGTCCTTCTGCACGGCCATGGCCGGGCCCATGAGGTCCAGTTGGCCTTTCATGGCCTTTTTGAGCAGCATACCCACGCTGAGCAGGCGGTTGATTTCATTGGTGCCTTCAAAAATCCGGTTGATGCGGCTGTCGCGGTAGGCGCGGGCCACCGGGCTTTCCTCGGAAAAACCCATGCCGCCGTAAACCTGAACGGCCTCGTCCACCACAAAGTCCAGCACTTCGGAACCAAAGACCTTCAGAATGGCGCATTCGATGCTGTATTCCTCAGCGGCCTCACCCTTGGCCAGATAGCGCGGGGTGCCATCGGCCTCCAGCTGCTTGACCAGATCGTCCAACATGCCGCTGGTGCGGTAGGTGGCCGATTCGCAGGCGTAAATCCTGGCGGCCATCTCGCCGAGCTTGTGCCGGATGGCGCCAAATTGGGCGATCGGCTGCCCGAAGGCTTGGCGTTCTTTGGCGTAGGCGATGGAGTCGCGCAGTACGTCCTTGCAGCCGCCGGCACAGGAAGCGCCAAGCTTTAAGCGCCCTATATTCAGGATGTTGAAGGCGATGATGTGGCCGCGTCCGATCTCGCCCAGGACGTTTTCCAAGGGCACGCGCACGCTGTCCAGATAGAGGGCCGTGGTCGACGACCCGCGGATGCCCATCTTGTGCTCTTCGGCGCCGGTGCGAACGCCCTCGAAGGCGCGCTCCACCAAGAAGGCCGTGAATTTCTCGCCGTCCACTTTGGCA
>JAUIHG010000267.1 GCA_030432405.1 Bacteroidia bacterium | reverse complement strand
TGAAAGCAAAAGGCTTGACCCGGCAAGGGGCTGGGAGGCCTCAGTTGCGCAAGGGGCTCTCGTAGGTTTTCTGGAACTCGACCCAGGTCTTGTTGCGGTAGTGGTCCTTGCCAAAAAACTTGAGGATCTTGTCCAGGGAGTAGGCGTCTTTGTAGCCGGGAATGGCCTGGATGGGGTCGCCGTTTTCGTCCAGGTAAACCGTGGTCGGGTAGGAGAGGCGGCCGGCTGCCAGCTCGGCGGCCAATTGGTTGTAGCCGCGGCGGCCGGAGGGCACAAAAGTGTATTCCTTGCCTTTGTAAACCACCGGTTCCTTTTGTTCGGCGTCAAACTTGACCGGATACCATTTGGTGTTCAGTTCAGCGGCCACCACCGGGTTGCTGAAGGTGTTGGCGTCCATGCGCTTGCACCAACCGCACCAATCGGTGTACAGGTCGATGAAGACTTTGCGCGGTTCGGTTTCCATGGCGGCCATGGCTTCCTCGAAGGTCATCCATTGGACCCCTTCCTGATCGGCGGGTGCTTTTGCCGCGGGGCTTTCGCCGGCCTGGCCGGCCTCCGTAGGCGCAAAGAGCGAGGCGGTGGCCGGTGCGTCCGGGGCCTGCACGGTTGCGGTGGGCTTGGCGGCGGACTGGGCCTTCGCCGAAGGCGCATGCAGGATCAGCAGGGCAAAGGCCATAGCGGTGAGCAGGCCAATGGGCTTCCGGCAGGCCTTGCGGATGCCGATGGAGGTGGAAATGGTGCGGGACATGGTCTTGGGAAATCGGTGTGCGCTGTAGGGCGTATCGTTCACTGGGGCGGGGCTATCGGTTGATGGCTGTTTGGCGGCTGTGGCCACAAAACCCAGCGCTGGATCGTCAGCAGCCAGGGGGGCCTGCGGCCAAGCACCGTTTGTGCGTCTAGCCATGCGCATACACGCAAGCAAAAGCATGCGCGCAGCTACATCATGCCTACGTACAAACACGGTGCCGGTTTTTGCGTTCCCGCGAACCGCGGTGTACACCCAGCGTTCATGCTGCCTAACACACGGTGCTAAAAAGCCTTCTGAACAAAAATAGTTCCAATTGCTTTACTTCACCAGTCCCCGATTGACGCATTGGGGCATGCACAACGCATTATGAATCAACAGGTTCGAAAAATCGTAGTCGGCATCACCGGTGCTTCGGGATCCATCTATGCCAAGGTCTTGCTGGACCGCCTGCACCGCATCGGCCAGGATGATGGCGTGGAATTGACGGTCGGCTTGGTGTGGTCGCGCAACGCGCGAACGGTTTGGGCCACTGAATTGGGCTCCGACCATCCACCGGAATATGGCTTCGCCGAATACGGCGCCATGGATTTCATGGCCCCATTTGCCAGCGGCTCTGCCCGATACGACACGATGATCATCGCGCCCTGCAGCATGGGCACGATGGGCAGGATTGCCGCTGGAGTCAGCAACGACCTGATGACCCGCGCAGCCGATGTGGTGCTCAAGGAACGCCGCCGCCTCATTCTCGTACCCCGCGATACCCCGCTGAGCCTGATCCATCTGCGCAACATGACCACACTGACCGAAGCCGGCGCCATCATTGCGCCAGCCATGCCGTCGTTTTATTCGGTGCCTGCGGATTTTGAAGCCCTTGCGGCCACCGTGGTGGACCGGGTGTTGGACCTGGCAGGGTTACCCGTGGATACCTTCCGCTGGGGAGCGGGGAAGGAGCTGAAAGAAGATTGAGAAAATAAGCGTGTAACGCGTTGGCTGTCAGGTTTGCAGCACGCCTGGATTAAAGCGTTTTTCGACAGGCGCATGGTCGGCCATTGTGATGCCGGCCGACAACCATTCGCGCGTGCGCACCGGATCAATGATGGCGTCCACCCAAAGCCTTGAAGCGGCATGGTAGGGTTTGGTCATGGCTTCGTAGCGCGCCGTGATCCGCTCCAGCAACTCGGTCTCCTTTTCCTTGGACACTTCCTCGCCTTTGGCCTTGGCCGAGGCCATTTCAATCTGCAGCAGCACCTTGGCTGCCTGTGCTCCGCCCATCACCGCAATCTGCGCGGTTGGCCAGGCCAGCATCAGGCGGGGGTCGTAGGCCTTGCCGCACATGGCATAGTTGCCGGCCCCGTAGCTGTTGCCCACCACCACGGTGAATTTGGGCACCACACTGTTGCTCATGGCATTGACCAGCTTGGCCCCGTCCTTGATGATGCCGCCGTGCTCCGAGCGGCTGCCCACCATAAAGCCGGTCACGTCCTGGAAGAAGACCAGCGGGATCTTCTTCTGGTTGCAGTTCATGATGAAGCGCGCGGCCTTGTCGGCCGAATCCGAATAGATCACGCCACCAAACTGGGTTTCGCCTTTGGCCGTGCGAACGATGTTCCGCTGGTTGGCCACGATGCCCACCGCCCAGCCGTCGATGCGGGCATAGGTGGTGACGATGGATTGGCCGTAGCCTTCCTTGTATTCCTCCAGACTGCCCTGGTCCACCACACAGCGCAGCAGGTTGCGCATGTCGTAGGGCTTGGCCAGGCCAGCCGGCAGCACGCCGTATATATGCTCCAGGGCGTGTTCGGGCTTTTGGGCTTCGATGCGGTCAAAGCCCGCGCGTTCGCGCGAACCCATCTGGCCCACCAGGCTGCGGATCCGCTTCAGGCAGCTGGCATCGTCCTTTTCCCGGTAATCGCAGATGCCGGAGATTTCCGTGGTGGTGGCCGCGCCTCCCAGGGTCTCGGCGTCCACGTCTTCGCCGATGGCGGCGCGCACCAGATAGGGTCCGGCCAGGAAGATGGAGCCTGTGCCTTCCACGATCAGGGCCTCGTCCGACATGATGGGCAGGTAGGCACCGCCGGCCACGCAGCTGCCCATGATGGCCGAGATCTGCGGAATGCCCATGGAAGACATCACCGCGTTGTTGCGGAAAATGCGGCCAAAGTGCTCCTTGTCCGGGAAAATCTCGTCCTGCATGGGCAGGTAGACGCCCGCCGAGTCCACCAGATAAACAATGGGCAGGCGGTTTTCCATCGCGATCTCCTGGGCCCGCAGGTTCTTTTTGCCGGTGATCGGGAACCAGGCACCCGCTTTGACGGTGGCGTCGTTGGCCACCACCACGCAAAGCCGGCCTTTGATGTAGCCCAGCACCACAACCACGCCACCGCTTGGGCAGCCGCCGTGTTCTTCGTACATCCCGTCGCCCACAAAAGCCCCGATCTCAAACACCGGTTTACCGGAATCCAGCAGGGCATCGACCCGTTCGCGGGCGGTCATTTTGCCTTTGGCGTGCAGCTTGGCAATCCGCTTCTCGCCACCGCCTTTGAAGACCTCCTGCTCCTTACGGCGCATCTCGGCCACAAGCAGCTTCATGGCGTCTTCGTTTTTGCTGTGCTCCAGGTTCACCTTGGCATGGCTGCTGGATTTGGAGGCGGAACGGGACGGGGTTTTGGGCTTGGACATGCCCGCGAAAATAGACCATCCATGCCCCACCGTGAAGCCGTTCCGCCTCCCGGCGAAGGCCTGCAGGAGGCCGACTGATCCAGCCAGAGGGATTTCCGGGTCCTGGGGCCGGTGATGGGCTTTCCGGAACCCGGAAATGGACTACTTTTGCCCCCGGCAATCCAGTACGACCAGCTCCTTCTGAATCCCCCAGGGCTTGACCGCAGCAAGGGTAGGAGGTTGAGCGGTGCGATACTTGGATTGCCATTTTTTTTTGTCCCCAGGCCAGGCAGGGCCTCCGTTGTGCGCTCCTTGATGCACCCTATATTTGAGGGTACAGGGCAATCTCACCCATTGTTGTTGTTCGCGTATGGCCCGTCC